>JAKIWD010000049.1 GCA_022750205.1 Thermoplasmata archaeon
CCAGGTCCCGAGCGGGACACCGATCAGGATAGGGAGAAGCAGGTACGGGACGAGTCCGAGCGACGGCGCGGAGACCAAGTTCGCCCCGAAAAATTCGGTGAACGCGAGGTACGTCGCGAGGGTCAAGCTCGACTCAGCGACTCGGACCTGCGCCATCGTGCATCGGAACTCGTTCTTGCTCAGGCCCTGGTTCCGGAAGAAGACGGCGAGCGGAGGGCCCGAGATGGTCGTCAGCGCGTACAAGAATCCGATCGCCGGCCCGATCACGGCACCCCCGCGCCGCTCGTTGGTGAACGGCCGGCGCAGCCCCAACAGCTGGATGAACACGACCGGGAGGAGGACGAGGTAGACGACGACCTTGACGTCATTGACCGCGAGGTAAGTCAGACCGATGGTCCCCAGCAGGACGCCCGGCAGCAGCGTCCAAACGACGGGCATCGCGCGGGCCTTCGTCACGGGAATGAAGGCGCGTTCGCGGAACAGGAGGGTGATATTGACGACGAGTTCGACGCTGACGAGGGCCGGGTTCAGGACCTTGTTCGAGAACCAAAGCAGAGCGATCGGGGTCGTGATCGACGAGAAACCGTAGCCGATCGCCCCGTTGATGGTCGCCGCACCGAGGGCCACAATCGCGAGCCAGATGTCCGAAATGTCCACTTTCTCGCTACCAGCCGGTGAGAGCTTTTCGCGAATTCATACATATTTGTATCGGAGGTCGGGATTCGCAGGTCTCAATTTCGCAGGGCCGCTATCGATTCGGCTCGGACCTCCGAATCGCGTCGGTCGGACGGCGATCCCGGGCGCCAGCTCCCCTCAGCAGCGCGGTGCGAGCAGCTCGGCCAGCGCTTCGAGCTCCGAGGGAAGTAGGGCAGCGTCCGGCCGGGAGCGTGGTGCGGGCCCTGAGCCGTCGGCATGTCGGCCCAACGGCCGGTCCCAGTCTAGAAGTTCGACGATTGGAGCGCCCCGCACTGATCCGACGGAGGTCTATCGGATGGGCCCCTCGACGGCGACCACCTTGGACGTGGCTCCCTCCATTCGGAGTTTGAGCACGGGGGCATGCTCCGTTGATCCGTACCAGGCGTTGAGGGAGTCCATGCTCGGAAATTCGAGGACCACCACGCGGGGCGGCTTCCAATCCCCTTCAATTACCCGGGGGGGACCGGCACAGAGCGTTCGTCCTCCGAACTTCTCGAGAGCCGGACCGAACTTTTCGCGGTACTCCTTCGCCTTGTCGGAATCGTGCCAGTCGACTTCTGAGATCAGATAAGCCGCCATGTGCAGTTTCACCGGGACGTACGGACCTCTCGTTATTAGAGTCACCTCGGGACGCTCCGGCCGTGCCTGAGCGGGAGGCCGTCAACGGGTGAGCGTCGCCGTGGTGGGACAACAATCGCTCGAGCCACGTCGCCACGGACTGCGGTCGTTCCGGGTTGGGGCCGATTCGTGTCCCGCTGCGACGCGGCCGCTCTCATGGTCGCGAGGCCGACGGTGCGGTTCCGACGGTAGGCGACGATGGGGGTCGACTTCGCCGTAAGCGTCAACTAGGCTAGTCCTCGTCGGTGGCCGTGTCGAGCAACCCTCGCCCGCTGGATCCTGGCCCGATCTACGCTCCCCCCACCGATGTGCTGATCGTTACGACCCCCTACCTCACCGGCTACCGCGTGACCCGGGTTATCGGCGCGACGTTCGGCCTCATCGTTCGCTCCCGCGGGCTGGGGCAGAACATCTGGGCCTTCTTCCGAAGTTGGGCGGGCGGGGAGATCAAGGTCTACACACAACTCCTTGAGCAGGCCCGCCACGTCGCGGTCCAACGTCTGTCCGATCACGCCAAGAGCCTCGGAGCCAACGCGGTCCTCTCGGTCGGTTTCGACACGTCGGAGCTCGGACCGGCCATGACCGAAGTATTGGCCTACGGCACGGCGGTAGTGGTCGAACCCGACGCAACGCCGGCACAACCTGTAACCCTCCGTTGACGGAGAGTCGGGGCCCTCTCGGCGGATCCCAGCGGGATTGAGAGTCCAGCTCTGATCACTTCGGTGATCCGCGCGTTCCTTGATTCGGATTGAGGAGGGGCTTATGGCTCCCCCCGACCCGAAGCCCCCTGAGGCAAATCCCGCAATGGCGACAGTCAACACACCGGCCGTGCCAGGCACCCTCCTCGAAAGTTCTACCACGGATGCTCTCCTAAGTCCAACTCGACAGGCGCAGGAGAAGAGCCTCCTCGGTTGGGGAGGCCTGGCCGGGATGGTCGGAGCCGTCGTCTTCCTCGTGAGCATCGTGTATCAGGTCGCCTTCGTCGGGACCAACACCACCGCCCCCGGCCCGGGCCCGATCATGAGATTCCCGGGCGTTCAAACCCAGATCATCGTCGGCCAGACCCTCTTCCTCGTGGGCGTGCTGTTGTTCGTCCCCCTTTTCATCGCCCTGTATCGCACCCTTAGGGAGTCGAACCTCGCACCCGCGCTGTTCGGTGGATTCCTCAGCTTCCTCGGATTGGCCGTGCTCGCGGTAGAGAGCGAACCCAACGTCGCGATGGCCCAGATATCCGCGCAATATCATGCGGCGGGGGCCACGGCTGCGCAGCAGGCCACCGCCGTGCAGCTCTGGCAGGCGACGCAAGGCATGTTCAACCAATTCGACACCTGCGCCTACATCTTCCTCTCCGCCGGTTTTGTCGTCCTCGGGGTTGCGATGTTCAACGCACCGGGATTCGGGAGGTTCTTCGGAGGGGCCAGTGCCGCATTCGGCGTGGCGGGACTGATCGCGTTGGCCTCCTTCGCGGTCGACTCTGCGGCCTTCTCCCCGTTCGCTCTATTGACGTTCGCCGTGTTCCCGCTCTTGATGGGATGGAAGGTCTTCGCGCTCTCGAAGGCCAGTCCTTCCTCCGCTGGCGCCGCGCCGACATAGCCGGCGGGAGTGCCGGCCGCACGGGCTCCGAGGCGGAGTTGGGCCCGAGCGTGGGCGAACCCCTTGGATAGGATTCCACCGAGGTAGATAGTGCGCCGGCGTTCAGTGACCGGAGTGATCCGAACGGGGCCGGAGCGACTTCGGTGAAAGCGATCGTCTGGACGGAGTACGGCCCACCCGAGGTCCTCCAGCTCCAAGACGTGGCCAAACCGGTCCCCCGGAAAAACGAGCTGCTCATCCGGGTCCGCGCCACGACCGTCGCGGCGGGCGACTGCGAGCTTCGCGGTCTTCACCTCTCGATCGGGATGCGTTGGCTCGTCCGGCTCCTCTTCGGTCTGACCCGACCGAGACGGAAGGTATTGGGCCAAGAATTTGCCGGCGAGGTCGAGGCCGTGGGTCGGGATGTCCGCCGGATCCGGGTGGGCGACCGGGTCTTCGGAACCACGGGGTTCGGGTTCGGTGCCTATGCGGAGTACCTCTGCCTTCCCGCGGATTCACGCGGCCGCGCGATAGCGATCCAGCCCCAGAACATGACCTACGAGGAAGCCGCTTCGGTCCCCACCGGGGGACTCGAAGCGCTGCACTTTCTCCGACGCGCCGGCGATCTGAAGCGAGCTCGGGTCCTGATCAACGGCGCGGGCGGTGGGATCGGGACTTTCGCGGTTCAACTCGCCAAACACTATGGGGCCGAGGTAACCGGGGTCGACCGCACGGGAAAGCTCGAGGGACTTCGGTCGATCGGTGCCGACCGGGTGATCGACTGCACGACCGAAGATTTCACAGAGCTCGGTCGATCCTATGACGTCATCTTCGACGTTGTCGGGACGAGTTCCTACTCCGAGAGCATGGCCGCGCTGACCGAGGGAGGACGTTACCTCCTGGGGAACCCGGATCTGTCGACGAGGTTGCGGGCTTTCTGGCCGCTCGGGAGGGCCGGAAAGAAGGTGATCGTGGGGACCTCTCCCCAAGCCAGCGAGGACCTCGACTTCCTGAAACAACTCATCGAGGATGGGAAGATCCATGCCGTAATAGACCGACGGTTTCCGATGGATCGCACCGCGGAAGCCCATCGATATTTCGAGACCGGGGTCGTTGTCGGCAAGGTCGTCATCCAGGTCGCCGTTGCCGGGAGGATCAGCCCGATCCCGGAGCCGAGCTCTGGATCCGGCCAAGGGCCGCTTGTCGGTATACGTTCCTCCGATCGAGCTTGACGGGGGCGGGTGTTGAACCGCCAGAAGATTCGCTCCTCTCCACATGGGTGGATCGGAGCGGATCGAGGGGGGACACCCGCGCTGGTGGGACGGAGCGCTTCACGCCGACACGATTCGAATTTAGGAGGAAGATGGAGTCGACACTGCGCCACTTCAAACATGCCCCCGGCAAGAACGCTTCTAGGAAGGACACAAGCATGTGGCTGTCAACATTGTGGATCTTCTGGGCGTTGAACAGTGCATACGGTGACATCACCACCTTCTACCACAACGTGTAACTGCACGCTACTTCCACGATTCCCTACACCCAGGCCTTCATCCCGTTCGGGGTGTTCTTGGTCGAACCGGCCATCCTCATGGTCCTCCTCTCTCGAATCCTGCCCCATCCAGGGGATTAAAGGCCCAATGTGGCCGTGGGCGGGGTGTAAAGCGCGACCAACCTCTCAATCCTGTTCGTCGGAGCGCCGAGGTTGGCGTCTGCATTCATCACCGCAGTATTGCTCGCCACGGGAGTTGCCATCGTCTGGTTTGCGTGGAAGTGCACGGACCGGGCCGAGCCCCCGTTCGACCCCGCATCCCACCGAGGAGTCTCGCGGGCGGGGACGGCGGTCGACTCCCCCGTCAAAGCCCCGGACGCGGTCGCCTTCCGCCCGGGGGTGACGAGTGGCCGCGCCCACCGGGGCTCACTGGGAGGCGCGACGGCAAGCGCCGCTTCAGTAACCGTCGAACTCGTCGATCCGGAGGTCTTCCTTACCGATGTGGAGCTCGTCGTCGATCAACCGCCGGGCCTCCTTGACGAATCCCGGAGGACCCGCCACGTACACCAGCGGGTGCCGTACGCCTCGCATGCCCTCCCGGATCATCTCGGCATCGATCCGGCCCTTGCGACCGGTCCAAGGTTCTCGTGCTTCCTCTGGACGGGTAATCGTGTGAACGACCCGGATCGCGTGGTTGCGCCGGGTGAACTCCTCGAGCTCGGCCCGGAACACGATGTCCTGCGGCGTCTTGCTCGAGTAGAGGAGCACCAACGGCTTCTCCAGTCGTGTGTCGACCGCGAACCGGAGCATGCTCCGGAAGGGGGTGACGCCGATTCCCCCGGCGATCATCACCGCCGGTCGCCCTGCTTCGAGCACGAACTCACCCTCGATCGCCTCGTTCTCGACAGTGTCACCCGGGGCCAACTGGGCCAAGCGTTGCTTGAACGGGCTCTCGCGGACCAGCGTCGATACGGCCACCATCCCTCCCTCGGTCGGGCTCGAAGAAATGGTGAAGGGCCGGGTGGCTCCCCGTGGGTCCTCGAGGCCGGGAATCGTCATCACGAGGTTCTGCCCCGGTCGCCAGGCGAAACCCTCACGGGGGGGATCGAATCGGAAGGTGCGGGCCTCGTGGGTCTCGGCGATCGAATCACGAAACCGGAGTATCTGCTTGGGTGGCGATGCGATCGGGTCGCCCATGCTAGCGCTCGACCCGAACATCCACGGGGTCATCCCCTCTTCGCCGGGGAGCCTCGAGGCGCTACCGGGATGGGTGGGCGAGTCCGGCCGCGTGGCCACTGACCTCCGATCACTAATTCGAACACCGGTCCACGCGACCCGCGCCGGGTGACCCGCTTTCGGATCAACCCGGGGGGAACCAGGCAACTCGCATCGGGCGCGACGGGCGTTCCCCACGCCCGGGGCTCGTCGTCCGATGCCACTGGCCCCGAGCGATCGGAAGTTTCCTCGCTAGAACTGATCCGGGTTCGAGGCCGTTCCCGCCGTCCCGCTGGTGCCCGCGGCGCCGGTTCCTCCCGCAGCCCCGGCGCTGGCCGAGGCCCCGGCCCCACCGTTCGACGCCTGGATGAGCCCGGCGCCGTTGTAGCCGCCGGACCCGCCGACGCCCGCTGTCCCCGCGATCCCGCCCAATCCGCCCGTACCGGGGCACGCCTCACTCAGGACGCAGTTGTCGACGCCGGGCGCTCCGGCCGTCACGGAGTCCGACGAGAACGTCACGAGGCTTTCTTTCAGGGGCGTTGTCTGCCCGTAGATCGCTCCGCCGTCCCCGTCCCCGCCGCTCCCGCCGTTGCCGGCCGCGCCCCCCGTACCCCCCAGGCCACCGCCGCCGGCATCTCCCCCTTTGCCACCCTTGCCGCCGGCTCCGGGCGAGCCACCGGCACCGCCTAGGCCGCCGTTGCCACCGCCGCCTCCCGCTCCTCCCGAGCCACCGGCGCCTCCAGACTGGCCCGGTCCACCGGTCGCGCCCGCGGCGCCGGTGGCGGAATCAAAACTGAACGCGGTCGAGATCAGGCTCCAGGTTCCCGCAGCGAAAAGCCCACCGCCGAAAGCGGTTCCGCCCGAGCCACCGAGACCCCCCTGGCCGCCGGCCCCGCCGAGGAGGCCCTTGTTCCCGGCCCCACCCTTGCCGCCGCCGCCACCCGAGGTCCCGGTCCCGTGCGCCGTACCCTGTCCGCCGAACCCGCCGGCGCCGCCGTTGCCCCCCGGGCCGCCGCCGCCGGAGGCGCCGCCCACTCCGCCGTACCCGCCGGCCCCGCCCGTGCCTGCCGTGGCCGAATCATGGGTGAAGTTGGAACTGTCGATCGAAGCGGTCCCGATGGCGTAGACTCCGCCGCCGTCGCCCAAGCCACCGATCCCACCCGGCCCTCCGGCGCCTCCTGTCTTGCCCTTGGGGCTCCCGCCGCTCGAGCCGCCATTGGCGCCGCTGGTGGCGGCACCGCCGCGTTCCGGTGGACCCGGATTGGTCGTTCCGCCGGCGCCTCCAGAGCCGCCCGCGCCGCCGGCGCCTCCAAATCCGGAGTTCCCCGAATAGACTGCCCATCCGCCGGAGCCTCCACCCCCGCCGGGCGCGCCGACCGCGCTGCAGTACTCGAAGATCGTCTGAGAGATCGTCGAGGTGCTCGCGGCAGCGAGATAGAGCCCTCCGCCCGCTCCCGTCCCGCCCTCGCCACCGGTCCCGCCAACGCTCGCCGCGCCTGCGGATCCCCCCATCGCTCCGTTGGCGGCGTTCGTGGGCGATCCGCCGGCGGCGCCCGGGCCGCCGCTGCTACTTGTTCCCGGAACCCCGGAGCCGCCGGGGCCGCCGGCGCCGCCGTTGTCGCCGAAGCCTCCCCAGCCTCCGGCGCCCGCCGTGCCGCCGAGCCCGCCGTACCCCGCAGACCCGCCGCTTGCGATGTCACTGAAGAAGGTGTCTGTAACCCCGAAGAGAGTGCCCGACGAATAGAGACCGCCCCCGAAGCCCGCTCCACCGCCGGCGCCACGACCGGCCGCCCCGCTGTCGCCCCCGGAAGCACCTGGGTTGGCGCCAGAGGCGCTGACGGAGCCGCCGCCGGGTCCGCTTGATCCGCCGGTGCTGAACGGCGTTCCGCCGAGCCCACCCTGGCCCGCCGCCTGAGTCCCGCCGTCGCCATATCCGCCGGCGCCGCCCGCCCCGGCTGCGCCGCCGGTTCCGGAGGCACCCCCCGAAACCTGCTCATTCTCGAAAGTGGAGTTGTTGACGTACATCGTTCCCACGTTGTAGATCCCGCCCCCCAACGCCGCTCCTCCGACGCCGCCGATCCCTCCGGAACCGCCGACCCCGCCTTTAGCGGCGAAGCCGTTAGGCCCAGCCGACCCGCCGGTCCCGCCCGAGCCGGAGGTCGCCTGACCGCCGCTGCCTCCGCCACCGCCCTCGCCGGCCTGGCCCCCGCCCCCTCCCGAGCCCCCCGAGCCGCCGGGGTACCCCTGGCCCCCGTACGCGTGGTCGTCCTCGAAGGTGTCGTTCGTCAGTACGAGGAACCCAGAATTCTCGATCGCCCCGCCCTGGGCTGCGCCGCCGGCACCGCCCGTGCCGCCGCCACCTCCGGCGCCGCCGATCGACCCGTTACCGGCCCAGCCGCCGTTGCCACCGGCCCCCCCCGATGCCCCGGAGGTCCCCGAACCGCCCGAGCCGCCGAGCCCGCCGTCCCCGCCGGTGCCGCCGGTTCCTCCCCCACCGCCGACCCCGCCATTGCCGCCGGTCGCGGTGTTCCCCTCGAACCTATCGAAGGTGAGGGTGACGCGTGAACCGGCTTGGATCAAGAGCGCGCCGCCGCCCGTGGTCGCGCCGGCCGTACCGACGCTCCCTCGGCCACCGGCCGTTCCGACCGTCCCCGACGTCCCGCTCCCTCCGGCGGCGCCTGTGCCGGCGTTTCCGCTCGAGCCCGCCGAGCCCGAGATCCCGGCGGTCCCCGGGCTGCCGGCCGCCCCGGAGGCGCCGCTCGCTCCGTTCGCGGACCCGCTTTCAAGGATCACGCCAGTGATCGTGAGGATTCCGCCGTTCACGGAGAACAGGCGGTCGTTGAAGCCACGGAGGACGACGGAGAAGCCGTTGCCGTCGATCGTCACGTGGGCCGTCTTACCGATGATGAGCGTGGCGTTGATCTGCATGTTGCAATTCCCGGAGAACGTGATGGTCCCCCCGGCCTTCACGGCACTCGCGAAGTGAGTCCCGTTGCAGCTCCCGAAGGAGGTCGGCGGCGCAGCGAACACGTTGAAGGTAGGCACGGCGCGCGCGGTCGGCGGTGAGTGGAAGTACATGCCACCGACGGAACCCCCCGCCACGACGACGAGTACCAACGCCACAACCCACGCAGACCCGGACCGAAAGCGCCCGCTCGTCATCGGTCACGGGAGCTTCTTTCGCTATTTGGAAGGTCTCTTCGCCGCATCTGCGGCGGATCGCTGAGACTGGTGCAGGGGAGGAAGATCTCACCAATGCCCCGGGCTGTGTTCCGGCTTGGATGTCAGTCCAAGGGCCCTCACCGCACCGGAGTGGCCCCACGGAAAGCGGGCTTTGTCCATCTGGGACCGTAACTGCGGCGGTTCGTTCGCAGACGGCGGGGCTGGGGAAGGCTCGGACCGGGGGAGCCGTGCTCGGTCCACCGCGCAACCGCGGTTTCATGCTTAAGAGAAGCTCGCCCTGATAGCTCGTCCCTGCGGAGATCGAATGAACCCGACCGGCTTGCTTGAGGCGATCGCCCTGACGGAACTCGGGGGAGCAGGTTCCCACGTCGAGGCCGGAAAGTTTCGCGTTTCCGCAGTCGTTCAAAGCTGCGGTTGGGACCACCCGGGATCAGTTCGAACAATTTCTGGGGACAATGCCATGAAGCGGCTCCTGGAGTCGAACTTCTCCGGAGCATCGAGATGACGCGCAAGATCACGGCCAATCTGTACATGACCCTCGACGGGCGTGGGGAGTTCCCCAAGTACCCGGGCTCTGATCTTCCGTCGGGAAAGCCGGGCGAACCGGACGAGTTCTTCCGGAAGATGTGGACGGACCGGTTTTCAGATGTCACGACGGTCGTGATGGGCCGACGCTCGTTCACCGGCCACCGTCGCGTCCACTCGCTCAAGGGACGCAAGCCCACGGACCCCGAATTCATGTTCGATTTCTCGCGCTTCCTCGACAAGGTGGACAAGGTATGCCTCTCCCATCGCTTGAAGAACCTCGACTGGGAGAACTCGCGGGTCCTGAAGGGCGACCTCGCGAAGATCATTGCAAACATCAAGCGCGAAAAGGGCGGGAACATCATCATCGAAGGGGGACCGCGGCTCATCCACGAGGTCCTCCGTCTCAATCTGGCAGATGACTACTGGTTCCTCGTGATGCCCGTCGTGTTCGGTCGGGGGCCCCGGTACTGGGGCACGATGAAGACGCAAACCAACCTGAAGCTTCTCTCCGCGAGCCAGATGAAGTACGGTGAGCTGGTTCTCCACTTCGAAGCCTATCGCGGGAAGGCCGCGGCCAAGAGCAAGTAGTCGCTCGCTCCGCCCCCCGTTCACTGGACGTGACAGCGGCCGCCCGCTAGGCTCCGTTTGTCCGGTCACGAGTTCGCGCTGACTTCCCCACCACATCCTACCGTATCCGACGGACAACTCAGTCGGCCGACCAAGCGGCGAAGTCGGGTCCGTTCAGGTTTCGATTCCCGTTTTTTTGGCGGCGCCGGGCGGGCCGGGGGCGTGTCGAGCAGGATTGAGACCCGGCCGGGCTCGTTTGGTCCAGGTGTCGATCTACCTTGCGAGAAGCGGCACTACGTGAACAGGTCCTCGAGCGGGTTCTCCATTTCCTTGACCTCTCGGATCAGGACACCCTTGGCCGCCAGCTCCTGCACGAGCTTGGGGACCTCCTCCGGTCCGGCCAGCTCCTGGAGGTAGTACTCGCCCTTTTTCGAGGATGCGTTGAGGATGCCTTCGGCGCCGGTGGCCCGGATCCCGATGATGTATTTCTTCGGGCGGAGGTCGGCGAGGAGGCCGAAGTACCCGACGCGGCCGTCCTTCAGCAGGAGGGCATATTTTCCGATCTCCTTGGCCTCGAAGAGATTGTGCGACGAATACAGAACGAGGTCATTTTGGCTGAGCCGGAGGACGAGGTCGCGGATCTCCCGGGAGAGCTTCGGATCGAGGTTGCTCGTGGGCTCGTCCAGAAGGTAGATCCCACGCTCCTGGAGGAAGATCCGGGCGATGGAGACCCGCTTGCGCTGCCCTTGGCTGAGCTCGCTCAAGAACCGGTGACGGAGCGCCTCCAGCTCCAGCAGACGGACGACCCGCTCGACGTCCGTGCCAGCAACCCCCTGCACCTTCGCGTAGAACTGGAGCGCCTCGTCGACCTGGAGCCCGTCGGGGATCCCTTCGATGTGCGACAGGTACTGTAGGGCGGTGCCCGGCGGTCTGTCGCGTGCGTCCGCCCCGTCGATCTCGACGCTGCCCGCGGACGGCTCCAGCACGCCCGCCAGGGTCCGGAAGAGCGTGGTCTTTCCCGCACCGTTCGGGCCGAGGACCACGTAGACCGCCGGTTCCTCGATCGTGAACGAAATGTCCTCGAGCACGCGCTTGCCGTGATAGCCTGAGCTCAGGTTCCTCGCCACGATGCGATGCCGCACCCGATTGGGGGCGGAGGGCTCGTAACGCGCCGGTAGCGCAGCGTCAGCGGTCATTCGCCCTCCCTTCAGAGATTGGACAGCAGGCGTTCCCGATCCATCAGCCTCGACGAGAGCACGAGCAGCCCGATCGCGACGAGGATGAGGGCAAGGGACGCCCCGCCCGTAATGTAGTAGTAGTCCGACGACGGCGCGGTCTCGGCGGCAAGGAGCACCAGGATCGTGGGACCGATCCCGATCATCGGAGCCAGCCCCACCGGGCTATTGAGCCCCGACCGTGGCGTCGACACCGAAGCCCAGATCATCCCCCCTGTGATGGTGACCAGCGCCCCGGCGAAACCCATCGGGACCGTGTAGTAGGCGAGCGCCTCCCAGAAGTTCGGAGTCAGGGCGACCCCCCGCCCGACCGCCAGTCCGATACCAACCGACAGGGAGATCGACAGGATGATGGCGGTCATCACCGCTGCGGAGAGGAGGCCATTGATGAACAACGCCCGAGGTCGTACGCCGTACGCGAGGAGGTACTCGAACACCCCCTTGGTCCGATCGCTCGTGAACGTCATGAGCCCGCCTGTCGAGCCCATGACCGCGAAAAGGGGGATCTCGAGAGGAAAAGTACCGTCAAACTGCGCACCCCGGGACTTCCCGAGGAAGAGCAGCTCAAGCGTCAGGAGCAGGGATATGGCGACTCCGATCGCCAGGTAGCGCCACCCGATTCGCAGTGTCCGTCGAATCGTCGCAGCTTCGAGCAAGGGTGCTCACCAGTTCGTCCGGTTCATCCGCACGGGTCGGATAATCTCTGCGGATTGGCGGCCCTTCCATCGGGCCGGCTCAGGCGGCCGCGTCCGGCCCCCCACCGGGTTCTTTCGGCTGTCGGAAAGTGGGCGCAGGAGGGCGTCGACCTGGGGCCGGTGAAGAGGGGCGCGACGGAAGTCGCGCGGATACTGGCGATCGGTCGCCGGTAGGTGGTGAATCAGCGAACGGACGGCCGAAGGGTGCTCGGGAAGCATGGGAGGCTCAAGGTCACGGCGAGTAGGCCCAACGGCCATCAGGAGTTGGTCGAGAGCTGGACCTCCGCCCTCACTGAGCAGCTGCGCGGATTAGCGTCTCAACGAGAGGCCAATCGACAGCCGCGGCGCTTGGGAACCGTAGGCAGCCCTTGCCCGCACTGAACCGAGCGACGGCCGCCGCGTGCTGTAGGAGGACCTGGGCGCCGATGTACACCGAAAGGTGGCGGCGCTGGCTCGCAAAACCAAGGGACCCTCCGCCAGGCCATCGATAGTAAGGCATCCCGTACTCTATCCGCTCATGCGCGCCCGGAACGGCCCTTTGTACGAGGTCTCGCAGCCGTTCAAGCGCGGCACGCTCGTCCTTCGGAAGCTCTGCGAGGTAGGCGTCGACGGTCGCCGCCTTCGACCGCACCATTGTTCCGGCTGAAAGTGGTCCGGCTGTTAAAAAACACTAGTGTACTGTCCTCTGAATGGCTACGGTTGTAACCGGGTGTGCCTCTGGGCGCTTGTGCGAGTCGCCCCTCCCCTCTCACTTACGTCAGAGGAACGCGCGAGTCTCGAGCGTTGGGCTCGGGGCCACTCCACCCCCAATCGGCTCGTCCTGCGCGCGAGGATCGTTCCGCGGGCCGCCGACGGGGCTCAGAACAGGCAGATCGCGGAGGAGCTCGGTGGGCAACCCAACACCTGCGCCCTCTGGCGCCACCGCTTCTACCACCTTCGTCTCCACGGCCTCGAGCGGGACGGCCCTCGTGCGGGCGGGCCCACTCTGATCCCGGACTCCACTATCCGGGCCATCGTTCACTCGCCGCCGTATTCAGCGGAGAAGCTGAGGTTCACCGCCCGTTCGTCCCATGCGCCATGAGCGAACGACCAGGTTTCCCCATCGTCCCCGAGAAGCACATACCCATCGGCCGCGTCGTAGGCCATCGGAAGGTACGACGCCGCGGGAGGCTCCGGCGCGCAGCGGGGGTCGGACGAACTCCCACTGCAGACTTCGGTCCAGGAGCCGTTAGCGTAGGTCCAGGTGGCTCCAGAGAACAACACCATCTCGTGATTCGGGGCGTCGTAGGTCATCGGCGCCCTCTCCAGACCCGGAGGGGCGCCCGTCGAATTCCAAGACGCCCAGGTAGCAGCGGAAGCGCTGGAGAGTGGAGCCGAATCGGACGAGCTGGCCTCCCGGATGACCGGGGGATCGGTCGCCGCAGCGTGACCCACAAGAGTCGGGCTCGCGGGAGCCGCGAGCGAGGAACCAAGCGGAATCCCGGAGAGCAGAAACGTCAGTCCGACGACGGTCGAAGCGAGCAGGCGGAGGGCGGGGTCGGCCTTCACAGCCTTGGACACCGTAGCAACCACCACCCCATATCGGTTGCCCGGGCCCCTTCGCTCGTTGTGGGAATCCGGGCGTGATGGATACCCGCCCCAGACGAGGCGTGCGGATCGACGCGGTGCGGTCGAATGGGCCATAAAGGGAATCAATCTTCCCCGCCCGGGGTTCGGACGTGAGAAGGCTCATTGCGTGGGATCTGGTCACGCTCGACGGATACTTCGAAGGGCCAACGAGCTGGGACCTGGGCTTCCACGAGCTCGTTTGGGGTCCGGAGATGGAGGCGTTTGCGATTGAGCAACTCCGAACGGTCGGAACACTGCTGTTCGGTCGGGTCACGTACCTCGGGATGGCCAAATTTTGGACCTCCGAGAGGGGCGAGATCGCCGAGCTCATGAATAGCATCCCGAAGGTTGTGTGTTCCCGGACGCTCGACCGGGTCGATTGGAACAATACGAGCCTGGTGAAGGGGGATGCGGTGGCGGAGGTGGCCCGGTTGAAGAAGGAGCCGGGGAGGGACATCTTCCTCTTTGGAAGCGCGGCCCTGACTGCGTCGCTCACGAAAGCCGGTCAGATCGATGAATTCCGATTGGCTCTGGTTCCGGTCGTACTTGGCGCAGGAAATCCATTCTTCAAGCCTAGCCTAGATCGGGTCGGCCTCACCCTGCTGGAGGCCAAACCCCTCAGGTCGGGAGCGGTCATCCTGCGGTACGAGCCGATTCGCAAGGCGTGACGATCCCGCGTCCGGGTCGACGTTTCGTCCGTGTCCGCCCGGAGAGTCCGGGTCGGATAACCTCGAAATTCGCCCCGGCCAGTTAGAACCCCGCTGCCCGATACGACAGCGCGGGCTATGGTGAAAAACAGCGTCCAGTTCAACGGGGGGTTTACCCCCCGGTCTTGCAGGCTCTTCAAAAGGCACGTGCGAACCGCGATCGATTCGAGGAGGTGCGGGTGCTCGACCTCCGAGCGGCGGGAGGGAGAGGGAGCCGCTACGTCGACCCGGACCCGTTCGAGGGGAGTGCGACGGAGGTCGCTAGGAGGCTGGGGGTGAGTCGGAGGACGGTGGCGTACCGCCGGGGCCGAACCCCCCAATCGTGGATGACCGCGAAGCGAGACAGGCACGAGCGAACCGCCGCCCAACGTTAGGCGCGCTCGGGAACCCTCAGCCGGGAGTGAGGGGGGGATGTGGGCAGTCGAAGCTCGCGCAACATCGAGCTGAACCGTGGATCGCCGCGGATCCCGTCGAAACAGGATCGCCGGTAGGTGATCCAAAACGCCCGATCGCCATTCCGCAGGTCGGCCTCGAGAAAATCGAGGGCGCGGTCGTTTCGGCCGACGATCGCGCTGAGGCTGGCGAGATCCATGAGGGGTACGTAGGCGGTCTGCGCTGTCGCCTCCAGCTGGGCGAGCAGGGTCTCGGCGTACCCCCGATCTCCCAGGTCGGCCAGGAGCTGGGCCCGGGGAATCCGACCGATCCCGCCCCCCGGGCTCGTCCGCGCAGCCTCCGCGCGCGCCGCGTCGGGTTGGCCCGCGGCGAGGTAGAGCGTCCCGAGCCAGGCGTGGAACGACGACTGGCTGGGATCCGAGCTGACGATCTCTCGGGCGATCTCGATCGACGCCGGGAGGTCTCCGGAGTGCCATCGCGACATCATGAGTATGTAGCGCAGTCCCACGCTCGCCGGATCGTCCTCGATCGCCGCGGTGACTTGAGTGACGGCCTCGGGATACCGCTGGAGGGCTAGCAGAAGGAACCCATACCAGAACCGGGCGAGAACGTCGCTCGGATTCAACTCGAGCGCCGCCAGGAACTCGCGTTCGGCCACCAGCCAATCGGTCTCGAGTTGCAGCGCAAAGTTCGCGCGCGCAGCGTGCGCATCGGAGGCGTCGGGAGTCAGCCGAATGGCCCGCTCGACGAGCTCG
>JAKIWD010000001.1 GCA_022750205.1 Thermoplasmata archaeon
GGGTCGGCCCCGGGGTGATCACCCGCGAGCTTCACCGAGTGCTGGTCCCCCGCGGACTCTTCTTTCCCCCCAACCCCGGCTCCTGGACGACCTCTACGCTCGGCGGGAATGTCGCCACCAACGCGGCCGGGCCCCGCGCGTACCGGTACGGCTCGGTACGGCGCTGGGTGCGAGCCGCGGAGGTCGTGCTGGGAACGGGCGAGCGGCTCCACGTGGGAGGAAGGACCACCAAACGATCCGTCGGACCCGATCTGCTCTCGCTCCTCGCAGGGAGCGAGGGCACGCTGGGGATCTTCACGGAACTCACCCTTTCGCTCGCGCCGCTGCCCGAGCGCCGCACGGGCATCGTGATCCCCCTGGCTCCCGGCCGGCCGATCGGCCCGCTCGTTCGGTCCCTCGTCACCGAGCCGCCCGGCACCCTCTCGGCGATCGAGTTCGTGGACGCGGTCTCCGCCGGTTCGTTGGCCGAGGAGGCCGGCAGCCGATTCCCCGGTGGGCGCGACCTAATGCTCCTCGAGCTGGAGAGCGCGGACGAGTCGTCGGAGACCCGGGACCTGTCCCGGCTGCTCGAGCGACTTCCCACTCACGGAGTATCCGAAGAACCCCTGGTCGTCCCCGACGCCGACGAGCTCTGGACGCTGCGGGGGCGCAGCGGCCTCGCCCTCGATCGGACGATGGGCGACCGGATCCGCGAGGACATCGCCGTACCGTTGCCGCGACTGGACGAGCTCGCCGACGCGATCGCCCAGATCGCCGTTCGTCACCACGTCCACGTCGCGACGTTCGGTCACGTCGGGGACGGCAACCTGCATCCGAACTTCGGGATCGACCCGTCCCGTGCGGAGGCGGCCGAGATCCGGGACGAGCTGTACCGGGCGACCCGGCGGCTCGGGGGCACGATCAGCGCCGAGCACGGTGTGGGATCGCTCAAGGCACCATACCTCGGGCTGGAGCTCGACGCGGGCTCTCTCGGGCTCCTTCGACAACTAAAGCGAGCTTGCGACCCCGACGGGATCCTCAACCCAGGTAAGCTACTTCCCGCGAAGTAGTCGGCGCACGAGGGCCATCGCCTTCTCGGTCGCCCGGGGCCGCGCGAGGCGCTCGAATCCGGCGTCGGTGACCCATCGCGCGTTCGGCCCGATCGAGATCGGGCCCAGGCCGGACGGGGTCTCGACGACGAACACGTGGAGTTCGACCTGGAAGTGGGTGTAGGAGTGCCGGACGACGCCGGCGAGCCGCAGCGAACCCACGGTCAGACCCGTCTCCTCCCGAAGCTCGCGCCGGGCGGTGTCCTCCGGGAGCTCGCCCGGCTCCTGCTTACCCCCCGGGAGCTCCCACAATCCACCCAACAGCCCGGTCGACGGGCGACGTTGCACGAGCCATCGGCCCCGACGTCGTACCGCGACCACCGATGCCACGACCCGCTGGGACTTCGGTCGATGCGAACGTCGAGGGAGCACGGAAGGGTCCGGCAGTTCCTGCCGCGCCCGACACGTCGAAGCCCACGGGCAGCGCGGGCAGGCCGGACGCACCGGGGTACAGATGGTCTCCCCGAGCTCCATGAGCGCCTCGTTGAACGCTCCGGCATCGGTGACGGGTAGGCTCCGGGCGAGAGCCTTCGCGATGCGTTGTCGCGGCGCCCGGGCGCGGACGTCTCCGCGCTCGAGCGAAAGTCGCGCTCCGACACGCAGTCCATTCGCCTCGAGGGCCAGGACCGGGGCGTTGAACGCGAGGCTCGCGACCGCGGAGGCGATGTACGGTCCGATCCCGGGGAGCCCGCGCAGCTCGGCGACGGATGCCGGCACCCTTCCCGCGAACCGGTCGACGACCTCCACGGCCGCCCGACGCAGGTTCCGCGCCCTCGCGTAGTAACCGGCCCCTTCCCAGACCTTGAGCACCTCCTCCTCGGAGGCACGCGCGAGCGCGGTCACGTCGGGATAACGCGTGACGAAGCGTTCGTAGTACGGGATGGCCTGCGCGACGCGGGTCTGCTGGAGGAGGACCTCGGCGATCCAGATCCGGTACGGGTCGCGGTCCGTCCGCCAGGGGAGCGGACGGTGCTCCCGCTCGTACCACCGGAGGAGCGCGGCGGCCGAGGGGGCCGGAGCCGGTTCCACCGACCCGTTGACCGCGCGCGCCGTCACGGGAGATGCTCAAAAAGCCATAGAGTTAAAAGGAGGGGAACGGTCGAACGCTCGGGGGAAGTCGTTGCCTGGCCCGGTGAACCTGCCGATCGTCACCGACGAGACGTTCGAGGAGGAGATCATTCGTAGCCGGGTGCCGGTCGTCGTCGATTTCTACGCCGACTGGTGCGCGCCGTGCAAAACGGCCGAGCCGATCCTCGTGGAGCTGTCCCGATCCCTCGCCGGCCGCGTCAAGTTCGCCAAGGTCAACGTCGACGATGCGGACAACGTCACGCGCTCGTACGGGATCCACTCGATCCCGACGTACGTGTTCGTCCAGCAGGGGCGCGAGAAGGGCCGGGAGATCGGCGCGTTCGACGCCACCGAGTTCCGGACGATCCTGCAACGCTACTTCGCCTTCGGCTGACGCGTACCCTGACCGGCTCGACCGAGTCGGCGACCGCACCTAGTGGCGGAAGACCCGCCAACCCGTGCAGTACATCGCGATGCCGTAACGCTCCGCGGCCGCCAGGACCTCCTCGTCGCGGACGCTGCCCCCCGGCTGGATGATCACGCGCACTCCGGCCTTCCCGGCGGCCTCGACGCCGTCGGCGAACGGAAAGAACGCGTCGGACGCGAGCACCGAGCCCTTGGCCCGCTCGCCGGCGACCTCGAGGGCGAGCTCGACCGCCTTAACGCGGGTCGGTTGGCCGGACCCGATACCGACGGTCTCCGAGCCCTGGGCGAGGACGACCGCATTGGACTTGGCGTGGCGGACGACGCGCCAGGCAAACTCCATCGAGGACGCCTCCGATGCGGTCGCCGTAGCGCGGGTCACGCATCGATAGTCGGACGGCGCGAGCTGGCGCCGGTCCACGTGCTGGAGTAGCAGGCGGCCTAATGCGCTGTGGGCCTCCCACTGCGGCCGGTCCAACGCGTAGGGGTCGACCCGCACCAGTTTGAGCTTGGCGCGGCGGTCGAGGGCCGTGCGAGCGGCAAGGTCGACGGCGGGCGCCCCCAGGAGGTCGACGAACACGCCGTGTAACGCCACCGGGTCGTCGGCGCGAAGCGGCCGATTCACGGCGAGCACGCCGCCGTACCGGGCGATCGGGTCGGTGGCGACGGCACGGGCCATCGCCTCCCCGACCGTGTCGGCGGACGCGACGCCGACGGGCGTGGCGTGCTTGACGATCGCCGCGGTGGGGGTCGCAAACTCGCTCACGACGGCGAGCGCCGTCTCCAGGTCGAGCAGGTTCGTGAACGACAGGGCGTCGCCCTTGAGCAGCTCGAGGGGGGCTGCGGACATCGAGGGCGCCGCGGGGCCGTCCAATTGGAAGACCGCCGCCGGTTGATGGGGGTTCTCCCCGTAGCGGAGCTGGAGCGCCTCGCGGCGGAACTCGACCGCGTCCGGGAACACCGAGCTCGACGTGGCCGCGCGGGCGATGCCGCGCGAGATTGTCGCGTCGTAGGCCGCGGTCCGTTCGAACGCAGCCACCGCGAGGGCCAGCCGCGTCGCGGCGGACAGGTACCCGCCCTCGCGGGTCAGCTCTTCGACGACGAGAGGGTACTGGTCGGGGGAGGTGAGCACCGCGACCGCCGCGTGGTTCTTCGCGGCCGCCCTCGCCAGGCTGACACCGCCGACGTCGACGAACTCCTCGAGGTCATCGGCCTGGGGGGCTTGGGCCAGGCGCCTCGCGAACGGGTAGAAGTTCACGGCGACGAGATCGATCCGCAGGAGGTCGCGGCGAGCGAGTTCGGCGTCGCCCTCCGGGGTTCGCGGGGCCAGGATGCCACCCAGGAGCCCCGGGTGAAGGGTCTTGATCCGGCCGCCGAACCAGGCGCCGATCCCGGTCAGGTCCTCGGCCGGCCGGGTCGGCACGCCCTCCCGGCTCAGGGCGTCGCGGGTGCCCTGGGTGGCAATGACCTCGACGTTGCCGGCTTGAAGCGCTCGGGCGAGCGTGGCGAGCCCGGTGCGCTCGTCCACCGAGAGGAGTGCGCGGCGAACCGGTACCAGCCCCGCCCTGTCGGATGGCACTGCCCGTACCCCGAAGTGGGAGGTTGACCGAGAGATAAGTCTGACGAACGGCGGTCGTCACAAAACCGAGACAGCGAGCGTGATCGTAGTGATCGTCAGGCGCTGGGTATAGAGGGGCGCCGAGATCTGCGAGGTGCCGCCACTAGGGGGGGTCAGGCACGTCGCGGGCGCGACGAACGTGCCGTGCGGGGTGCACGTCGCCCCCCCAGGGAACAGGGTCGGCTGGCTGAGGAAGTAGTCGTACCACGCGAGCGGGTAGGCGGTCGTGATGTTCAGGAATAGGGGGCTGTCGAGGTAGAACGAGGATTGGCCGTTCTGGACCGTTACGGTCTGCACGCCGAGCACGCGGGTCGTGACGGCAGCGGTCGCGATCCCACCGGTCTCGGTGAACGTGCCGATGAAGTTGATCAGGGTCACCGCGGCGGTATAGCCCGACGGGTAGAGCTTGACAATGATGTGCGGCGGGCTGACCATCGCCGACGCGCCCCCAGCGGAGGATTCGATGACGGCGCCCTGGTCATAGGCGACGGTCGCCGGCAGAATGTAGTGGTTGTTCAGTTGCACGAGGATGCCCGAGAGGTAATCCTGCGTGTAGCTCGACGCGAAGGTCTGGGTGAACGCGCACGCGACGAACCCGGTGTTGTTCATGAAGGTGAGGTGCTCGTTCGAGCCCCCGCCACCGGGGTACGTAACCTCGTGCGGAGCGCTGGCGTAGCCGAGCGCGTTCCACCAGGTCACGTTCATGAAGAGATTGGACCCGCCGCTCCCCAACGTGCCCAAGGTGTCGGTGCTCGAGAGATTGCCGTAGGGGCAGATTTCGCTGACGGTGCCCACGAACACGACATCGAGGGTCATCGACCCGTGGCTCGAGTGCGAGCCGCTCGGGCTGAAGTTGAACACGTCGTGCTGGCCGTAGAACAGGAACGTGGCGATCGGGGAGTTCGTATCGGATCCGCCCTTGTTGTAGTTGACCACGTCGTTGGAGCCGTTGATGATGAAGTAGACGAACCCGGTGTCCCCACCCGTCCAGGAGACGGTGATCGTATCGTTGTTGCCGGAGATGTTGTACTGCATCGAGTTGCTGTTGCCGTTGACGGTGAGCGTGAAGGCGGAGTTGTTCGAGTTCGTGACGTTCCAGGTATCGATGTTCCCATTGCCCGCGCAATGACCGGAGCCGCCGGTCAGGCAGGAGGTGCCGGTGTTCCAGTTAGGGGGGTGGGAGAATACCTGCGCAACGCCATAGTTCGTCTGCGTCGAGAGCAACGACGATTCCGGGGCGATCGATCCCGAGGAGGGCGCCGCCCACGGGGGGAGGGCCTGGGAACCGAGGGTCACTGGACTGGACAACGCAAGTCCGAGGCCCGGGTGGGCCGCCTCGGCCAGAACGGTCGCCTGCAGCCGGGCGAGCTGGTTCTCGACGAGCAGGACGTGCTGGTACTCCAGCGCGCCCATGTTGCCGGGCAGCGGCTGGATCACGAAGACCGAGATGAACATCACGACGAGCAGCAGCCCGAAGATCGTGGCCACGGCGGCAACCTGCCCACCGTTGGCGCGCCGACGGCGCTGGCGGATCGTACGAAAGCGACGCACGGGAAAAGAGGCTCCGGACGATGAATACGCGAAGTCGGGGTATTTAAACGTCCCGAGAGGGAGGCGAGGGGGCCGCCTCGGGCGGGACGAGACGCCGGAGCCAGTCCTTGCCCTTGCGAAGGGTTCCCCAGGTTCGTCGCGTCGTGAGGCGGACTGGACCGCCGGGGAGTCCGGAGACCTCGCAATTCCACGCTCGGCGCGCTGCGTCGAGGTCCAGATGCTCGATCTCGACCAGTCCGCGGCGCTCCTCCCAGCGGATCACCCGGGTCGGGTGGGCTCCGGGTCCGGCGGCCCCGTCCAACAGGCGCTGGAGCTCGTGCTCGATCCACCGCCGAGGGGGGGAAATGTCCCCCGCTACCTCAACTCCGAGGTAGCGGGGGCGGGGAGAGGGTTTAGCGGACGAGGTCGATGACTTCCTCGGACTCACCGGCGGCGTAGCCTCCCTTTTGGCCCAGGAGACTGGTCGCACGGACGCCGGTGATGATGAGGAGCACCTTGATGGTGTTCTCCATCTCCGGCGAGTTCTCGACCGAGCAGCCCCAGATGATGCGGGCCCGTTTGGAGATCTTCGCTCCGACGAGGGCCGCGGCCTTCTCCGCCTCGGAGACGGTCATGGTCGGGCCACCGATGACGCGCACCAGCGCGCCGGTCGCGTCCTTGAGCTCGACGCTGCCGAGCAGCGGGCTCGTGAGCGCCTCGGTCACGGCCTCCGTGACCCGGTCCGTCGCGCTCTCGCTCTCGCCGAGCCCGATGAGGGCGACCCCGCCGTCCTTCATGACGGTCAGGATGTCGGCGTAGTCGAGGTTGACCAGGCCCGGTCGGGTGACGATCTCGGTGATCCCCTTGATGCCGGTCATCAGGACCGCATCGGCGAGCTTGAACGCGGCGTCGAGGGGCATCCGCGGTACGAGCTCGAGGAGCTTGTCGTTCTGGATTACGATAGTCGTGTCGCAGACCCGGCGCAGGCGCTCAAGCCCGTCTCGGGCCTGCTCCATGCGCGCCGCGCCCTCGCCGGCGAACGGGAGGGTAACGACGCCCATCGTCAGGGCGCCGGCCTCCTTGGCGAGCCGCGCGACGAGGTGCGCGGAACCGGTCCCGGTCCCGCCGCCCATGCCGGCGGTGATGAACACGATGTGGGCGCCGTTGACGAACTGGCGCAGCTCCTCTTCGTTCTCCCGGGCGGCTTCCTCGCCGATCTCCGGGCGCGCGCCGGCGCCGAGCCCCTTGGTGGCACGGCGACCGATGAGGATCTTGCGCGGCGAGTGGACGGCCAGCAGATGCTTGGCGTCGGTGTTGATGGCGCACATCTCCGCGCCCTGGATGCCCTCCTCGACGCAGCGGTTGATGGTGTTGGATCCGCCGCCGCCACACCCGACGATCCGGATATTGACCTTGAGCGTCTCCGCCAACTTCGCCAATTCGGCATCGTCGGCGTTCACGTACGCCGGCGCGGCGGGCTTCTTCTCTTCGACCAGGGCCTGGTTCTCCTGGTGCTTCGCGATCGCTTCCTGAATAATGGACTTCATGGATTCGTTCCCCGCTCTGTTTGTCGGACGAGCGTCATACGCTCTATTCTCTCGAGTTTGGAAGTTGATACTTAAACATTCCTTTGAAACGGAAGCGCGGAGTTCTCGACTCGCAGAAAGCGGCAGGATGGTGGACCCGCGTGCCCCGGGCGTGCACGAAGGGGTCCCGCAGCCCCACTTTGCCCGGCGAGTTCGCTAGTACGGCAGTGCGATCGACCGAGCGAGGAATCGGTTCAACGGATCGAGCGACTTACACAAGCTGACAAACCGCTCGGCAAAGTCAGGGAGTGTTACGACCGCATCTTTGATCGGGAGTCCGGCCGTGAATCCCTTGCGTTTGAGATCCTCGATGTACGGATGATCCGCCGAGAAGCCCGGCGGCGGGCGCTTCAACGCCTCGCCCTCGATCTCCGGAACGGCGGCACGCACCTTGCGCCAATCCGCGGAGCGTGCGACGATCGCCGAACGGATCATCTGGAGTCGAGGCGGGTCGGCCATCCACATGCCGGCGTACACCCAGGAATCCGCAGGCGCCAGATGCAAGAAGAATCCGGGGAGGTGGTCCTCCTTCCGCTGGGCGCCGTCGTGCGAGAAGTGGATCCCAACGCTGGTGCGGTACGGGCTCTTGTCCCTGGAGAAGCGGACATCCCGATAGATCCGCATGATCGAACCCCCTACCAGGCGGTCGTCGGCGAGGAGGTGGTGACTGATCGCACCCAATCTCGGGCCGACCGAGCGCACGAACTCGCGCGATGGGGCCTGCACGCTCGCCTCGTACCGGGCCTTGTTCTCAATGAACCACTCGCGATTGTTGTTCTTTGCGAGTTCCTGGAGGAATCGGAACGACTCTGGTGTGAAGTGGGCCCTCCCAGGGGCGGTTTCCTTCACCGGATCTCTCCCCCTCCGTTCACCGCGTGCGTTGCCCTACTCCGTCGGAGGAAATCAACCCTCACTCTCCCGGTGGCCCGCCTTGGGCGAACATGGGCGCGAAGGGTCGTGCGTCGAACACCACTTGGATCGTTCGGATCCGCTCGCCTTCGAAATGGTGCCATTCGACAACGAGGGCTGACGCCCCGGGTCCTTTCCCGTCGCCTCGTCGAGATGCGTGCAGACCAACTGATCGTCCGGGCACAAGAAGGACGGGCGACGCGCTACCGGCTGACTCCGCGCGGCGAGGACGCGGTGTTCATCCTGCTCGCGTTCCTCCGCTACGGAACCCGGCACTACTCCGGCGACGCCCAAACTATACAAGCCGGGCGATGAATGGGACCGGTGGCCCTTGGGCCAGGAGGTTCCCGGAATGATCGAGCCCCACATGCACGTTTTGCCGCCGGGAACCGAGTAGCCGCTCGACTCCCCGCGCAGTAGCGCCTCCGGACGATCTCCCCCCTCACCGGAAACACTCACCAAGGATGCCCAACGCACCGTACCTCGACGCCAGCGTACGCTGGAGGCTCAAGAGCGGAGGCATCTCGTTCAAGGAGCCCCGCACCGCCGAGGTCGTCGAGCAGTTGCTCGATAGCGGGCTGGTCACCGAGGTCGTTCGGGCCATCGGTGCCGGAAAGGAAGCCGACGTCTTCCTCGCGCGCGATGAAGGTCGTTCAGTGGTCGCCAAAGTCTACCGGTTGTACCGGACCGCCAACCGTAGCAAGGGAGCCGTGAAGGCGGACGGGATGGGATTCCTCGCGTCGCGGGAGTTCGAGCTGCTCGGCTACGCGTACGCACACCGGGTCTCGGTCCCCGAACCGATCCACCGCGAGGAGAACGCCTTTACCATGGAACTGATCGGCGGCGCGGACGGACCGGCGCCTCAGCTCCGGGCGGTGCGCCTGGAAGAACCCGAGCCCTTCGCACGTGCGCTGCTGGAGGCGATCGACGACCTCTCGAGCGCCGGGATCGTCCACACTGACCTCAGCCCCTTCAACATCCTCGTCCACCACGAACGACCCTGCCTGATCGATCTCGGTCGCGGGCTGCGCGTCGACCGGCTCGGCATGCCGCCCTGGGTCCAGTTGGAAGAAGCCCGCGCCGCCCTTGTGCACGGCATGGACGAGGTCCGACGGTACTTCCGACGGTACAGCCTCGATATCGATACGGCCCCTACGTTGGAGAAGATCCTCCAGCGCATCGACCCGGGGGCCCTCTCGGCGGGACCCGATTGAGAAAGCCGGCTCGCCCTCAAATACCCAGATATCCCCGGGTACGTTCGATCACGCTCGCATGTCCTGGGCCGTGTTCCTCCGCGGGGCGAACGTGGGCGGGAAGGTCTTCCGCCCGACCGAAGTCGTGCGGGCGCTCCCCGCGCTTCAGCTCGTGAGCATCGGCGCGGCCGGGACCTTCGCCGTGATGTCCGGGAACGATCCCGAGAAGGTTCGCAGAGCGATCGCCGCAGAATTGCCGTTCGATGCCGAGATCCTGGTGGTGCCGACCTCGGAGCTACGCGCCTTCCTTACCTCAGACCCACTGGCCAAGGTCTCCCTTCCGACCGGCGCCCGGAGGTTCTTGACCGTCACGGCCCGGCCACTGGATGCAGCGGCCCGCCTTCCGATGTATTTCCCGGACCCTGACAAGTGGGAGGTGCAGATCCTCGCCATGGAGGGCCGCTTCGTGGCGGGGATGTATCGGCGGCTCGGCCCGCGCGTGCTCTATCCCAATGCCGTCATCGAGAGGACCTTCAAGGTCGCGGCCACCACGCGGTGGTGGGAGACCGTCGAGTCCGTCCACCGTGCCCTCTCTCCAGGGACGACGCCGGAGGGGGAAGCGACCAAGCCCGCGCGTTCCCGTCCGGGCTAGCCGGAACCCGAACGCTGCCGGATCAGAGACCGTGGCAGTACATGTGGGAGGCGAGTCGATGCAGGATCGTCGGGACCTCGTACTCGGGCCCGAACTCTTCCAGATGGTGCTGGTTGGCCTTCACCGACCAGTAGAGTGAATCCTGACAGTGGACGCCGATCGAGAGCGCCGAGACGGGTTCGCGCTGGGCGCGTCCCTCGGCGGCGAGCTGGTCGGCGAGCTGCTCGGTCAGGCGGAGGAGGCCGTCGCGATCCCGCGGAATGCGGGTGGCCACCACCTCCTCACAGAGCCGATGGAGGCACCAGGGCCGGTACGGCTCCTCATTGAGGGCCTCCTCGATGCGGTCCATGAGGTCTTCCATGGGCCTCTCGCCGGACAGGGCCATGCGCATGATTTGCGGCCATCGGCGCATAATACCATCGGGCGGGAGTCGGGCCGACGTACGGGCCGATACAGTGGTTCGTCAGACCTCGCGCCGGGTCACCGCCCACCGGGGGAGTGGGACCGGGGGGACCTCCTCTATGTAGCCGGTGACCCTCGCCGGACCCTAGTGCCCCCATGGAGCGTGCGTCCTACTCTGCGATTCTCGTCGCGTTGATCATGGTGGCTCCGGGATTGGGGGTCGGCGTCGGCTGGGCAGCGTCGTCCTCGGCGTGGGCCGGTGCCCTCCACGCACCGCGCGTCGCGCCCAGCTTCGGCCCGGCCGTTGGGAGCCCGTTCGCCTTCGTTTCGAACTTCGAGGACAAGAAGCTCGACGGCTGGGCCGCCACGAACGGCACCGCGAGCGTGGTCACCAAGCCCACCTTCAATGGAGAACCCGCGATCGGTTCCTCGGCGAAATTGGGCGTACCGCAGGTCGACGTCGCCAACCTCACCCCCGGCTCACGCTCCCTCTCCTTCCAGGCCGAGCTCTACTACGGGCACGACGGCACCGGCTATGTCGGGCTGAACAGCCCGGCGGGCTCCGTGGCGGTCGTCGGCATCGTCAATGGCACGAGCGTCTACGCCGGTCCGAACGTCGCGGGCGCCAAGTTCGTCGAGGCGATCCCCATCCACACCGTCCAGCCGAAGGGCTGGGTCGAGGTCATGGCCGAGGTGTTCGCGTCCGGGATCGGGAGCACGACGACCTGGCAGATGGACGTCTACGTCGACCGCACCGACCTGATCGCCGCGACGGGCGTGAGCGTGCCCGGGGCCGGCAACTACACTTCCGCGGTGATCCGCACCACCCACGGGGTCGTCGACTACTCGAATCTGGTCTTCTCGAGCTACGAGATCCCCACGAACATCCCCGGTTACAACAACATGGAAGGCTACGGCCAGGGCTCCGGACTGTTCGTCAGCGTCCTGCCCCGCTACACGACGCTCTCGGCCGACCTCGACCTCAAGAACTGGTCGGCCCCGCAGTACGGCATCCTGAGCATCCAGGTCAACGCCATGAACCTGATCGGGACCACGACCGGCACGTGCAGCGGCTTCTTCCAGCTCGGCGTCGACATCAACCCGAGCGGCCACATCGCGCCGTGGTACGTCCCCAAGGGCAACTGCATCGCCTACTACTACAACTCGAACGACACGCCCACGCTCTCCCACGGGTTCCTCTCCCCGAACTCGACCCACCTGTCGCTGCAGATCAGCCAGCACGGGGCGAACTCGACGATCTCGTTCACGATCACCGACCATCAGGTCACCGGGGCCAACCACTCCGTCGAGGTCTGGATCCCGTACAACGGCTCGTCGTTCTACGGGACGTACACCCAGATGGAGTGGCAACCGTGCTGCTCGACCCACCCGATCAACGCGTACTTCCTGAACGCGAGCTTCACGAACCTGACGATCTCCGGCGGGAACCTCACGACGTCGATGAAGCTCCCGGCGTCGTACATGCTCCCGTACGAGCTGGACGCTCCCCCGTCGTGGCTGCTCAACTACTACCAGGGCACCTCGGCCGGCTACAACGAGCTCGCCTGAGCGGAGTCGGTCAGCCCCCCGGCTGCGTCGGCGCCGGGGGCGCTTCCCTCAGGGGCAGGTCTTGACGATCGTCGGGGGGAACGTGCTGACGAAGCAGCCGCCCTTGACCTTGGACCCGAAGTACTCGAACATGTCCCACGGGTCGAGCTGGGCGATCAGGTGCGTCCCATGCGCCTCGTACAGGAAACGGTAGCCGAACGCGGTGGCGTTCGCGGCATGGAGCAGGGCGAACGGGTCGGTGCAGTTGGCCGGCTCACCGTAGAGCGAGGCGACCAGGCAGCTCGAGTTCAGGAGGGTGAAGTTGACCATCTCGAACGGCCAGATCGACACGTTGTTCGGCGAATCGCGGTCCAACGCGCCGGCGCTCGCCCAGATCCGGATCCCCGAGAAGTTCTTCGGGGCGAGGCGTCCGACGGACAGGTAGGCGAAGATCCGCTCGGCGGTGAGATTCTTGGTGCTGGGAGGGGTCCCGCACGTCAGGCTGAGCAGGCTCGAGGTCTTGGAAGGTCGGTAGGCGAACTCCTCGAAGGCGTCGGTGATCGTCCCGGTCAACGCGATCCCCTGGATCAGCCCGGGCCGGTGGCCGGCGAGCGCGAGGGCCCCGAGGCTCCCCATGCTGTCGCCCATGAGGTAGACGGAGTGGATGTGGTGGAGGCGCTCTTCATGCACGATCGCGTCGACCGTGTCCTGCTCCTCCGGCCCGCCGCACGTCGAGTTGGTGTAGAACCCCTCGGCGCTGCGGGGGGCCGGGGCGATCACGATGTACCCGAACGCGGACGCGTTCGCGAGGAGCTCCTCGAGGGTCAGACCGGAGAGGGTGCTGTTCGTGAGGAACCCGGCGAGCCCGTTGGGCGAGCCGCCACGGGTCCAGTTGCTGACCTTGCCGGCGCCGTGGAGGTACACCAACAGGGGATAGCTGTGGTTCGTGAGGAAGTGCGCCGGGAGGACCTCCTCGTACGAGAGCGGGAAGCCGTCAGAGCTCGCGTGGTAGCTGATGTTGGTCATCGGCGGGGTCGCAGTGGTCGCCGAGGAGGCCGGTGGGGTCGGGGGCGTCGCCAGGGCGTTCGGCGCGAGCGCCGGCAGCAGGCACGCCACCGTCACGAGGGCCACTAGGTAGAGTCGGGGACGTTGAGGGAGCATCGTAAGGGTCACGCGAGGCCGGGGACCGGTCCGCGGCAGTTTCAGTCACTCAACCCCCCTAATCGATTGCGGCGATTCTCCCGAGAGTGGACGACCGCGAGACATGGGGTCGGTGCCAAACCGAGAGCGCTCCCGCTGCGGGGAAGGTCTCGAACGCCCCGCCCAGGGCGCGGTACTCGGATGCGGGGCTCATCGATCGCGCGCGGGGCGCGCCCCCAGTGATCCTCGCGACGAGGGTTTAAGGCGCATCCGGACGCTCGGGCCCTGTGGAATCCTACTTTCGATCCCTCGAGGCGGAGGTCGACCGGGCGTACCTGGTCGCCGAGGAAGCCCGCAAGGTCGGGCTGGATCCCGCCACCGTCCCCGAGATCCCGCGCGCGCAGGACATGGCCATGCGCGTCGAGAAGCTGCTCGGTCACCTTCACCTGGACGGGATCTCGGAGGAGATCCGCACACTGGCGCGCGATCACCCGCGCGAGGAGGTCGCCGTCCTCATCGCGCGCCGGCTCGCCGCGGACGCACGTCGCGGCGAATCGGTCGAAGCGCGCCTCGACGCGGCGCTGCGGGTCGGTCTCGCCATCCTGACGGAAGGCATCCTGGTCGCCCCCCTGGAGGGGCTCGCCGAGGTGCACCTCCGCGAAAACCGCAGCGGCCCCCCGTACATCGAACTGTACTACGCCGGTCCGATCCGCGCCGCCGGGGGCACCGCGCAGGCCCTCTCGGTCCTGCTCGCCGACATCGTCCGCCGTGACCTGGGCCTTGGCGTCTATCACCCCGAAGGCTCCGAGGTCGAACGGTACCAGGAGGAGATCCCGCTCTACAAGCACCTGCAGCATCTCCAGTACGTCCCGTCGGCCGCCGAGATTGCCACCGTCGTCCGCCACGTCCCCGTCTGCATCACGGGCGAAACGACGGAGGGCGACAACGAGGTCAGTGCCTTTCGAAACCTCCCCCGGGTCGGTACAAATGGCGTCCGCGGCGGCGCGTGCCTGGTGATCGCGGAGGGCCTCTGCCAGAAGTCGGCCAAGCTCCGCAACGTCGTCGAGAAGCTCGGCCTCCCGGGCTGGGAGTTCCTGAGCGAGCTCGGCCACGCCAAGTCCGCCGAAAACGACGGCGCTCGCGGACCGAAGTACCTCGCCGAGGCGGTGGGGGGCCGGCCGATCCTGGCCCACCCCCACCGACCCGGGGGGTTCCGCCTGACGTACGGACGGGCCCGGACCGCCGGACTCGCGTCGTGCGCGGTCAGCCCCGCGACGATGGTCATCCTGCGTCGGTTCGTCGCGATCGGCACCCAGGTCAAGCTCGAGTTCCCTGGCAAGGCGTCGGCGATGGCCGTCTGCGACGAGATCGAAGGGCCGATCGTCGAGCTGAACGACGGAAGCGTCACGGCGGTCCACGATGCCGCCCGGGCCGAGGAGCTGCTCCCGCTCGTGCGTCGGATCATCGACCTGGGAGAGCTCCTCGTACCCTTCGGTGAATTCCTGGAGAACAATCGGGCCCTCTCGCCCGGGACCTATTCCGTCGACTGGCACCTGGAGGAGTTGCGTGCGGCGGGGGCCGAGCCGGACGGGACCGACCTTACGCCGACGTACGCCGAGGCGATCGACAGCTCGATGCGATGGGGGGTCCCACTCCATCCCCGGTTCCTCCTCTTCTGGCACGATCTCACCCCACCGGAGCTTCGGGCTCTCGGCGGCCTCCTCGACGCCGGCGCCCACGTGGTCGACGGGCGCCTCGAACTCACCGTCGACGGCGACACGCGCGAGCTCCTGGTGCGGCTCGGGTTCCTCTTCGCCGCCGGCGTGGACGGAACAATCCTCGGAGAGGAGGAGTCGACGGCGGCGCTCATCGGTGGGTTGGGGCTGGAGGTCGACGGCGCCACGCTGCGGCGCGTTCGCCCGCTCGAGCCGGTGGACGACGAGAGCCTGCAGTACGTCTCGCGCCTCGCCGGCGTGCCGGTGGTCGCCCGCGCTCCCTCGCGCATCGGCGCGCGGGTCGGACGGCCGGAGAAGGCCCGCCAACGGATGATGAGCCCGAACGTCCATGGGCTCTTCCCCGTGGGGGAAGCCGGCGGACCCCACCGGTCCGTGGCGGAGGCGGCCCGCCGTTCCGGCACGACCGGGATCTCGGTCCAACTGGGCCGGAGGACGTGCCCGAAGTGCGAGAAGGCGACCGTCTGGCTCCGATGTGGCTGCGGTAGCCACACCGAGCCGACCGGCGAGGTCGGACCGCACCCGCTCCGGGTCGCCGAGTTGTGGACCGAGGCGCTCAGCCACCTACCGGTGCGCCGGGGCCTGGAAGTGAAAGGCGTCAAGGGCCTTACGTCGCCGGGCAAGACTCCCGAACTTCTCGAGAAAGGGATCCTGCGCGCCTCGCGGGGCATCTCGGTCTACCAGGACGGCACCGCGCGCTTCGACCTCACCGACCTGCCCCTGACCCATTTCCGGCCGCGGGAGATCGGGCTGTCCATCCCCCGGGCGCACGATTTCGGATACACCACCGACTGGGACGGCGCCCCGCTGACCTCGCCCGAGCAGCTGGTCGAGCTCCGACCCCAGGACCTCGTCGTCTCCCGTTCCTGCGGGGAGTACTTGCTGGCGCTCTCCCAGTTCGTCGACGATGAGCTGATCCACCTCTACGGGCTGACCCCGTTCTACCGCGCCGGCCGGGTCGACGATCTGCTCGGAGCCATCGTCGTCGCGCTCGCCCCCCACACTTCGGGTGGCGTGGCCGGGCGCATCATCGGGTTTACCGAGGCCGAGGCGTGCTTTGCGCATCCGGTGTTCCACGCCGCCAAACGGCGCAACTGCGACGGGGACGAGGATTCCGTCACGCTGCTGCTCGACTCGCTCCTCAACTTTTCGCGCGCGTACCTGCCGCAGAGCCGGGGCGCGCTGATGGACAAGCCGCTCGTACTGACGACTCGCCTCGACGTCACCGAGGTCGACAAGGAGGCCCACAACCTCGATGTCGTCGACCACTACCCGCTGGCCCTCTTCCATGCGGCGCGCGACGGACGGTCGCCTAAGGACGTCGCCGCGCTCATCGAGACCCTCGGTCGGCGTATCGGCGAGCCCGTGCCGCTGGCCGGCCTCGCATTCACCCACGACACCTCCTCGATCGCCGGCGGCCCGGTCCGGTCGGCGTACCGGGAGGCCGGCTCCATGCACAAGGGCGTGGAGCTGTCGATCATGCTGGCCGGCCAGATCCGCGCGGTCGATGTGGTCGACGCCGTCACCCTGGTCCTCAACCACCACTTCCTGCCGGACCTGATGGGGAACCTGAAGAGCTACGCGACGCAGAAGTTCCGCTGCAAGAAGTGCAACGCCTCGTACCGCCGGCCGCCGCTCTCCCAACGCTGCACCGCGCCGGCCGGACGCGGGGAGGTGTGCGATGGCGAACTCCTCCCCACGGTCTTCGAGGGTGCGGTACGCAAGTACCTGGGACTCTCGCAGCGGCTCGCCGGGACCCCGGGCGTGACCCCGTACCTGCGCCAGCGCATCGAGCTCCTCGAGACCTCCCTCGCGACGATGTTCCCCGGGTCGCCGTCCCAGACCACGCTCGAGACGTACAGTCCGGCCACCCCCCGGCGCGCCGAGCGTCGGACGGCCTCGGAGAGTCCCGTCGTCGCCGCGCCGCTCCCCCAACCCCCAAATACGTAGGCGGGGCTCGCCGTCCTGCGGGCTTGTAGGGTAGTCTGGCTATCCTTTTGGCCTTCGAAGCCAAAGACCTGGGTTCGAATCCGCCGGTGCAGCCGGCGGCGAAACTCCCAGCAAGCCCGTTGCCCGGCTCCCGCGCTAGCGGAAGTACCCGGGCGTCGAGGTCTCCTGGCGCTTCTCCTCTTCGGGCTTGACCGCCTCGAGGACGTCGACGGCCAGCAGCGCGTTGAGGGGGATCAGGCGGACCCGGCCCTTCTCCTCCTTGACCGTGTCGTCCAGCTCGAGCGCCAGCGAGTTGTCGCCCCCGATCGACACCAGCCCACGGAAGAGCCCGGTGGAGATCAGCGCCTCGTCGCGGGTCCCGGCCGAGCGCACCCGGACGCGCGAGCCGCTCGTGAGGACGATCGGCGACTTCTTCGGTGCGGTGGCGGACCCTTCGGTCTTCATCCTCGGTTCTTCCTCTCCTTGGGGGTTGCGACCGGCGACGCCGGCGCGGGCGGCTTGGCCGCCTCGGCCTGCGCGGCGGTGACGAGCTTCTGCAGGTGATTCACCGTCTCCCGATAACGGCGCAGGGCGTTCAACGCATTGGCTTCCGTAAAGTCCCACGCCTGCGCGAGATTGCCATAGCGCAGGCGGTAGCCCTTGCGTCCCTTGCCGTCGGCGACGGTCCCGACCTCCTCGAGCATGTCGAGGGTCTTCAGTCGATTCACGTGGCGGTAGATCGTAGGTTTGGAGCTCTTGAGGACCGCGGTGAGCTCCTCGACGTACCAAGCGCGTCCCGAGTCCCGGAGGAGGCAGTCCTTGACGAGACGATAGGCGACGGTCGCCTCGGCCGGTCCGTCCCCGCTGCGGGCGTCCTCGTGCTCGGGCAGATAGCCGACCATCCGCAGGAACTCCTTGAGCACCTCGTCCAGGTCCGCGATAGGGGTCAGGGGCGTCGAGTAGCGTAACGTCAGTTCGAACGGCATTCGGCGGAGGGGCACGAGGGCCGCTCGCCATAAACCCTCGGACCGGCCGGGGCGCGCGACAAACGCTTTTCATGCCCGACCCCGTCCCACCGCGATGTCATTCACCCTCGTCGCCCCCGAGACGCCCGAGGAGGCCGTCGGGCTGCTGGCGGCGGCCCGGGAGGGCGAGACCGTCGTCCTCGCGGGCGGGAGCGATCTGCTCCTCGACCTCGGAGACGGACGATCGCACCCGACCACCGTCCTCTCGCTGCGCCGATTGCCCTGGAATGAGGCTCGGTGGGAGGGAAGCTCCCTCGTCATCGGCAGCACGGCTCCCCTCTCGGCCCTCGAGGCCGACCCCCGGCTCCGTCACGAACTACCCGGACTGTGGTCCGGGCTGCGCGCGGTGGGCAGCGTCGCGCTGCGCCATCGCGCCACCGTCGGGGGCAATCTGGGCCGTGCGTCGCCGGCATCCGATCTGATCCCGGTCCTGCTGGCGCTCGACGCCACGGTCGAACTGATCGGCCCCGCCGGACACCGGACGCTCCCGCTCGATGCACTCATCCTGGGCCCCCGCGCGACGGCCCTCTCGCCGGGGGAGCTCATCGAGTCGATCACGATCCCCGAAGGCCGGCCGTCGTCCTACGTCTGGCAGCGGGTGCGTCCGGCCCACGACATCTCCCAGGTCGGGGTCGCGGCGGCGTGGTCGCCGTCGGGTCGTCGCTGGTCGATCGCCGTCGGAGGCACTGCGCCGGTACCCGGGCGATCCGCGGCGGCGAGCGAGCTCGGCAGTTCGCGGATGCCGGGCGAGGCCCTCGTCGCGGCCGCCGCGCAGTCCGCCGCGGCCCAGGCCCAGTTCCTGACCGACAAGCGCGCTTCGGAAGAGTACCGCCGACGCGTGCTCGCGACACTGTTCCGCCGCGCGGTCGACCGGGCGTCGCGCGAGGAGAACGCGTGACCGCGAGCTGGCGCGCGACGGTCAACGGCGCCTCGGTCGAAACTCCCGGCGTTCCCGATGCCGAACGCCTTCTCGACACCCTGCGCTGGCGACTGGGGCTGCTCGGCACGAAGGAGGGCTGCCGGACCGGCGGCTGTGGGGCCTGCACCGTCCTCGTCGACGACCGGGCGACGCTCTCGTGCCTGACCCTGGCTCGGGAGGTCGAGGGCCAACACATCCTGACCGTAGAAGGAGCGGCGGCCGATCTGGTCGGCCGTGCGGTGCAGGAAGCGTTCGCCCGCGAGACCGCCTTGCAGTGCGGCTACTGCACGCCGGGGTTCGTGGTCGCGCTAACCGGCCTGCTCAAGGAACGACCGCGTTCCACACCGGTCGCCGAGCTGCTCGAGGACCTCCAAGGCAATCTCTGCCGTTGCACGGGCTACGCGACGATCGTCCGGGCGGTCCGCGCGGCGCGGGAGTCCGCCCCGTGAGCGCCCGGTCCGACGCGACGGCCAAGCTGACGGGCGCGACGCGCTACGGCACCGATCTCCAGGCTCCCGGGATGCTGTGGGGGGCGTTGGTGCTCTCCCCGGTCAGCCGCGGCCGCATCCGTTCCATCGACCTGCGACCGGCCCGGGCGCTCCCGGGCGTCGTGGCCGTGGGCCCCGAGGAGACGCGCGCGCTCTTCTCGGCCGCCGGCGACCCGGAGCGACCGGTGTTTCCGGCGCTGGATGTGGCGTACCGCAATCAGGTGCTCGCCGCCGTCGCGGCGCCGACGCTCGAGATCGCCCGCGAGGCCGCGGCCCGGGTGCTCCTGGACATCGAGCCGTTACCCCCGGCGGTCGACCTCGACGTGATGTTCCCCGAGTGGCCCACCACCGCCGCGAAAAATTCGCCCCACATCAACGCCCACGTCCACGCGGTGACCGGCGATGTGGATCGGGCCTTCCGCGATGCGGACCTGGTCCTCGCGGAGACGTACCGGACCTCCGGCGTGAGCCAGGTCGCGTTGGAACCGCACGCCTGCCTCGCCACGGTCGAGGGCGGTGAGTTCCGGGTCCAGTCGTCGACCCAGAGCCCGTTCGGTCTGCGCGACGACCTCGCGTCGATCCTGGGCGTGCCGGAGCCGTCCGTGGTCGTCGAGGGGACGTGGGTGGGGGGCGGGTTCGGCGGCAAGGCCGCGTCGCTGATCGAGCCGTATGCGCTGGTGCTGGCGGCGGCCGCGGGCCGGCCGGTGAAGCTCTCGCTGAACTATCGGGAGGAGTTCCTGCTCGGCCGCTCGACGCTTCCCTCGGTCGTGCGGATCGAGAGCGCGGTAAAGGGTGGCCGCCTGTCCGGACGGCGCGTCCGACTGTTGCTGGATACCGGGGCTTCCCTGCCGGGTCGCGACTTCGCGACCGGATACGCGATCGGATTCCTGCTCGGACCGTACCGGATACCCGATGTCGAGATGGAAGGGTACGCCGTTCGGACGAACAAACCCCCGTTCGGTCCCCACCGCGCGCCGTTCGCCCCCCAGTGCGTCTTCGTCGCGGAGTCGCACATGGACGCCATCGCCCGGAGACTCAAGGTCGACCCGATCGATTTCCGCCTCGCGCATGCCTTGGGCGAGGGCGACCGGACGGCGCTTGGCCAGCCGGTCGGTCCGTTCGGGCTCGTCCGATGCTTGGAACTGGCCCGGGCCCAGCGCGACGAATGGCGTAAGGACGCTCCGGCCGGCCGCGGGATCGGGATCGGGGCGGGTTTCTGGTCCACGGGGACCGGTGCCGGTGGCGAGGCCGTCGTCTGGCTGACACCCACCCGCCTGGAGATCGTCCAGGGGGAGCGGGAGATCGGCAGTGGCAGCATCATCCGCGGTCTGTCGGCGGTCGCCGAGCGCGTCCTCGGTCTCCCGCCCGAAGCCATCGAGATCGTGTCGCGTTCGACGGTCGACGCGCCGTTCGATTCCGGCGTCTTCGGGAGCCGAACCCTGGGGGCGCTGGGACGTGCGGTCGAGCAGGCGTGCCGCTCGCTCGCCGGGACGCTCGGCGAACGCCTCGGGGAAGGACCGGGCGAGATCCGCCTGCGCCAGCGCGAGGACGGGAAATTGGTGGCGGAGAGGGAAGGCCAGGGTCGACCGGTCTCCGAGCTGATCACGGCGGAGGAGCTCGCCTCCGGAGGGCTGAGCGCCTCCGGTCGTCATTTCGGCACGGGAGGACGGATCGATGAAACACGGGTACGCGACGGGTCGTTCTACCCCTACACGGACTTCACGGCCACCGTCCAGCTCGCCGAGGTCACCGTCGATCCGGAGACCGGGACGGTCCACGTGGACCGGTACGCGGCGTTCCAGGACGTGGGGCAAGCGATCGACCCGGCGATGGTGCGGGGCCAGGTCGAAGGAGGCGTCGCGATGGGTCTCGGGGCGGCGCTGACGGAGGAGACCCTGTGGTCGGACGACGGACGGCTGCTGAATCCGGGGCTATTGGATTACCGTATCCCGACGCTGGGGGAGGTGCCGCCGATCTCGGTCACCCTCGTGGAGGGATTCCCCGGCGCCGGGCCGTTCGGGGCCAAGGGGGCGGGGGAGCCACCGATCATCCCGGCACCGGCCGCCGTCGCCAATGCGGTGACGGATGCGACCGGCGCCGAGGTCCGCGAACTGCCGCTCACCGCCGAGCGGGTGGCGCGAGCGCTAAAGCTCCTGTAGCCTAGGCTTCGCTCCGATGTCGATCCCCCGGGAGGAGATGCAGGAGATCGTGGCGGGCTATGCCCCTCCTCCGGTGATCGGCGCCTTGGGCTCCCACTCCGCGCTCGACATCGCCGACGGCGCGGTCTCCGAGGGGTTCCACACGCTCGTGGTCGGGGCCCGCGGGCGCGAGCAGACGTACGCGCGCTACTTTCGCGCGCACCGGGACGCGAGCGGACGCGTCGAACGCGGTTGCGTCGACGACGTGTGGACGTTCCCGAACTTTGCCGACGCCCAGGCACCTGCCGTGCAGCAGCGGCTCCGGGACCACCGTGTCCTGTTCGTCCCCAACCGCGCGCTGAGCTCCTACTTGCCGATCACGGCCCTCGAAGAGAGCTGGCGGGTGCCCCTCTTGGGCTCGCGGCCCCTGCTCCGGATCGAGGAGCGGGGTGAGCGGGACAACTACTACCGTTTGCTCCAGCGCGCCGGCGTCCGGACCCCCGAGGCGATCGCCGAGCCCACGGAGATCGACGGCCTCGCGATGGTCAAGCTCCCCCACGCCCAGCGGAGATTGGAGCGTGGATTCTTCACCGCCGCGAGCCCCGCGGAGTTCGTCGCCAAGCGCGACGCGCTCCTCGAAAGCAAGACCATCCAATCCGACGACCTGGCCGCGGCGCGGATCGAGCGGTACGTGGTCGGGCCGGTCTTCAACTTCAACTTCTTCTATTCCCCCCTCGCCCATCGCGACGACGCGCTCGAGCTGCTCGGGGTCGACGAGCGGAGGGAGAGCTCGCTCGACGGGCTCGTGCGGCTGCCCGCGGCCCAGCAGCTCGAGATGGGCGAGGCCGGTCGGTCGCCCCGCTACACCGTCGTCGGGCACGGTACCCTGACCGTGCGGGAGTCGATCCTCGAAGAGGTCTTTCAGATGGGCGAGCGGTTCGTTCAGGCGGCCCGCCAGTCCCACCCACCGGGCATCCTCGGGCCGTTCTGCCTGCAGACGTGCATCGACCCGGACGGCGTCCCCTGGGTGTTCGATGTCGCGGTCCGGATCGGGGGCGGCACGAACATCCACCTCGCGACGGGCCATCCGTACGGCAACGCCCTCTGGCGGACGCCGATGAGCACGGGACGCCGCCTGGCCGTGGAGGTACGACGCGCCCTTGAGCTCGGGCGGCTGGGGGAGCTGGTCACATGAGCGATGAAACGCTTCCGGGGATCACCCCCACGCCCGGACCGTCGGGCCCGGCGCCTCCCCTGAAGCGGACCGCCCTCTACCCGTTCCACCTGGCCCGCGGCGGTCACCTCGTCCCGTTCGGCGGCTGGGAGATGCCCCTCTACTATCACAGCATCCTCGACGAGCACCGGGCGGTCCGCGAGGGGGTTGGACTGTTCGATGTCGGGCACATGGGGATCGTCACCGTCGTCGGCGGGCACGCCGCCCCGATGCTGTCGCGACGCACGACGGCCAACGTCGAGCGGATCGCCCCCGGCCAGTGCCGATACACCTTCCTGACGGAATTCAACGGCGCGATCCTGGACGACCTGCTCGTCACCCGCCTCGACGCGCACGACCCCCGCGCGCCGGGCTTCCTCGTCGTGCCCAACGCCGCCCGCGCGGGCAAGGTGGTCGACATCCTGCGTGAGCACCGCCGCCCCGACACGGAGATCACGGTCCACAACCCCGGCATCACCATCCTCGCCGTCCAGGGCCCCGGATCCCGGGCGCTGCTGGAGTCGCACTTCGGCTGGTCGCTGGCGGGACTGAAGTTCTACCACGGCGCGTGGTTCCCGACGGACAAGGCCTCCGGGATCGGGCCGGACGGCGCCCTCGGCAAGCCATTCCCGGGAGCGCTCGACCACGCGATCTTCGTCAGTCGCACCGGGTACACGGGCGAGCTCGGCTTCGAGCTGTTCCTGCGCGCCGACGATGCGGTGGCGATCGCGGAACGGCTCGCGGGCGCCGGCGCGGTTCCGTGCGGCCTCGGGGCCCGCGACACCCTTCGGCAGGAGAAGGGCTTCCTCCTGAGCGGTCAGGACTTCAACCGCGACCGCACGCCCTTGGAGGCCGGTCAGGAACGGTTCGTCGAGTGGGACCACCCGTTCGTCGGACGCGAGGCGCTCGAGGCGGAGAAAAAGGCCGGCCCGCCCGTCCGATGGTCGGGCATCCGGACGGACGAGGCCGATGCGATCCCCCGCCACGGAACGCCGATCCTGGTGGGCGACCGACTGGTGGCCCACGCCACAAGCGGTGGCCGCTCACCGACCTTGCAGACCGGCATCGCGCTCGCGTTCCTTCCACCTCCGCTCGACGCGCCGGGCACCGTCCTCGCCCTGGAGATACGGGGCAAGTCCGTCCCGGCCCACGTCGTCCCGCTGCCGTTCCTGGCGACCGGCGGCGCGCGACGCCCATATACCCCCACCCCGCCGTAGCGGGACCATGGCCTCCGCGGCTCGGCCGTTCGTCGGCCGCCTCGAGGCGGTGGATGCCCTGCGACGCCGCCAGGATGCCGCGGTCTCCGGACAAGGCGGCCTGACGCTCCTGATCGGAGAGCCCGGGGTCGGCAAGTCCACCCTCGTCGATCGCGTCATCCGGGAGGCCGAGGAGAAGGGGATCCCGGTCCTCGTTGGGCGCGCGCCATCGCTCGACAACCCTCCGCCGTTCCTGCTCCTGCGCCGCGCACTGCAGAGCGGGACGCCGCCGTCGTCCTCCGACGGTCAGCCCTCGTCGTTGGCGTTCGCGGCTTTCCCCGGCCCGGGCCCCACGCTCATCGGGTTCGCCCCGCGCGCGGAGCACGGGCGCTGGGCCGATGGTCACCAGGTGGAGGAACGGCTCCTCGAGCAACTGGGGGACCCGGGCGGCGTGACGCCCGCCGGGACCGGGCGCATGGCCGGATCGCTCGCCCAACGATTGCTCCAGATCGCGACGAACGGATCGGCGCTGCTCGTCCTGGACGACATCCACCTCGCCGACGAACCGTCGCTCGAAACGCTATTGGACCTCGCGCCCCAGCTCGGGGGGAGGGGTCTCTGGGTCCTGGCCACGTCGCTGCCGATGGCCAACCTCGGCGAGGCGCGCCGCGCCGTCATCGAACAGATCCGGCGCGCCGGGCGGGCCGAGGAGGTCGTCGTCGCGCCGCTCTCGGCGCCGGAGGTCGGCGAGTTCGTGCGACTCGCGGACCCGGGCCGCACGGTCCGGGAGGACGAGATCATCTGGTGGCACAGCCAGAGCGGCGGCAATCCCTCGTTCCTCGAGCAGCTGCTCCGATCCCCGGAGCCCGCTCCGCGCAGCGGCGGTAGCGCGCTGCCGCCGCCGGCCGAGTTCTCCACCTATCTCGCCCAGCAGTTGAGCGAGCTCTCCGAAGCCGAACGCCGCACGCTGACCGTCGCCGCGATCCTCGGACGGGTCTTTCCGTTCGCGCTCCTCCTGCGCGCCAGCGACGAGGACGAGGAGGCGCTGAGCGAGATCGTGCAAGTGCTCGTGCACCACGGCATCCTCAAGGAAACGGCCGCCGAGGAGATCGAGTTCATCCGGGGGGACCTGCGCGATCAACTGGACGCGACGCTGACGGCGGCGCACCGGCGGCTGCTCCACCGCCGCGCCGCCGAGGCGCTCGAGGCGCTCGGCGTTGCCGACGAGGCCACGGTCTATGCGCTCGCGCTCCACTACTATCTCGGGAAGGTCGACGGGAAGGCGGCCGAGTTCAACCGCACCGCCGGCGAGCTCGCGGCCGAAGCGTCCGCGCCGGCCGTGGCGCGCCAACACCTGGAGCGGGCGCTGGAGTCCCAACGACGATTGACGCCCCGAGACCGGGTCGCCGAGCTCGAGCTGACGCTCGATCTGGCGGTACAGATCGACCGGCTGGGCGAGCTGAACGCGGCCGAAACGCTGTTGCGAACCGCCTTGACCGAGATCGCGAACGTGCCGGAGATCCCCGCCAGTCACCGGGCCCTCGTCCAGGTCTACCTCGCGCGCATCCTCGGGGACGAGGGGCAGTGGGCGGAGACCGACCAGCTGACCGCTCCGCTCCTCACGGGCACCGGGATCCCCGAGGGCCCGTTGACGCAGATGACCGTCCATCGGCTGCGCGGCGAGATGTTCTACTTCCGGGGCAAGTACGATGAGTCGCTGCGTCACCACGACGCCGCACTGGAACTGGCCCGCTCCCTGCGCAATGAGCGGGAGATCGCCCGGGAGACGGTCCGGCGGGCGAACGTGCTGGGGATGATCCCCGGCCGGCTCGACGAGGCGATCGAGGGGTACCACATCGCGAGCAAGGCCCTCCTCGGACTCGGCGACAAGGGCGAGGCCTCCTACGCGCTGCTCTACCTCGGCGTGGTGTTGGCCCAGCACGGTCGGCTGGCGGAATCCCTCGACCAGCTCGCCGCCGCCGGGCGCCTGGCCGAAGAGGCCCATGAACCGCGTCGGCTCGGCTGGGCGCTGTTCAACGCGGCCGATGTCGAGCGGGAGCTCGGCGAGATCGCCCGCGCGTCGGAGGCGAACCGCCGGGCCGGCGAGATCCTCGGGCGCGTCGGCGACCGGTTCGGGCTGCTCCAGACGCACATCGTCGAAGGGAAGATCCGGCTCGCGTCGGGCGATCTGGCCGGCGCCGAGGTCGAGCTGCTCGAGGCGTATCGGCTGGTCCGCGAGCTGAGGACGCCGGCCGACGAGCTCGAGGTGATCTTGCGGCTCGCCGAGCTGGCGGAGCTGCGCGGCGATCCGGCCGCCGCCCGCGCTCGGCTCGAGGAGCTGACGCGCGGCCGGGTCGATCGGTTGCGGCCGGACCTCGTCCCGGATCTCGATCGCCTCCGGGAGCGACTAGGTCGCTCTCCAGGAGCCAGTAGTGGGCCCACGCGCTAGTCGGCCGTACGTCCCGCTGCCGAGGGACCTCGACCCGCAGCTCCGTCGCGCTTTGGCCGAGGACCGGGTCGCCGACGACCGGACCAGTCGGGCCGTCCTGCCTCCGGGGACGCAGCTCGTGGCCGACGTGGTGGCACAAGGCGCCGGCGTGTTATCGGGCGCAGCGGTCGCCGAGCGGCTCGCCCAGCTGCAGGGGTTGCGCTCCCGTCGTCTCTGTCGCGACGGCGATCGCCTGGTTCGCGGGACGCGGGTGCTGGAGCTGCGCGGCGACGCGCGCCGGGTGCTCGGGGTGGAGCGAACGCTCCTGAACTATCTCATGCACCTCTCCGGTGTGGCGTCTCAAACGAGCCGTGCGGTCGTCGCGGCGCGGGGACGCCTGACCATCCTCGGGACCCGCAAGACGGTGCCGGGGTTGCGCGATCTGGAGAAGGCGGCGATCGTTCATGGCGGCGGGCAGCCGCATCGGCGCGATCTCTCCGACGCCCTCCTGATCAAGAGCAACCACCTGGCCGCCGTAGAACTGGGTCTCGCCATCGCACGCGCACGACGCGGCGCGCGGGGTCGACCCATCGAGGTCGAGGTGCGATCCCTTGCCCAGGCCCGGGCGGCGGTCGCCGCCGGCGCCCGATCGGTGTTGATCGACAACGCGGGCCCCCGCGGGGCCCAGCGTATCGTCTCCGGGCTGGAACGCCTCGGGCTCCGGCGCGGATTGACGATCGAGTTGTCGGGCGGCCTGACCGACCGCACGATCGGACGGTACCTTCGTGTCGGCGCGGACAGCGCGAGCCTCGGCAGCCTCACCCACTCGGTGACGGCCGTGCCATTCCATCTCGTGGTGCGGCGGGTCCGGCCGTGTTAAGTGCGACCGCACCCCTTTGCCGCTAGGCCGATGTCGCTGGAGGCCGAGGTCGCCCGCCTCAAGGACGAACAGGACGCCGTCCTGCTCGCCCACAACTACCAGGTCCCCGAGGTCCAGGACGCCGCCGACTTCGTCGGCGACTCGCTCTACCTGTCGCGCAAGGCGATGGAGTCGGACCGTTCCGTCATCTGTTTCGCCGGGGTACGATTCATGGCCGAGACGGCCAAGATCCTCAACCCGACGCGCACCGTGCTGCTCCCGGACCTCAAGGCCGGCTGCGGCCTGGCCGACTCGATCACCGCCGACCAGCTCCGCGCCTGGAAAGCGGAGCACCCGGGGGCGGTGGTCGTCGCCTACATCAACACCTCGGCCGAGGTCAAGGCCGAGGCCGATTACTGCTGCACGAGCTCCAATGCGGTCAAGATCGTCAGCCAGATCCCGGAGGACCGGGAGATCCTGTTCCTCCCGGACATGTTCCTCGGGGACTACGTCAAGCGAAAGACCGGCCGCAGGATGCACCTCTGGGTCGGCGATTGTCCGGTTCACGCCAAGCTGCGGCCCGAGGAGATCGCGCAGGCCCGGAAGGCCCACCCCGGCGCGGCGGTGATCGCGCATCCCGAATGCGGCTGCTCGACCGGTGCGTTGGGCGAGGTCGACCACATCCTCTCGACGGACGGGATGGTCCGCTTCGCCGAAGAGACCACCTCCCCCCAGGTTATCGTCGCCACCGAAGTGGGGATCCTCCACCGGATGCGACGGTTGAACCCCCGCACCGAGTTCCTCGCGCTCAACGAGGGCGCCATCTGCCCGTACATGAAGCAGATCGACCTGACCGATGTGCGCGAGTCGCTCGCGCAGCGCCGGTTCGTCATCGACGTCGAGCCGGGGACCGCGGCGCGTGCGCGCCGCTCGCTCGAGCGCATGGTCGCGACGTAGTCCGTCGGCGCCCCGCTAACGGCACTAGCCGGGTACGATGGGGGCGAACCCCGACACGTAGTACCCGTAGGCGGCGCCCAGTAGCGTCAGACCACACAGAAAGAGGAGACCGATCGCCATCCACGAAGGCTTGGTGTTCAGGTAGAACCCGATCGAGAGCGGGTTGACCCGCGTCGAGAGGAACGAAAGGGACGAGGAGATGAGAAAGAGCCCCAACAGCGCGGGGACGACGACGGTGTAGGCCCCGAGGATGAGCCCGGCCAGGAGCACGACCCCGGCGATGGGGGCGGCCGCGTTGGATCGTCGCGGCGGCCCGGTCTCGGGCGGATGCGGGGTCGCGTGCCGCGCCACGAAATCGCCTCGCGGCACGGCCCTAGATGTAGTGTTCGTTGCAGACGAACGGCTCCCGTCGGATGCGGTGCTCCTACGCACCGCACGTCGGCGACGCCCCCGGAAGCCCGAACCAGACCCCCGACAGTATCAGGCCCGACCCGCCCCGTCGTGGGTGGGATCCGCCGGCGCCATCCACTGAAGCAGGTGGACGTCGATCCGACGACCGAACTTGACCCCGACCTCCCGCATGGTCCCGACCGAGGTGAATCCCGCCGTGGCGTGTACCCGAAGGCTGGCGTCGTTCCCGTCCGCCACCCGGGCGAGCAGCGTGTGGTAGCCGAGCTCCTGGGCCCGAGCGACCAGCTGGTGCAGGAGTCCACGACCGATGCCCTGGCCCCGGACGGACGCGTCGACGTAGACGGAGACCTCCCCCGTTTCGTCGTACGCTGCCCGCTCCGACCACGAGGTCAAGGAAGCCCACCCGACGACGCCCCGCTTCGCCTCGGCGACCAGGATCGGGTGACGTGGGTCATGCGAGCGGAACCACCGCCGCCGATCGGCGAGCGAACGGGGACGCGTATCGAAAGTTCCGGTGGTCGTGCGGATTGCCTCGTTGTAGATCGCGGTGATCGACCGGAGGTCCGCCGGCGAAGCGATCCGGATGCGGAACGGGGTGCGAGGCGCGTTCACCATCGGGCGAAGTCCCAGACGCGCCCGGACTAATGAAGCGCCGTCCCGAACGATTTCCCCGGTACCGAGCTGACATCCTTTCTGTCGGTCGCTCCGGCCCATTTCGGAACTTTGATACACCCCGGCTCAACTCCCCCGACTGCACGGCGCAGTGGCCGTATCATGAAGAGGGGTCCCGTGATCGCGCCCAAGCGCCGTCTGGTCGATCCCCTCCGACCCGGGGCCACGGCCGGCGTCTCCCTGCTCGCGCTCGGTGCGGCCCTCCTCTTGTGGGGACGGGCTGCGTTCGCGGCGGATCCTTCGCGGTTCGAGGACTGGGTGGTCGGTCTCGGGCTGATCCTGCTGCTGGGCGCTCTCGTCATCACGCTCGTGCTTCCATCCCCGGTGATCGTCACTTCCCCACGTGTCGCGCCGGACGTAGGCTTTACGACGACGCCGGCTCCGGCCGGTGACGTCGCGCCTCAAGCCCCCGCTCCGGCGGCTCGCGCGCCCGGGTCGTCGATCCCCGCCGCGTACATCGCCGCGCTGTACAACCCTCCCACGGCCGACGGGCGTGCGCTGATCGACTACCCGGAACCGATCGCCGCGGCGCTGCCGTTCGCCGCCATGCCCCGCCCGCCCTCCCAGCCCGACGGACCTGCGTCGACGGGGGGGGAGGGTCTATCGCTCGAGATCGAGTTGGCCCGCCTACGGACCCGAGTTCAGGAGCTCGAAGCCGATGGCGGCGCGTACGGTGTCCCCGCCTGGTATGCCGCCCGCTCGGGAGCAAGCTCGAGCATCGCGCCAATAACGTCAACCGGCGCCCCCGCTCCCCTCGGCCGAGGGCTACTTCCCGGCGGAACCGGCTGCGTCGGGTGCGGCACCTCGGTACCCGCGCAGGCCCGCGATTCGCTCTGTGGAGGATGTGGACGGCCGCTCTGTACTACTTGCGGAGGGCGTCCGGGAAGTTCCGCCGGCTTGCGCCGGTGCCCGGATTGCCGGAACGAGTCGGCCCGAACCGGCGCGCTCTCGGTCTCGGGAGGACGCGCCGCGTCGCCCGTGATGCCCGGCCCGAGCGGGCCCCGCACCGGCGGGCGTTGAGCCGTCGGGGTTCGACCGGGCCGCGAGGCCGTCCGCTCCCCTACGCTGCTCCCGGCAGGGTGCGATTCAGGGTGCGATCCGCCGTTGCCCAACCGCGGCGTGCCAGCCCCAATGCGATGAGCTGGTCCCGGAGATGATCGGCGGGTCCCGTTACCCCGGCGGTGATGTGGATCGGGATGCCCGCGGTAATCGTTTGGCGGACCCCGGCGGAATCCAGTCCATCGCCGGCCCCGCGTGGTCCGACTTCGAGGCCGATATGGGCCTTCCCGGCCCACTTGATCCACGTCGTCAGGCCCTCGACCGTCGCCGCGGAGGCAGCCGTCGCCACGCCGAGGTGGCCGGCGAAGAGCGGTCGCGACGCGGACGTCGGGGCCCCCGTGGGAGGTCGCGAGACTCCCGTGAGGTTGGTGATCGTGTATTCCGCCGTGGCGGCGCCGACCGCGGCACCGAACGACGCCTCCTGCCCGAGGAGAACCCGCGGACCGGACGCCTTCACTTGACGCCAGTGCTCGATGCGGTCGAGGGCCGATTTGGCCAAAGTGCCCGGGGGGTGGGTGGTGACGAATCCCAGGAACGACCAGCCGAGCTCGACGGCCTCCTGACGGAGCCGATCGACCTCCTCAGGTCCTGCGTCGGGGGAGAGGTGGACGTGCAGATCCCCGTGGAGCTCGTGGGGCTCCACCAGGGCGGGAAGCGTCCCCTTTTCCGCGAGCTCGATCTCGCCCAGGTTCTCCCGGATCTCCGGTGGGATGTAGCGCAGCCCGATCGCGCCGTAGACCTCCTCTTCAGTGACACCCGCCACGCGCTCCTCGCCGCGCACGACCCCGTACTCGTTGATCTTGAGGCCCAGATCGCGCGCCCGCGTGCGGATCGCGACGTTGTGCTCCTTGGAGCCGGTGAAGTACTGGAGGGCGGCACCGAAGCTCGCCGGTTCGACCACCCGCAGGTCCACCTGGAGACCGCCGCGCACGATCACCGTCTCCTTCGTCGGCCCGCGCAAGCGGATCTCGACGACTCCGGGGAGCGCGCTGAACGCGTTGAAGACGGCCTCGGCGGACCCGGACGTCACGAGGATGTCGAGGTCGCCGACCGTCTCCCGCCGGCGTCGGAGGCTGCCGGCGACGACGATCTGCTCGACGGGGGCGTTCGCCCGCAGCGCTCGGACGAGATCCTCGGCGACCTGCCACGCGTCCTTGAGCGGGGTGCGAACCCCCGAGGGGGTGCCGGCGGCCACCGCTTGTTTCAGCTGGGCGATCTTCCGCTCCTTGAACCCGGCCGCCCCCTCGAGCTTCCCGGCATCGATCGCCGCGGCAAGCTCGGCCGGGCCCTGGATGCCGAACTCGGTGAGGAAGCGTCGCGCGGTCTTCGGTCCTACCCCCGGCAGACGCATCAGTTCGCGAACGCCCGCGGGAACCTCCTGGGAGAGTCGCTCGTAGTACGGGATGTGCCCGTCACGGAGGTACTCCCGGATCTTCTCGGCGATGGCGTCCCCCACACCGGGGATCGTGCGGAGCTCGCCCCGCGCGGACATCTGGCGCACGTCGTCGGGAAGCGAGTCGATGGACTGGGCTGCCCGTCGGTACGCCGCGGGCTTGAACCGCTCCCCCTGGAGATCGAGCAGGTCGGCGATCCCGCGCAGGATCTCCGCGAGCTCTGAATTCGTGCTCATGGGGCGCGCTCCACTCCCGCGTCGATCCACAGACGTCGATCCAGGATCGTGTAGCCGAGCGCATCGTAGACCGAGCGTGCCGCCTGGTTGTCCTCCCGAACGTAGAGGGCGCAGCGGGCGCCCGCGGATTCGGCGGCGGCGGTCGCCACCGCCGTGAGGGCGCGGCCCAGCCCTTGACGACGATGGGTCGACGCCACGTAGATCCCGCCGAGGATCCAAATGTCCGGAAGGCGCACCTGCGCCCGCGCGACCCCGACGATGCGCTCTCCCTCGAACGCCGCCCACGCTATCTCGCCCGGCCCGGCGTCGTCGGAGGGGGGCCGCGTAGTGTACCCGCGCAAGAGCCAGTTCGCCTCCGCGTCCGCGAAGCGACGCACTGCCGGGTAGTCGTCGGCGCGTAACCGACGCACCCCCTCGCGGGGCTTCGCCTCCACGGCCCGGCGCCGGTCGTGCGCCATCAAGAGGACGCCGTAGCTCGTGGTTGGTCCTCGGGCCGCGGTCACGCGGGCGCGTAATTCTTCCGGGACGACCGCGATCAACGGGCGAGGCGGAAGCTGGTCGACGAGGTCCGTCGCGGCCGGGCTGCCCACCCAGTGAACGACGGGCTGTCCCGGCGTGCCCCGCCAGATGAGCAGGTAGGCGACCGGTATCCCCGCCTCCCGCAGGAGCCGGAACTCGACCTGCAGGGGCGCCTGCTGGAGGTCCCAGAGCGCGTAGGCGTGGTGGAAGGGATCGTGTCGCGCCTGCTCCTCGAGCCAACGACGATCCATCGCGGCGTCAATGGAAAACACGGGACGCGACACGTCCAGGGTAAGGGCCTCCAAGGTACTTACCGCGTGTCTCCCGGCAACCGTTAATCCCGGCACGGGCGTGTCCGACCGTGACCGCCGCGCACCGCCCGACGGCAGAATTCGCCACCCACCTGCGGGCGCTCTACGCCGCCTTTCCCTTCGACCGGTCGCTCGCCCAGGACCCGCTCTCGTGCGTGCGACCGTACGCCGGTCGCCCGCGGGACGCCGAGATCGCCGGCATCGTGGCGGCGACGCTGGCGATCGGCAACACGACCTCGATCCGTCGCGCCTTCGGGGACGTCGAGCGGCGCACCGGCGGAGCGCTCGCCGATTGGGTGGCCGAGGCCGGGTCCCCGAGCGCCGCGAGCGCGATGGGCACCTTCCGGCATCGCTGGGTGCGAGGCGAGCAGTTGACGTACCTGGCCCGCACACTCCGCTCCGTCTACGCGAGCGCGGGCTCGCTCGAGGAGCGGTTCCTGGATGGGTACCGGGTGGGAGGCTTCGCCCACGGCCTGGATGCCCTTTCCCGCGCACTGCGGGAGGGTCCCGGGAATGCCCGGGCGCCCCGGGGGTACACGCGTTTGTTCCCGTCGCCCCTCGAGGCGTCGCACAGCCCGTGCAAGCGCATGACCCTCTACCTGCGATGGATGGTTCGTCCCGCATTTCCGGACCTGGGACTCTGGTCGCGGGTGCCCACGGGGGATCTTCGGGTACCGTTGGACCAGCACGTCTACTGGATCGCGTACCACCTGGGTCTGACCCACCGCAAGACCCGCAGTTGGGCCACCGTCGAGGAAGTGACCGAGTCGTTGCGTCGGTTCGAGCCGATCGACCCGGTCAAGTTCGACTTCGTGCTGTGCCACACCGGGATCTCGGGCGATTGCCCGAAACGGCGAGACATGGCCGTCTGCGGCCCCTGCGTGGTCCGTCCGGATTGCCTGCTCTGGCGAAGGGGGCGGGCGGCCTGACGGAGCCGGCACTCCGCGTCGACCCGGGGTTGTTGACCCGGTTTCGGGCGGCCGGACCGAAGATCACCTGGCGGGACGCGCCGACACACCCGACGGGCAAGGCGGGGAAGTCGCTCCGTGTCCGCATCGCCCACCTGAACGACGAAGAAGCCCGCATCGAGGAGTCTGGTGGGGGACGGGCGGCCGTCTGGACCGTGGAATCCGGACCGGTCGGAGCGCTCGTCCTCCTGCTCGAGATCGACCGGCGCGGTCTTCCCCGCTCCCTTACGAGTCTGGACGCCTCGGTCCGAGGCGACTTTCCCCACGGGGCGATCCGGGCCCAGTGGGGCGGGTCGGCGGGCCCGACGAGCCTCTTGCTCGCGGACCTCGTGGGCCTGGCCCGCTACGCACTGGCGTGAGACCCTGGACGCGGGCGCTGGGCGGCCCGCCGGGTGGCCGCGGCGAAAGCCGCCGGTGGAACATCCAAACGATCCCGGCACCGGCGATCAGCCCGAAGGTCCCGGCGAGCAGCAGCGGCGCGATCGCCGTCCCCACGGCCGTGAGCACCGAGGGGGGCGGCGACGCCGTGGCCGCGGGTACGTGCACGGTCAGGTTGAGGGATTGCACGGCGATGTCGCCGCGCGCGTCGAGCACCTGCACGTGCGCCAGGTACGTTCCGGTGGCGCTGAACACGTGTACGGGGTCGGCAACGTCCGCCCCCTCCCCGTCACCGAACTGCCAGAGAAAACGGTCCGGCGGGACGCCGCCGCTCGCGTTGCAGGTGAACAGAACCGAAGCGCCGGTCGCGCTCACGGACTCCGTGTACCCGACCTGGATCGAGAGCCCGGGAACGACCGAGATCGGTAGTTCGGCGTTGCCGGTGGGGCCGCCGGGGGCGGCGACCACCACGCTCGCGCGATAGTCGCCGGGAGCATCGTAGACTGCGGACGGCGCGGAGGAGGTCGATGTCGCGCCGTTCCCGAACTCCCAGTAGGAGTGGTAGCCGCCACCGCCGCCGGCGACGCCCGCATGGAATTGGACCAGCAGGGGGGCGTCGCCCGTCGTCTGGTTCGCGGCGATGCTAACGTTCAATGCCGGGAGAGGCGGCGGGGAGAGCGCCGTCACGATGAACGACTGATTCCGCGAGTAACCCCAGGAGTCGTTCGCCCACGCTTCGAGGTCGTACACGCCGGGCAGGGGGAAGGTGATCGATCCGTTCGCGCCTTCGACGGCCGGTCCGGCGCTGGACGCCCAGTGGAACGTGTAGGGCGGCTCACCGACCGCCGCGATGACGGTCGTATGCACCACGAATGGCGCAATACCGAGCAGCGGCGTGGCGGTCGCTCCTTCCTCGATCGGGGCACGCTCGATGAGATCGAACGAATACGAGCCTTGGACGCCATAGACATCGGTACCGGTGAGTTGGATCGGATACACGCCGGGGCTGGGGTAGGATCGGTTCACGATGGGCCCGGTCGCGGACCCGCCATCCCCGAGCGACCAGTGATAGCTGAGCGGGGCTTGTCCCCCGATTTCGCCCCCCACGAGCGACACGTTGAGGGGGCCTTCCCCATACGGGGGGGTCGCGGTGGCCGTGACGCGCAGCGTGTAGTACTCCCAGCTGTCGTTGAACCAGCCGACACCGGGTCCGCCATATCCGCCGAGCATCAGCACGTCTTGCCCCGCCGGGTCGGGCGCCATTTGCCCGAAGACCCGAGCGCTCGGCTGGGGGGAGGTCGCCGTTGAATTCCACTGCCCGCCTGAGAAGGTCCACGCGGCGCCGGGCGCCAAGCTGGAGGTCCGGTTCCCCCCGAATAGGAGAAACGATCCCAAGGCGGGGTCATACGTGTAGGACGCTTGGGTCCGAGCCGGCGGCGATTCCGCGGGATTGAGCTGAGCCCACTGTCCGCGGGCGTAGGTCCAGGTGTCGCCTAGCACCGTTCCGCTGGCATTCAGACCCCCGAACAGGACGATCTCGCGATCGGCGAGGTCGCCGACCATCGCCCCGCCCCAGCGGGCGGGGGGGGCGAAGGTGCCCGTGACGTTGACCCAGCTCCAGTTCGTGAACGCCCAGGTGTCGGCGAGTGACGCACTCCCGTTGTTCCCCCCGAACAGGACGAGTTCATTGTCGGTCGGGTCCCAGGCTAAGGAAGCCCCATACCGGGGGGCCGGAGCGTGCGTCGGGGTGAGCTCAGCCCACCGTCCGCCGGAGAACGACCACGTATCGTTCAGCGCGAGCGCTGGGGGGCCCGGACTTTCACCACCGAACAGGATGTCGGTCCCCGTGGCCGGGTCCCAGGCGAACGACGGAAAAGCCCTCGCAACCAGGGCGCTCGACCCGCCGGCCCCGCTCCACGTGCCATTGGAGTAGGTCTCGGTCAGGTAGCCCCCGTACGGATTGGTACCTAGGAAGTCGACGTCGTATCCGGACGTCGGGTCGTAGACCAATCCCCCATCGACCGCGGGGGGGAACCGGCCGAGGACGGACGGGGTGATGTTGACCCAGCCTGACCCGTTGCGGGCGGCGCCGGGACCAAGCGCCCCGCTGCTGGGGCAGACGACTCCGGATTCGGGTCCGAGGTCGCAACCTGCGGCCCGGAGCGAGCTGGGCAGGAAGGTGTGAATCGGGGGCGGGGCCGCTGGGCTCCTCTCCGGTTCCGGGGAGGGGTCGACCGGTCCACCGCGCGCAGCCCGTGCCTCACGGGTGGGAGCGTGGACGGCGAGAGGCGCGAGGGGAAGGAGCACCGGGCCCGGAACCAGCAGCAGGGCGACGACGGCGGAGGCGGACCAACTCCAGCGAGCGCGTGGTCTTCGGCTTCCCCATCGAAGAGGTGAACCAGCCGGGGTGCGGCGGGACCCATCGATCGATGCGGTCGACGGGCACGGGCGGCCATCGTCCGGCCCCGCCGCGCAGTTACGCCAACCGACGGTCCCCGGTGCCCGCATCTTCCGGTACATTCCCCCTAGGAATTCCCTGCCGGAAGCGACGGGTCACCGGCCGATTCCGGCGGGCATCGCCTGCCAGGGAAAATCACCATGGAACTCGCCCCCTGCGAACTTCGCTCGCCTTCAGGGCGAGCGAACGGAGGTCACTGGTCCGGCATTCCCTCCGACCGTGCGAGGTAGGGCTGGATCTGGAGTTCGGAGTCATGGCTTGCGGTGGATCGACTCGGGGGAGCGGTCGGACGGGAGGTCCCGTCGGAGCCGCTTGCCAACTGCGACTCGCTGACTCCGGACGAGCAACGCGATGACGGCGCCGATCAACACCCCGGCGGCGGCCGCCGTCAGCAGGGGAGCGGCGAGTGCCGCTAGGCTCGACGCGGCCGCTCCGGACGGTCCGGGGGCAGCGAGTGGGGCCCACGGTCCCACCGTCACGTTCAGCTCGTCGGAAACGTAGCGTCCGGCATGGTCGATCACCCCGACGGCGACCGAGAAAATCCCCGGTGTGGTGAAGTTGTGGGTCGGATCCGGGACCGTCGCGCTCCCCCCGTCTCCCCAGCTCCAGAAGTAAGAGTATGGGGGGGATCCCCCGGAGGCGAACGCAAATCCCTGCACGATCTCTGAGGCGCTAAGCGGCGTGGCAGTGTAGTTCGCCGAGAGGGCCAACGGGCTTCCAACCAGGATCAGCTCCTGGGCGTCGGCGGTAGCGCCGGTCGAGTCGGTGACTTGGAGCGTGACCCGTTGGCTGCCCGGCCGAGGAAAGATCATAGTCGGGTCCCAGCTCTCCGAGGTGCCAGCGATTCCGAACTGCCACGCGAACGAATACGGAGCCGTACCGCCCAACACCGACACGCCGAATCCGACCGGGAGCGGAGCGATCCCGGCGGAGGTGTTGGAAAAGACGGTGACGGTGAGGGGCACCGTGATCGACCGCGCGTACACGGAGGCCCCGAAGCTCTCATTCGTCCGGTACCCCCCTGAGTCCTCGACCTGCGCGACCAGGCGGTATTCTCCCACCGCCGAGATCGTCAGATGTCCGCCGGAGGTCGACAACGACACGCCGGCCGAGGAGTTCCACGAAATGCGGTACGGGGGGCTGCCACCTCGCGCCACGGCTGACAGCGTGATCGTCAGCGGGCTGGTCCCGGCAAGCGGGAAGGCGCCGGCCAACAGCTGCAGGGTCGGAGCGACGGTGATCGCGCCGGAGTAGGCGGCGGTCACCTGCTCGACATCGATCGCCGTCACGGTCAGCGTGTAGTTCCCCGCCTGCGCGTAGGCGTGGACCACGATCTCGCCCGTTGCATTGAGGCCGTCCCCGAACGACCACGCATAGGCGATCGGTGCGTGCCCCGCGGCCGCGGTCGCTGAGAACGCGATGGGGGTTCCGGCCTCGATCAATGGGGGGATCTGTTCAACGGAGACGTTCACGGTGTAGTAATCCCAAGTGACGTACGCGGGGTACTCCGTCGCCGGATTGAGCACCGCCCCGTAGAGCAGCAGTCCGGTTCCCGCCGGGTCCTGCGCCCAGCAGCCCCACCTCAGCGACGCCGGCGGCGAGGTGTCGGGGAGCGGGGTCCAAGTGCCGTACGCAAATGCCCAAAGATCGTTCATCGCGCTAGTGGCGAAACCGCCGAACAGCAGCAGGTCGCCAAGTGCCGGGTCCTCGGAGATCGCGGCGCCGGACCGGGGGGTCGGGCTGCGCGACGAGTTGAGGTGCGTCCAGTTCCCCGCCCGGAACACCCACGTGTCGTTCAGGTAGGTGGTCACCTCATTCTTGAGCTGCGCACCGCCGAAGAGCAGGCCCTCATTCTCCGAGCCGTCCCACCCCATATTGGCCAACCACCGCGCGGAGGGGGCGACCGGTTCGGCCAGTTCGTGCCAGTCGCCCCCGCGGAACGTCCACGTAGCGTTGGAGGTGCCGGAGGGGGTCGACCCGCCGAACAGGACCAGGTACCCGTCGACCGGGTCCCAGAACATCGAGCTCTGCGCGGTGGCCGGAGGGCTCGTGGCCGGAGCGAGCAGCGTCCAGGTGTGGTTGTCGAACACCCAGGTCTGCGAGCTCGAGCCCGACTCCGCGGTGTATCCCCCAAAGAGGACGACGTAGCCGTCTAGCGGGTCCCACGCCAGCTGCATCAGGTAGAGCGGGGGTGGCGACCCGGTCGGGTCGAGCTGCGTCCACGTGCCGTTCGTGAACAGCCAGGTCTGGTTGCCGGCGTAGTCGTACCCGTAGGGGACCGCCCCGAACAGCAGGTCGCCGCCCACGGCGGGGTCGTAGCAGAGGAAGTTACCGCCGTCGTTCGGGAGGACCGGGCCGGCGCCAACGTGCCCGGTGAGGTTCTCCCAGCCCGAGCCCGGCGTTTCTCCCAGCGCCAGAGGGCGGCTCGCCGGTGAGCATCGCGCCGACGCCGTTCCATCGAGCGGGCACGATCGGTTCCCCGCGGGAGTGGTGATCATCGCGCCGGTTGAACTGGTCGGAGTCTCCCCAGGAAGGGTCGTGCCGGTGGCCGGATGAACCTCCGCGATAGACCGGTGGGTGAGGGCGGCGCCAGGGATCGAGGAGTGAGATTGGGATTCGAGGCTCGACGGAGCCACGTTCAGGAGCAGCAGGAGGGAGACCAGGCTCACGATGCCGACGCGGAGTACGGTCCGACCCAGCGAATCGTGCAGGGTGACCCGATGAACGGAGACTGGAGTAGAGGCGCGTCGGGGCTCCGGGAACTCGCCGTCGGTCGGAGTCGCACCCGGGGAGGAGCCCGAACGCAGCCCCTTTCGAGAAAATCTCGAGGCATCCGCCCGAGGCGGGCCCCCTCGCCCCCACGGAGCCGTCGTGCGGGTGGCCCCATGGGGCCCCTTCGGAAGGGGGACGACGTGCTGCACGGATTCCCGAGGCCCGCGCCGGCGCGGGAGCGGGATAGTACGCGCGGACCCATATCGGCTTGGAGCCGGTCGCACCCGGGAGGTGGAGGCGCCCACGGGCGCACGGAGAGCAGCGCCGGGTGCCTTCCGCTCGGGCCGCTCTCACCCGAGGTCGGCGGCCGTCGACTCGCGGGTCGGTCCGACCGGGCTCACGGCCGCCAGCCACGCAACCGGTGGCGGCTGCGGAGCCCGCTCTTCTCGTACACCTCGATCGTCTGTTCGAAGATCTCCTTCAGGCGTGGCCCCGCGCGATCGACGTGGCACCGCCGGGCGGTCTCGGCACCGTTTGCGCCCATCCGTTCGGCCCGGTCCGGATGGTCGAGGAGCTCGAGGATCGCGTCCGCCATCGCGGTCGCCCGGCCGGGGGCGACGGCATAGCCGTTGACGTCCGGGAGGACGAGCTCGGCCACGCCGGCACCTCGACTGACCACGACCGGTCGTCCGTGTGTCCACGCCTCGACGACGACCAGGCCGAACCCTTCCCATGGCGCGGGGTGGACGAACACGTCCGCTGCCCCGTAGGCTGCTGCGAGCTCGGAACTGTCGACGGTCCCGGTGAAGGCGACGTGGTTCGTGAGCCCCAGCTCGCGGACCCGACGGTCGAGGTACCGTCGCCATTCACCGGCCTTTCCCGAGGCGAGGCCGCCGGAATTGGTCGAGAAGCTCCCGCCCCCGACGAACACGCAGCGGACGCGGGGGTGGCGCCGACGTACACGGGCGAGAGCCTCGAGCAGGAGGTCGTGCCGTTTCATCGGGTCCATACGGCCCACGGAGACGATCACCGGCCCGTCGCCGAGGCGGTAGCGCTCGGCGAACCGCCGGATGGCAGCGGGTTTGGCGCGGGGCTGCTCGCGCGGGTCGAAGTACGGGTAGACCTGGAACGCCCGGCCCTGGTAGCCGACGTGGATCAACTCCTCGAGACCGGCCCGGGTGCTGACCACGATCCCGTCGAACCCTTCCATCGCCTTGAGGAAGAACCGGGAGACCGGTTCGGGGTAACCCCGGAAATCCAGCGGGATATGCCAGCGCAGGAGCGCGGGAGCGGCCGGCCCGATCAGCCCGCCGACGAGGATCTGTTGGAAGTCGTTGATGTAGAACAGGTCGTGGTCGGGGATCCGGTCCAGCAGCTTGACCGCGGTCCGGTAGCTGTAGGCGACGAACCCGTGGTAGTCCGCGATCGACGGCCGGAACCCCCGGGGGCCGTGGAACGAGCGCCAGATCGCCTCCTTGAACCGGGAGTATCGCTTGCGCTCGGCGTCGGTCAGCTGGACCGTCTCGAGCGTGTACCCTTCGTCGGTGGTGATCTCTTCGGGGAACCCCGGCCCGCCCAGGGCGATCCACCGGACCGGGCGCCGGATCCATCGATCGAGGCCCGAGCCCATCAGCGCCCGCATCATCGGCACGACCCCGCCGACCTGCAGGTCGTAGTCCCGTCCCCGTCGCCACACGTGCCCGTCGGCCACGCTGACCCCGGGCCGCGGGCTGAGGGGCGGGGTCTGGGAGTTGATGCAGAGATCGATTCGCGTCATCGATGCTCCCTGCCCGGGTTGCGCGTGGGAGAGCGCGAGACGGGGCCCCGGAACGGGAAACTGTACCCGTCCTAAGGCGCCGAGCCGTACTTGTAGCCTCGGCTGGCGCCCGTCCGCGACCGGGTCGGCGAGCGGGGTGCCGCGCCTACGAGCAGCCGCTCGTGGAGCCGCAGACCGTGCACGCGTAGCACGTCCCGGAGCGCACCATGATCCCGCCGCACGTCGAGCAGGACGGCGCGTCCTCGCTCGTCAGCCCGGCCCGCGCCCCGTCGCCGAACGAATCGAGCGGCTTGGTCTCGAACTTCGTCGTCGCGGCGGACGGAGGGGACTTGGCGGGCGCGCCGATGTCGTGGCCGTTCTCCCCGGGCGGCGCCTCGAGCCCGATCGCCCGGCGCTGCTCTTCGGTCAGGAACTCGAGCGCGAGCCACCGGGCCACGTAGTCCGGGATCGATTTGGCGAAGCGGATCTTCGCGTTGTTCGTCGCCCCGGCCGGCTCGAAGCGCAGGTGCGCGAGCTTGCGGACGAGGTCCTTGAGCGGCACCCCGTGCTGGAGCGCCATCGACATCGAGATCCCGAGCGAGTCCATCAGCCCGTTGACCGTCGAGCCTTCCTTGGTGACGCGGAAGAAGATCTCGCCCGGCCGGCCATCGGGGTAGAGGCCCACCGTCACGTAGCCGTCGTGCCCGCCGACCTGGAAGTGGTGGGTGACCGCCTTGCGCTCGTCCGGCAGGCGCTCGCGGGTCGGTCCGCGCGGGGCGCCAACCGCCGTCTTGCCCTTGCCGGTCTCGTACGGCTGGCTCGCCTTGCAGCCGTCGCGGTAGAGCGCGACCGACTTGATCCCGAGCCTCCACGCTTCGAGGTAGATCCGCTCGATGTCCTCGACGGTGGCGTCGTGCGGGAGGTTGATCGTCTTGGACGCGCCGCCCGACAGGAACGGCTGGACCGCGCCGAGCATCTTCAGATGGCCCATCGGCGGGATCGTGCGCGACGCACCCGCCGGCGCGAGCGCGGTGTCGAAGACCGGCAGGTGTTCGGGCTTGAGGCCCGACGAGTTCTCGGCCGTGCCGGTCGACTCGATGTGGTGCTTGATCGCGGCGACCTCCTCGGCGGTGTACGACAGCGCCGTCAACCCCGCCTCGACGGTGTGGTTGACCATCTTCATCGTGCCGCCCCCGACGAGGTTCTTCGTCTTGACCAGCGAGAGTTCCGGCTCGAGCCCGAGCGTGTCGCAGCCCATCAATAGCCCGATGGTGCCGGTCGGCGCGATCACGGAGATCTGCGCGTTGCGGTAGCCCCAGAGCTCGCCGGCCTTGACCGTGTCGTGCCAGCGGGCGGCCGCGGCCTCGACGATCGGGCGGATCCGCAGATCGGTCGCGACGACCTTGTCGGCGGCCTGCGCGTGCTTTTGCATCACGCGGAGCATCGGCGAGCGGTTCTTCTCGAACCCCGGGAACGGGCCGGTCCGCTGGGAGATCTCGGCCGACATGTGGTAGCCCTCGGCGGAGAGGTACGCCGAGATGCCGGCGGCGAGCGAGCGCCCGATGTCGCTGTCGTAGGCGAGCCCGTAGTGCATCAAGAGCGATCCCAGGTTCGCGTAGCCGAGCCCGAGCGGCCGGAAGTCGTGGGAGTTCTGGGCGATGGCCGCGGTCGGGTAGCTCGACGCGTCGACGAGGATCTCCATGGCGAGGATCATCGTGCGGATCGCGTCGCGGAATAGCGGCAGGTCGAACTGGCCCTTGGCGTCGAGGAACTTCATCAGGTTGATCGACGCCAGATTGCACGCCGTGTCGTCGAGGAACAGGTACTCGCTGCACGGGTTCGACGCGTTGATCCGGCCGCTCATCGGGCTCGTGTGCCAGTCGTTGGTGATGTCGTCGAACTGCACGCCCGGGTCGCCGCACCGCCAGGCGGCGTACGCGAGCTTGCGCCAGAGCTCGCGCGCTCGGTAGGTCGTCGCCACCGCGTGGTCGGTCCGGTTGTACGTCTTCCAGTCGCCGTCCTGGACGACGGCGTCCATGAAGCCGTCCGGGATGCGGACGGAGTGGTTGGCGTTCTGGTAGGCGATAGAGGCGTACGCCGAATCCGGGTCGGTCCCGTCGAAGTTCGACGAGAACCCCTCGCGAATGAGCGCGAGGGCCTTGTCCTCCTCGCGGACCTTGCAATCGATGAAGTCACCGATGTCTGGGTGGTCCATGTTCAGGATCACCATCTTGGCGGCGCGGCGCGTCGTGCCGCCGGATTTGATCACGCCGGCGAGCGCGTCGAACGCGCGCATGAACGAGACCGGGCCCGAGGCGATGCCGCCGCCGCTCAGCCGCTCGTGGCTCCCGCGCAGCGCCGACAGGTTCGAGCCGGTGCCGCTCCCGCCCTTGAACAGGCGTCCCTCGCTGGTCGCGAGATGGAGGATCGAGTCCATGTCGTCGGAGACGGACTGGATGAAGCACGCCGAGCACTGGGGCGGCTCGCGCACGCCGACGTTGAACCAGACGGGGCTGTTGAACGCCGCCATCTGCTGGACCATGAGGAAGGAAAGGCTCTCCTCCAGGCGCGTCGCCTCGTCCGGGGTGTCGAGGTAGCCGAGCGCGAGACCGCGCTGGGAGATCCAGTGGCAGACGCGACGGATCATCCCGTCGACGGAGTTCTCGCGGCGGCCCTGGATGACGCGGAAGTACTTCGACGCGGCGATGTTGATCGAGTTCTCCGACCACGGGACCGGCGCGTGGATCCCCTTGAGCTCGAAGATGACCTTGCCCTCGGCGTTCTTGATGACCGAGTCGTGGGTCTTCCAATCGACGGTGTCGAACGCGGTCTTCTCGCGTGGGACCAGCCGGGGGACCGGTATCGGCTCGCGCCCCAGTCGGCTCGGCGGTCGGGCCCCGGTCACCTCGGCGATGGGGGATGCGCGTTTCTTGGCTACGGCCATGGTTGATATTCCTGCGGAAGGACCGTCAGACGGACTCGAAGCCGGTGCGGCTCCTACTAGGCGTAGCGCTCGGGGATTCCCTATCGGTTGCGGTCAGGGCAGGAAACACCGCCGCTGGGCGGGAAGCTGCGCTCGAACGCGACCTGGGACCCCCGACGGCAGCGCTCCGAGCACCCGTCGCGGACCCTCCGGACCTTCTGCACATCGAAGCGGTATAAGCGAGTTGGGTTGCGCTCGTCGCGACCGCGCGCAAAATGCGTTCCGAAGGCACTCACGATGCGGGTGGCGGCAGCAGGCGCATCGTGCACGGCATCGTGACGCCGCACTCGCCGCAGAACAACCCTTCTTCGGAGACCCAGAGGAACTCACCGCAGCGATCGCACTTGCGCGGATCGTCCGAATCGTATCGGCACCCCATGGATGGGGCGACGAGGGGTCGTCGGACTATTTGGCCCAACGGTTCGAGGGGGGCGATGAAGGGTCGGTGGGAGAGTTCGCCCGCGCGCCGTGGTGCTGCCAGAGTAAGGGCGCAGTGGGGGTGAGCGCGAGGTCGCCGCAGGAGAAGGCGCCGAGAGGGCTCTGGCCTGCAAGAGGTTCCACCGCCCGCGGGGAAGCCGGGCGACCGCCGGTTTCGCCCTTCTCCCGACGGCCCGCTGCCGGTCGGCGACGAGAAGGAGGGGCGCCCGCAGCGGTGGGCGCAGCTCGGGATGACCCGTGCGGAATAACCTCGTAGGGGGGCCGACGGCGCCATTCAGGGCCACGTTCATGGGGCAACCGGCGGGACGAAAATTGTTGGGCGACCCGGTCGAACGACCGGGCCGCCCCTATCGGGGATCTGGGTTCAGGCGTTCTTCATCCGGGCCCGGGAGATGTAGCCCTTCTTGTCGAGGAAGTACATGTAACCGTCCGCGCGGACGATTTTCTCCGTCCCGACCTTCGCCTTCTTGCCCATCTTGTTCAGCTTGGTCGGCGTCTTCCAAAGGTACCCATCTTTCCCCAGATAGTACAGGTAACCCTTCTCTCGCTTGATCTGCTCTTTGCCCACTTTCTCGGCCATTGTCGCGCCTCTACCGCCGAGAAAGAAACCCCTCCTATATGAACATAAGGTCGGAGTCACCTCGAAAAAACGATGTTTCCCTGACGGTAAACGACGGCCGGAACCGCCCCGATCCGGTACGGTATCTCCTCGAGCGAGGTCGTCTCGAACGTCAGGAAATCCGCCGTCCGTCCCGCCGCGATCGATCCGGCCACGTCGGCGATCCCGCTCGCGTGTGCGGCGTTCACCGTCGCACCGACGAGCGCCTCGGCCGGGGTGAGGCGCGCGCCGTACACGGCGTGCGAGAGCACCAGGCCCATCGACTCGACCCATGAGTTCGGGGAGAGGTCGGTCCCGAGCGCCACCGGGACCCCGGCGTCGACGAGCGCCCGGCCCGGGCTCGACAGGTGGGAGAGGGACGCGAACGGAGTGATCGGGAGCAGCACTCCGGTGACCTGGGCCGCCGCCAGCCGTTCGAGGTCCTCCGCGGGGGCGGCCAGCAGGTGCTCGGCCGAACGGGCTCCGAGCTCGGCGGCGAGCCGCGCTCCTCCCGACGCGACGAACTCGTCGGCGTGGATCTTGATCCCGAGGCCTTGGCCGAGGGCGGCACGGAGCAGGCGCGCGGATTGCGGAACGGAGAAAAAGCCCGGTTCGCAAAAGACGTCGCAGAAACGGGCGAGGCGCTCCCGGGCGATGACGGGCAAGGCACGCTCGATGAGCTGGTCGACGTAGGCGTCCGCCCGTCCGTCGAACTCCGGTGGAATGGCGTGGGCGCCGAGGAACGTGGGCACCAGTCGTAGTCCGACGCTCCGCGCGAGCCCGGGGATGAGTCGGAGGAGCCGAAGTTCGCCGGGGACGGTGAGCGCGTAGCCGCTCTTGATCTCGGCGCTGGTCGTCCCGGCCTGTCGCATCCGACGCAGACGCACGCCGGTCTGGCGGCGAAGCTGGGCGTCGGAGGCCGCGCGCGTTGCCCGCACCGTGGAGAAGAGCCCGCCTCCTTCGGCCGCGATCTCGCGATACGAGCGACCCGCGAGCTTGCCCTCGATTTCCCGCGCCCGGTCGCCGGCGAACAGGGCGTGCGTGTGCGCGTCGACGAAGCCCGGGAGCACGCACACATCGTGGAGGTCGACACGCGCGCCGCCGCGCCGCAGCCGTACTTCCTTCCTCAGCTTCGCGCGAGGCCCCACCCACACGAACTTTCCCCCGGCGGTGGCGAGGCCCGCGTCGGGGATCCGCGCCAGGTCGGCCATCGCCGGACCCATGCGGGGCACCGTCGGTCCGGAGATCGCCGCAAGTTCACGGATTCCCGTGTAGATGCGGTCGGCGACGACCGTCATGGTTGTCGGATCAGGTGTTCGAGCAGGTCGCGCGCGGCGCGGGCCTCGTCGAACAGGCCGCGCGCCTCGAGTTCGAGGGGCTCGACCTCCTTGTAGCGCGACGAGAAGTGCGTGAGAAAGAGGGTCCCGACCCCGGCGGCCCTGGCGAGCGTCGCCGCCTGCCGCGCCGAGGAGTGACCCCACTTGTTCGCCTCGGTCTCGAGCTCGGCCGAGGTCGTGGCCTCGTGGATGAGCACGGTCGCGCCCGCCGCGAGCTTCTCGATTGTCTCGGTGGGCGAGGTGTCCCCCGAGTAGACGACGGAGCGCCCCGGTCGCGGAGGTCCCATCACGTCCGAGGGGTGGACGACGTTCGTCCCGACGTGGACCGATTCGCCGGCTTCGAGTCGGGCGAAATCCGCGCCCCGGATGCCCAGGGCCCGGGCGTGTTCGCCCTCGAACCGGCCCCGCTTGGGACCCTCATCCAGCCGATAGGCGATCGTCGGCACCGGGTGGGCGGCGAGCGCCGTGCGGACGGTGTACCCGTCGAGCTCGACTGATGCGCCGGCGTTGAGGGCATGGATGTTGACCGGGAATCGGAGGGTGAAGTAGCCCATCTTGAGCGCTCGCTCGACCATCTCCTTGGCGTCCGGTGGGCCGTATATGTCGAGAGGCTCCTCCCGGTTGTTCAGGCACATGCTCTGGATGAGTCCGGGAAGTCCGAGGAAGTGATCGCCGTGGAAGTGGGTCAGAAAGACCCGGCGAACCCGCATGAAGCTCGACGTGGAATGGAACAACTGGCGCTGGGTGCCTTCCCCGCAATCGAAGAGGATGAGTTCGCGTTCCGTATCGACGGCGATGGCGCTGGCCGAACGATCCTTGGTGGGCCAGGAGCCGGCGGTCCCCAGAAAGGTCAGGCGCATCGGGGCGGCTATCCGGGCCCCCCTATTAGCAAACCCCGGAGTGGGCGGTGACCCGGCGCATCCGCCCTCGGCCGCGGGGCCCCGACGCGGGTGTCGTCCGGCCACCATCAAAGGAAATGTAGGGGCGGGGTCTCCTCCCGCGCACATGGCGGATTGGGACCGCGTCGAGCGCCTCCGGTCCAAGGGATGGGACTGGGACAAGATCGCCGGTGATGAGCGGGTCGACTTCCATGCCGAGGAGGGTGCCGGAGACCCGGGCCGCGCGCTGCGGGCCCTGTACTACCAACGTCGATCTCGCGCCCAACGCCGACCCTCGGGCGGCGGCAAGAGCGGGTCCGGCGACGACATGGCCGACCCGACCCGGCCGAAGTGGACGTTCGCCCGGATCGGATTCATCCTCACCCCGCTCGTCGGCGTGTGGGCCCTGCTGGCGTACATCTTTCCCTCCCCGATCGGGGTCTACGTCAGCGCGATCCCGGTGCTCGCGGTCGCCCTGTTCGCGTCGGCGGCGGTGCTGACGTTCGGTCTCCTTCGGACCGCGGACCGGTGGAATCCAACGATGCGCAACACCGTGGCGATCGGCTGCGTCCTTGGGCTCGTCATCGCCGGCGGATTCGGTCTGGCGGCCATCTCCCAAGGCTGCCCGAGCCTGACCTCCTCGACCCAGTCCGAGCCGGACAGCTTCCTCAAGGCGAACAACGGCGCCTGGCAGGAGAACGGAGCACCGGTCTTCTTCTTCTACGGCGCGTCCGGCTGCCCGTACTGCTCGGCGTCGAGCTGGTCGATGTGGTACGCGCTCAAGGCGTTCGGTACCGTCTCGGGCGTTCAGTATGGTAGCTCATCTCCGACGGACAGCTTCCCGAACACGCCGGAGATCATCATCTCCTACCTGAGCGTCCAGAGCAAGTACGTCTCGCTCGTCTCGGCCGAGAACCTCGATGGGGTCGCGGTGGGCCCCACTCCCTCCAGCTGCATCCAGCAGGCCTACGTCAGCGCGTACGACACCTCGGGGATCCCGTTCATCGTGCTCAACGGGCAGTACTATCACCAGGGCACTCTCGTGGATCCGGGCCAACTGTCCGGATTGAACGCGACCCAGATCATGGGCCAGATCCAGGCCCAATCCGGCGTTGCGTGGAACGCGATCTCCCCGGCGGCGTACTGGATGATGGCCTATCTGGTCAAGCTCAACGGCGGGGCGCCATCGAACGTCGCCTCGATCAGCCAGGTCCAATCCGACCTCTCCCAGATCAGCTAGTCGGTTCGGATGGACGCCCGCACGCTCCACTCCCTGATCCCCATCGCGATCGTCGCCGGGCTGATCCTATCGGGGTACGCCGCGTACGAGTCGACGCACCCCTCCGCCCAGGGCAGCTGCTCGATCAACGGTTTCGTCTCCTGCTCCAAGGTCGACAACAGCGCCCACACCACGACGTTCGGCGTCCAGGACTACTGGCTCGGCGTCGCGGGATTCCTAGCCCTGCTGGTCGTGGACATCCCGCTCCTGCGGACGTACAAGGCCCCGTGGCTGTACGCGCTCCTCGGCCTTTCGACGATCGGGGTGGGCGTTGCGCTGTATCTCGCCTACATCGAGCTTGCGGTGATCAACGCGCTCTGCCTGATCTGCACGGGCGCCTATCTGTCCAACGCCGCGGTCTGGCTCGCCAGCTTAGGACTGGTCTGGGAGCGCCGTTCGAGCGACCGGGACGACTCCGCCGACGCCCGTGAGGGAGACCGGCCCGCCCAGCGCCGTCCATCGGATTAATACCCGACCTTTCAATCCGCCGCGGGGAGCGACGGGACCCCCGGCGGGACCGCCGGGGTCGCGGACGTCCCCCGGGGGAGAGTCGAGATCATGGCGGGTTCCGTGCGAAACATGTCGACCGCCTGGGCGATCGGGATCGTGGGCCTCCTCCTGATACCGGGCGGAGCCGGGATCTCGCTCGGTGCCGCATTCGCTCACTCCCCTCCATCGGGAACCGCGCCCGCCCGAGCCGCCCCGTACGGGCACGCCCACCCGGACGGGACCACGATCCACGACCTGGTCGTCACCACCACGACGTTCGGCGGCGCGACCAACGCCCCGCTCACCTTCACCGCCTCGCTCGCCGGGATCGCCGGCCTGGCCGGGCCTGTCAACTGGACGTGGGGGGACTCGAACCACTCTACGAGCACGGGGCCCCAGATCCCGTACGGGTACGGCCAACCGGGCATCTACCAGGTCGAAGCCCAGTACACCGACCCGACGAGCGGCACGGTCCACGACAACCTGGCTAAGTTGCTCGCCGTGCCCGTATGGGCCACCCACGCCGGGGATTCTGTCGGGACCCGCCCGCAGATCACCGGCTGGGTCGTCGCGAACGGGACCGCGAGCTCCGGTGCGACCGCCCTGGTCGCTCCCGGCGGATCGGTCACCGTGGCGGCCGAGCTCTCACAGGCGATCCCCGCGCCCTCGCTGACCGGGACCGGCGCCTCCTTCACGATTGCGCCGGCCGTCTCGGGCGACACGACCTGGAGCGCCCAGACGCTGGACCCCTCCGGCGTCAGCCAGGTGACCGCCTCGTTCTCGGGCGCGACCCCTCCCGGGCTCTACCCGCTGACGTTCCTCTACACCGCCACCGTGGACGCCGACAATCTCGCCACCACCGTGAACGGGACGTTCGAGTTCACCGTGGTCGTCGGCAGTGGCCTCGGGGGCGGCGTCGTCCCGTACGCCCACAGCACCGACCCGACCTCGTTGACCGCGTACCAGGTCGCCTTCGCCCCCACTTCGCTCGACCCGACGATTGACTACGATTCGAACGGGGCCCAACTGTTCCGCAACGTCTACCAGACGCTGATCATCCCGAACGGGAGCGCGACCGGAGGCGACCCGAACTCGTTCCTCCCGTCGATCTCCACGTGCGTGCCCGGGAGCGCGGCGTGCACGAGCCTCTACGGCAGCTCGCTGGTCTCGGGGTACAATTACACGTTCGTCATCGGCAACTCCTCCCAATTCTACGACCCGACCACCGTGGCGAACTGGCCCGTCTTCCCGTCGGACGTCGAGTTCACCGTCGCCCGGGCGATGGGGCTGTCGAACCTCCCGTGTTTCGGGTGCACGCCGGGCTGGATGCTCGACCAGGCCCTGCTGCCCGGGGGCAATGGAGCCTGGGACTCCGGGTTCCACAACGTCTACAACAACACCCCGTCGACGGTGGCGGCGGCGATGACCATCAATGGCACCGACTGCCCCAGCGCGGCGACCCTGCGCGCCCACGGATGCGTGACGTTCCACGTCGACGGCGGAGCGACGAGCTGGCCGTTCTTCGAGCAGCTCCTCGCCAACCCGCTCGGGGCGTCGATCGTCCCGTGCGGGTGGTTCAGCGCCCCGTCCCAGAGCGCGGGGATCCCGTACTGGTCCGCGGGCAACATCACGGGAGCCGGCGATCAACCGTGCCCGGCATGGGGCGCCGGCATGGGGACGACGCCCGGATCGGTCCCGGCGACCGGCTGGGACCTGTGGGAGTTCGACACGGCCTTTTCCAGTGGCGGGGTCGTCTACTCTACTGCGGCCGGCAGCGGTCCCTACGAGCTCTCGCAGTACTCCAACTTCACGGGCTACACCCTTTCGACGAACCCGTACTACTCCAGCAATCCGGAGTGTACGACGTCGGGCTGCAACCCGGCGGCCGGCACCTACATCCCCACGGTCGTGGTGAACTTCGAATCGACGACCGCGCCGGGGATGTCGGCGATCGCGGCGGGCGCGGCCGATTGGGCCGACGCCGACACGAACGACTCGGGGGCGCTGGCCGCCGACGCGGCCCAGGGCCTGGCGACGACCGTGCTGCTGCCCCAGCTCGAGTACTGGTCGAACCAGTTCGACTTCGACTACAACCTCACGCTCGCTCAGCAGGTGACGGGGACGCTGCCGACCGCGCCGGCGAACCTCCTCACGGACCCCGAGCTTCGGCAGTTCCTTTCGGCCGCCTTCCCGTATGCGACGACCCAATCGCAGGCGTTCACGCTGAACGGGACCCAGTACGCCTTCCCGTTCGGAGGGGGCGTGATCCCCCTCAGCGACGGGGGATCGGCCCCCTCCAACGTCAGCTGGCCGTTCGGCGACCCCGTGTCCAACCCTACGGTCGTCGGTTCCGACGGCTGGTGGTGGGCCCAGACCCAGGCGGAAGGCCTCGCCGGCGGCAATTGCACCGCGCTCATGCCCTGTGACTTCCCCGTCGGCTACCTCGGTCCGAACCCGTTGGTCGGCGCCGCCGATGCGGCCTGGGCGGCCGAGGTCTCCTCCATCTCGGGAGGCGCGATCGTCCCCCAGATCGTCGACCTGAACGTCAGCGTCTTCGCCGAGGTCCTGTACGGCGGGCCGGGCAACAACCCCATGGCGGTCACCACGACCGCCTGGCTCAACGACTATCCGGACCCGACGGATGCGATCAACGCGCTCTACACGCCCACGAGCATCTACGGCACGGCGGCCGCGTACCCGACCGTCCTCCAATCGTTCAACGCGTCGAGCTGCTCGACGAGCCCCTCGTACTGGGCGGACCCCGCCCGGGCGAGCGTCCCGGCGGACTGCCAGGGGGCCGCCTACAACGCCTCGCTCGATCTCCTCGCGCAGGCCGCGACCACCCCCGTCGGGGCGGGGCGCAACGCGCTGTTCGCCGAAGCCGAACAGATCGAACGCCACCTGGCGCTCGACAGCGCGGTCGACCAGCGCAACGCCGTCGCCGCTGTCGCGCCGTGGATCGATCCGACCAGCGTCCCGGCGAACGCGTGGCTGGATTCCGATGGCGTCGCGTGGTACCTGCTCGCCGAACGAACCGGACCGGCCGTCCCCCTCGGGGTGCGGGGGCCGGTCGCCGCGCCCGCGATCCTCCGATCGGGCCAATCGCTCAACCTCTCAGCGGCCGCCGTCGGCGGCGTGGGCGGCTACAGCTACGGTTGGTCCGGGCTGCCGGCCGGTTGTCCGCTGTCGACCCAGTCCTCCTGGCAGTGCGTTCCGAGCGCCGCCGGACCGTTCACGATCACCGTGACCGTCCACGACGGGGCCGGCCACGTCGCGTCCGCCTCGGTCTCGGTCCTGATCTCGGGGATCGCGATCGCCAGCTTCTCCGCGACGCCGTCGAGCATCGTGCTCGGTGCGACGACGACCGTCACCACGGTGCTCGCCGTGGCGTCGGGCACGGTGACGTACAGCTACACTGGCCTCCCCAAGGGGTGCGCGTCGTCCAACGTCTCGTCGTTCACGTGTCAGCCGAGCGTGGGCGGGCTGTTCGACCTGGTCGTCAACGTCCTGGCACCGAACGGATCGCGGGGCAGCGCCTCGACGAGCCTGACCGTCACGACCTCGGGCCCGAAGATCCTCGGGTTCGCCGCTGCCCCGAGCGCGCTCGACGTGGGCGGGGCGACGACGCTCACGCTCGACCTGACCAACGCGACCGCGCCGGTCACGGTGGTCTACGCCGGCGTGCCCGGCTGCAATGCGACGCTCTCGGCGACCGCGACCGGGGCCAACTGGACCGCGCCGATGGCGTGCACACCGACGACCACCGCCGCGTTCACGGTCTATGGCAACGTCACCGCGGCGAACGGTCGCGTGAACGGCACGACCTCGTTGACCGTCAATGCGCTCCCCGCCGTCGTCTCGCTCGTCGGTCCGACGGCGATCGACCTCGGCCAGCATCTGACGCTCACGGCGACGGCCTCGGGCGGCACCACGCCGTTCGCCTGGAGCTACACGGGGCTGCCGGCCGGTTGCACGTCGGCCAACAGCCCGACGCTCACGTGCACGCCGACCGGGGTCGGGGCGAGCACGATCACCGTCCACCTCGCGGACACCGATAGCGAGCGGGCGTCGGCCACGGCGTCTCTGACCGTCAACGCCGCGCTCCAGATCGTCAACTTCGTCAGCGTCCCGGACACCGTCCCCGTCGGCGGCTCGACGAACCTCACCGTGCGGGTCGGCGGTGGGACGGCCCCGTTCTCCTACGCGTTCACCGGGCTTCCATCCAGCTGTCCGACCGCCAGCACGGGGGTCCTGCGGTGCATCCCGACGACCGCCGGGACGTACACGATCGCCGTGGGCGTCCGCGACGCCACCGGCGCGACGGTGAACGGAACGGCGCTCCTCAACGTCACCGCCTCGGGCGGCGGCTCCTCCCCACCCGCCACACTCGGGGGCCTACCCCTGAACGAGGCGCTTGGGCTGATCGCGGTGCTCGTGATCATCGCGATCGCGGCCGCCCTGGTGTGGCGGATGCGAGGCCCTAAGCGCCCGGCGGCGGAGCCGCCCGAGGCCGCGCCGGCACCATCGGAACCGGATCAGGCCCCGGCGCCCTGACGGGCCACCTGCTGGCTCTTGGCGACCTTGCGCCGCGTGTCCTCGGCCCCGACCAGATCGTTCGCGTGCCGGAGGGCGTGGACCGACCGCGCGAACTCCGCGAGGTGGTCGCCGCGCACGCCGACGAGCAGCTGTCCGTCGGCCATCTGGGTGAAGACCCGCGAGCCGATGCATCCCATCGAGACGGCGACCTTGGCGCCCTGGTTGAGCGTCGGGACGATGGCGCACATCGGCCGCCCGTTCATCGGTACCGGCCCATGGGCGGCCTCGAGCGCGAGCATCGCCGACTTGGGCGTGGCGAAGAGCAGCACGTTGGTCGGAGGCATCGGCAACTGGCCCAGCGGACCGTAGGCGACGAACTTCGGGGCGGCGGCGTTGCGGGGGATCTTCCCCTCTTCGCCTGGAGCGAGGTACCCTTCCCGTTGCATCATGCCGACCGTCGCCATCAGCCGCTGCCCGAGCTCGCCCTCCGGCGCGATGCCGAGGACGAAGGCGCCGACCTCGCAGTCCTCGTGCGAGCGCACCCCGGCGTAGAACGCGTGGGTCCTCCCCTCCGCAAAGAACGTGCAGACGCTCGGGACGCCCGTCGGGTGCTCCGGGACGCCGGCGGGTGCGGCATCGAGGTAGCTGATCTGGACCGGCGGGGACGTCAGCTCGAGGTCGTTCGCCAGTTGCTCGGCGATCGCGCGCATCGATTCGGTCATGCGGACCCCCGACAGTGCTAGGTTTCCTGTTGTATAGAGGATTTCGGGTCGGAAACCGACGCGTTCGACCCAGCCGGACCGCGTGCCGTCCCCCGGCGGCCAGCCGTCGCACTGCCGTGACGCCGGCCGCCGGCGGCGCGCGGCCCCGTCCGTTATATACGCGACCTTTCTGCGCGGCCCGGGGCGCCCCAGATGGTCTCAGATTTCGCGGTCATTGGTGCCGGCTTGGCGATTGCGGGCGGGCTCATCGGGACGGGCATGGCCCAGTCCGGCATCGGCGCCGCCGGGATGGGGATCTACGCGGAAACGCCGGAGAAGTTCGGCAAGGTGCTGTTCTTCTTCGTCATTCCCGAGACGCTCTGGATCATCGGTTTCGTGCTGGGGATCATCCTGCTGAAGGGCATCCTCGGGTAGGCTCGCGATGAGCCTCGAACGCCTGGTCGACGAGATCCGCCAGCAGGCCGAGGCGGAGATCTCCGCCGAGCGCCAGCGGCTGGAGTCCGAGCAGGCGCGTCTCGCGGCGGACCGCGACCGTCGCATTCGTGATCTGCAGGCCGAATCGACCCGCCTCGGCGAGCTCGAGATCGGTCGCGAACGCGCGCAACGCCTGGCGCGCGCCAAGCTCGAGGCGCGCAAGCTCGTCTTCGAAGCCCGCGAGCGCCGGATGGGGCGGCTCATCGGCCGGACCCGCCAGGTCCTGGGCGAGTTCACCAGATCGGAAGAGTATCCCGCGCTCCTGAAGGAGATGTACGGCTATGCCGTCCGGTCCCTCGGCAAGCAGGTCCGCGTCAGCGGGCGCGCCCAGGACGCCGCGCTGTTGAAGACGGTCGCCGGGAAGGCGTTCCACGACACCGCCCTGCCGATCACCGGCGGCCTCGTCGTGGAGACCTCGGACGGTGCGCGCCGGCTCGATCTGTCGTTCGACGAGCTGCTCCGTCGCCGCGAGGACCGGGTCCGCGAACTGCTCGCCGCGTAGGTCGGGCCGGCCATGTCCAGCTCCCCGTACGCGAGCGCGCTCGGCCGCATCAAGGCCCACCTCCCCGAGTTCCTGACCAAGGAGTACCTCCAGCGCCTGCTCGGGGCCAAGGACATCGGCGAGGTCACCAAGCTGCTCGAGCCGACGCCGTACGGGCCCGAGCTCGTCCAGGCGGCGGCCTCGTACGCGGGTGCCCCCCTCCTGGAGGTGGCGATCAACCGCCTGTTGATCCGCCGCAACCGGCACGCCTACGAGTCGGCGACGTTCGCCGGCCGCCCCATCGTCGGCGCGTACCTGCGACGCTGGGACATCGAGAACCTCGAGCTGATCCTGTCGGCCAAGGCGCAGGGGCGCGGTGTGTCGGAGACCGATGCGTTCCTCATCTCGAGCCGGGAGCTCCCCGCGGGCCTCATCGCGGGCACGCTCACCCTGGACGACGTGCGGCAGCTGCTCGCCCAGCCCACGCTCGAAGCGACGGTCTCGGCCGCGGTCCGCTTTGGCTACGGCACCACCCTGCTGCCTCTTCTCGAGGCGTACCAACGGACCCACGACATCTTCCCCCTCGTCCAGGTCCTCGAGCGGGAGTACTACCACCAGCTCATCGAGGCGCTCCGATTCTTCCAGGGCGACGAGTGGGTCGTCCGCCAGTTCCTGCAGGAGGAGATCGACGGCCGCAACATCCTCCTGCTGCTCAAGGCGCGTGACGGCGGGCTACCGTCCGAGCCCGTGCTCGATCGCTGGATCGACGGCGGGACGCTCTCGCGAGCGGCCGCCGCCGACGCTGCCGCCGCGCGGGACGTGCCCGAGGTCGTCAAGGGCCTGGAAGGACGGTTCCCGGCGCTGATGCAGGGGCTGTCGGCGTACCAGCAGACCCACAGCCTGACGGGGTTCGATAGCGCCCTTTCCCGCGAGCGGGCCGCCCGACAGCTGCGCCGCATGCGCTCGTACCCCCTGTCGCTGTCGGTCCTGTTCACGTACCTCCAGCTCGCCGAGCTCGAGCGCGGGGACCTGCGCCGGATCATCTACGGCAAGCTCTACGGGCTCTCCGCCGACCGGATCGAGCCCCTGCTCGTCCTGGCCGGCGCGTAGCTACGCGACGGGCCTACGGGGCGCGGGCCGCCGCCGCGGCCGGGTCGTTGGGGGCGATCGTCAGGCGCCGGGTCGACCCGAAGGGACGGAAGATGCGGCCGTTGCCGCCGTAGTACTTCGACAAGTGCTCGACGAAGATCAGCCGCGCCCCTTGGATGCCCGGCTCGAAGACCGCCAGGACCAGGTTGAAGATCTGGCCTCCGATCAGGATCACGGCCCCGAAGACCGTGTCGATCGGCCCGGCACCGAACAGCTGGAAGGAGATCTTGTCGATCACGAACGCGAGGATGACCGAGGCCAGCAGGATCCCCACGATCCGCGTGTAGGAGAGGATGTGGCTGACGGTCTCGATGACGCCCATCAGCCCCATGGCGCCCTCGCCCACGATCATCAGGAGCAGACCCCCGAGCAGGGAGACGTAGGACAAAAGGATCAGGAGGTTGACGCCCGGGGGGAAGTACGCCCGGCCCGTGAGGAGCGCGAGCCCGATCGAGGCGAGGCCGAGCGCGAAGAAGATCCCGCCGAGCTTGCCCAGCGCGCCGCGATAGTGGTGGTGGAAGTACTCCTTGAGCGCGCCGAGCCCGAATCCGAGCACGACCATCGTCAGCCCGATGTAGCCCGACAGGAGCAGGAGTTTGCCGAGCGAGGCGATCGGGTCGTACGGCGAGTTGAACGGCAGGATGTGGAAGCCGAAGAACTCGTTGAACACGGCGCCGAAGCCGATCGCGAGGCTCGCCGCGGGCACCAGCGTGTAGGCGAGCGATTGCATCGCCGAGGGCGGCATGATCAGTTTGGGGAACTCCTTGATGGCGGAGGGGATGCGCTGGCGGCCGGGGAAGCCGTAGATCATCCAGATGCAAAAGCCCAGGATGACCAGCCCGTAGCCCATGTCCCCGAGCATCAACCCGAAGAACAGCGGGAAGGCGAGGGCGAAGATCCACGTCGGGTCCCACTCCGACGAGAGGGGCAGCGAGTAGAACCGGATGAAGAACTCGAAGTAGCGCACACCGGACGGGTTGACCATCACGGTCGGCGGTTCCTCCTTCGTGGGGATCTCGTAGATCTCCGCACGAGACTGGCTCGTGGCCTGCACGGCCGCCTCGAGCCGGGGGAGGTCGCGCCGGGCGATCCAACCCTCCAACGCGAACGACCGCTCGCCCGCGCCGAGTCGGGCCCACGCCTCGTACTTGCGGTTCTCGATGGCGAGCGCCTCCTCCAGCGCGGCGACGAGGGGGTACCAGTGGGCGCTGAGCTGGGCCAGGCGGGCGTGGATGCCGTTGAGGCGTTGATCGATCTCGGCCCGGCTCCGCTCGAGCGCGGGGACCGCCTCGGCCGGGGTACCGGCCTGGCGAGGGACGTTGAACAGGTGCACGCCCTTCTGTTGGGCGAGGCGGCTGACCGCGTCGGCCTGGGAGCGCCGCACGGCGACGAGGAATCGGACGACCTTGCCGTCGAGCTGGCTCAGGAAGTCGGCGTCGGTCAGGCCCGGGATGGCGCGGGCCAGCTCCTGGTAGGTCTTGGCGTCGGTCTCCCCGAAGAACGCGAAGACGCTGTCGGAACGCAGGTACTCGAGCCGGTCGGTGTAGAACCCGAACTTGCGGAGGACCGCGAGCTCCTCATCGGTGGTCTTGCGCTCGGTGAGCGCGGCGTCCTCCCCGCGCTTGAGCTCGGCGACCTCCGCGTCGAGGGTGACCGTCGCCGCGGCCGCGAGGATCTCGTCCAGATCGCGGTAGAGACGGGGCGCGCCGGTCGGTCCCCGGGGGAGGGCGGCCTTCAGTCCCCGCATCCGCAGGAGCTGATCCGCGACCGGCCGGGCCCTCGGGCTGCCGCGCTCGACGGCGACGACCTCCAACGCTTCCTTGCCGACCGGCTCGACCTGCACGACGTTCAGGTCGTGGAGGACCCCGAGGATCGCATCGCGGTCGTTCTTGAGACCGACGATCCCGATGCGGGCCATCGGCAGCGGGCGCAGGAACGGCACGCCTACGGCTCCGAATCCCCGGCGAATCCCTCGAGCACGGCCTTGAGCAGCGGCGGGCGCAGTCGCGCGAGGTCAAACTCCTGGGCGGATTCGATGCGTTGGGCCTCGGTTCGGCCGTCGGATTCGATCTTCGCGGCGTCGGCCTCGAGCCGGTGGCGGGCCGCGGTGATGGCCGCTTCGCGCGAACGTTCGGCCTCGGCGGCGGCGGACCGGACCGCCTTCTCCGCGTCGTTCTTCAACGTCGTGAGCGCGCTCTCCGTCGCCGCGTGGATCGCGGCGAGCCGGGAGGCGAGATCGACCTCGGTGTCGCGGACTCGCTTGAGCGTCGCCGTCGCGCCGGGGTTCGGTGGGTCCGCGTGCATGCTCTAGAACACTCCGAGATTGTGGAGGATGAGCGCGAGGGCGACCAGGGCGAGGCCCCGGATCATCCACGAGACGCGCAGGTAGTTCAGGATGGCCCGCTGGGTCGCGTTATACAACGGCCATCGCCTCCTCCTGCTCGCCGATCTTGCGCTTGACGGTCTTGAGCATGCTGAAGGCGTCGCGCTCGAGCTCGTCGAAGCGGAACTTGATGTAGCGCACCGTCGCCTGGAGCCGCGGGATCAGGACGTTCTCGATCGCGCTGGCCCGGCGCTTGGTCTTCTCGATCTCCTTGAGGAGCCGCCGCAGCGCGTTCTCCTTCTCGGCGATGTCGAGCAGGACCTTGTAGATCCCCTGGAAGTGCTGGATCGATTCGTGGATCGAGGTCGGCAGGTCCAGCAGGGCGGCGGCGGGGACCGGCGTGAAGGCACCGGCGTCGACCTTGGGGGTCCGCACGCCCATGACGTTCTTGGTGGCGACGCTCACGGGGCGCACCGCCGGCAGCAGCATCGCGATGTTCTCGAGCTTGGTCGGCCCCTCGATCATCTCCGCCGCGCGGATCGATTCGTAGCCGCGCCGGATCTTCTCCTGGAGGTCGCCCCGTAGCGCGAGCGCCTGGCGGGAGAGCGCGAAGAACTCGGCGATGAGCGCCGAGCGCTTGAGCTTGAGCAGGTTGAGGCCCTTGCGCGCGAGGACGATGCGCCGGCGCGTGCGCAGTAGCTCCAGCCGGGTCGGCCGGATGTTCTCGCCCGCCATGCGTCGCCTGACCCCGGGTCGCGCCTAGGCCGCGGGGCTCCCCTTGGCGAGCTTGTACTTCTGGATGAACTCGGGCTTGATGCGCTTGAGCTCGGACTCGGGCAGTTCGGAGAGGATGTCCCAGCCGATGGCCAGGCTCTGATCGATCGAGCGGTCCTCGTCCGGGCGCTGGTTGACGAACTCGTTCTCGAACCGGTCGGCGATCTTGAGGTAGATCCGGTCGGTGGCGCTCAGCGCTTCCTCCCCCACGATCGCCGAGAGGGCGCGCTGGTCCTTGCCGGTGGCGTAGCTCGCGTAAAGCTGGTCGGCAACGCCGCGGTGGTCCTCGCGGGTGCGCTCCTTGCCGATCCCCTGGTTCATCAGGCGCGACAGCGACGTCAGCACGTCGATGGGCGGGTAGACGCCGCGCCGCTGGAGCTCGCGGCTGGCGACGATCTGGCCCTCGGTGATGTAGCCCGTCAGGTCGGGGATCGGGTGGGTGATGTCATCGGCCGGCATCGTCAGGATCGGCAGCTGCGTGATCGAGCCCTTGCGGCCGTGGATCTTGCCCGCCCGTTCGTAGAGCGTCGCCAGGTCGGTGTAGAGGTAACCAGGGTAGCCGCGGCGACCGGGGACCTCTTCGCGCGCCGAGGCGATCTCGCGGAGCGCCTCGCAGTAGTTGGTCATGTCCGTGAGCACGACGAGGATGTGCATGTCGCGCTCGTAGGCGAGGAACTCGGCGGTGGTGAGCGCCATGCGCGGGGTGATGACGCGCTCCATCGACGGATCGCTCGAGAGGTTGAGGAAGACGACGGTCCGCTCGAGCGCGCCGGTCGTCTCGAACTCCTTGAGGAAGAAGTTCGCCTCCTCGCTCGTGATCCCCATCGCGGCGAAGATGACGGCGAAGTTCTCCGTAGAGTTGCGCAGCTTGGCCTGGCGGACGATCTGGGCGGCGACCTGGTTGTGCGGCAGACCGGCGCCCGAGAAGATCGGGAGCTTCTGGCCGCGCACGAGCGTGTTCATCACGTCGATGTTGCTGAGACCGGTCTGGATGAACTCGCTCGGCTCCTCCCGCGAGTACGGGTTCATCGCGTTGCCGACGATCTCGAGCTGGGTCTCGCTGACGATCTTCGGGCCGCCATCGCGCGGTTCGCCGAGCCCGTTGAAGACGCGCCCGAGCATCTCGTCCGAGACCGGGAGGCGGGCGGTCTGGCCGAGGAACTTCACCGACGTGGTCGTGACGTTCATGCCCATCGTCGGTCCGAAGACCTGGACGATGGCGAGACCCCTGCGCGAGTCGAGCACCTGTCCCTGGCGGCGCGTGCCGTCGGGGAGCTGGATCTCGACGATCTCGCCGTAGGCGGCGTTGGCGACCTCGCGGACGAACAGGAGGGGGCCGCTGACCCGGTCGATCGTGCGGTAATCGATCGGGACTTCGGGGGTGGTGCGCGCCGCTTTCGCGGCGCCCTTCGTCTGCGCCATCAGGCCGCCCCGGCGGCCGTGGCCGCCTGTCCGACGGACTGGCCCATCTCCAGCTCGAGCTGGTCGAACTGGGCGGCGAGCTCCTTCTCGGGGATCCATTTCATGCGCGACAGCTTCTGGCGGACGGGCAGCTGGCTCAGGTCGCCGACGCGCGCCCCGCGCACGATCGCGGCTTGTTCCTGGTCGGCGAACGAGAGGATGGCCCGCAGCATCCGGTACTGCTTCTGGATCGAGGTGTACGTGTCCACGTCGTCGTAGGCGCTCTGCTGGAGGTAATCCTCCCGCAGCATGCGGGCGACGTCGAGGATGCCCTTCTCGCGCTCGGGGAGAGCGTCCACGCCCACCAGCTGGACGATCTCCTGGAGCTCCGATTCCTTCTGGAGGACCTGGATGGCCTTCTGACGCAGGGCGACCCAGTCCTTGGCGACCTGGCCGCGGTACCAGGGTTCAAGATCGCCGACGTAGAGCGAATAAGATTGCAGCCAGTTGATCGACGGAAAGTGGCGGCGGGAAGCCAGCGCCGCGTCGAGCGCCCAGAACACCCGCGTCACGCGCAGCGTGTTCTGGCTCACCGGCTCGGCGAAGTCGCCGCCCGGGGGCGAGACAGCCCCGACGACGGTGATCGAACCGGCCCGCCCCTCGGGTGAGACGGTGACGACCCGGCCGGCACGCTCGTAGAACTCGGCAACACGTCGCCCGAGGTAGGCGGGGTAGCCCTCCTCGCCCGGCATCTCCTCGAGGCGGCCGGAGATCTCACGCATCGCCTCGGCCCATCGGCTCGTCGAGTCGGCCATGAGCGCGACATCGTAGCCCATGTCACGATAATATTCCGCGATAGTGACTCCGGTGTAGACGCTCGCTTCGCGCGCGGCGACGGGCATGTTCGAAGTATTGGCGATGAGGATCGTCCGCTCCATCAGCGGGCGCTTGCTTTTCGGGTCCTGCAAGTTCGGGAACGTGGCCAGCACTTCGGTCATCTCGTTGCCGCGCTCACCGCACCCCACGTACACCACAACGTCGGCGTCCGACCATTTCGCTAGTTGCTGTTGACAGACGGTTTTTCCCGACCCGAAGGGTCCCGGGATACAGGCGGTGCCACCTTTGGCAACGGGAAAAAACGTATCGATGACACGCTGGCCCGTGATCAGGGGGATCCCCGGCGCGAGCTTCTGTGCCACCGGTCGCGGGATCCGTACCACCCATTTCTGACTGAGCGTGAGCGGAACTTTTCCGGCGGCCGTCTGGAGCTGGCCGATTGGCTCACGGATGGTGTAGCTGCCACTGGAGATCGAGGTCACTTTGCCCGAGGCGCCGTGCGGGACCATGATCTTGTGGAGAATGAGCGGGGTCTCCTGGACCGTGCCGAGGATCGCGCCGGACGTCACTTCGTCGCCGGGCGCGACCGTGGCGGTGAACTCCCACTTCTTGGTCTCGTCGAGGGCCGGGGCGACGAAGCCGCGCGTGATGAAGTCCCCGAGGTTCTTCTTCAGCACGTCGAGCGGACGCTGGACGCCGTCGTAGATCGATTGGAGCAGTCCCGGCCCGAGTTCGACGCTGAGCGCTTGTCCAGTGGTCTCCACGGGGTCGCCCGGTCGCACGCCGGTCGTGTCCTCGTAGACCTGGACGGTCGCCGACTCACCGACGAGCTTGATGATCTCGCCGACGAGGCCGAGGTCGCCCACGCGGACGACGTCGAACATTTTGGCGCCGACCAACCCATCGGCGATGACCACTGGACCCGAGACCCGTGCAACGACTCCCATTGTTGGCCTACCCTGGAATGACGAGCGAGACGCCGAGCACGCGCTTCGCGAGCGCGGCGATGCTCTCGACCTCGAACTCCCCGGTGGGGGTCGGAACGAAGACGACGAGCGGTTTGAGCGAGGCGTCAGCCTCCTGACGCTGATTCTCCGTCAGGCGAGGTCGGATCGACTGGCTGGCGAGCACCAGACTGAATTCGCCGCTCGACATCGCCTTGCCGAACTCGGCGGCGGCGTTCTCGGGCGTGACGTCGATCACGTCCTTGAGCCCGATCAGTCGGAACCCGATGGCGAGCTCGCGCTCGCCCAAAACGATCGTGCGACCGGGGTCGCTGGACACCTCGGGCACGGCCCCCCCGGCGGGATTCGGGCCTATTTAACCCTCACCGGGCCGCACGAAAAACGCGCGGTCGATGACGGGGAAAGGGGGGTCCGACGCGCTCGGAAGCTACCGGAGGAGCTCGTCGTCCGTCGGCGCATGCGGTGCCCCCCGCGGGGGCTCGACGATCACGGAGTCGTCCGGTATGAACTTCGGGGGCCGTCGACTTCGGAACGCTCCATACAGGGCCACCGAAATCCCGAACGCGAGGAGGACGATCGCGAGGACGATGCCGTACGAGACCCACGCGGAGGACGCGGGCGGCGGGGGCCCCGGCAATGCGATGATCAGCGTCGTGTTCGCGGATTGCCGCTCGCCGAGCCCGTCACGGACCGCGACCAGCACATGGTATGTCCCGGGGAGCGTCGGCGTGCACGTCACGGTGAGCGCCGTAGGGGCTGTCGGGCAACCCGGCGCGAGGCCGGACCAGTTCGCGAGGAAGGGAGCTGCGCCTCCCACCACCGATGCCTCAAGGGAAACCGTGGACCCGATCGACACGACGGTCGCACTGGCCGTCAGACCAACCTCGAGCGGGGCGACGACGTCAGCGATGCCGCCGGCCATGACCGAGTCGCCGGCGGCGTCGCTGACCGTTGCATGCAGCGCGTAGGTTCCGGCGCGCGCGTACGTGTGGAGGATGGAGACGCCCGCGGTGATGGCGGTGCCATCCCCGAACGACCAGGCGACCGAGTACGGCGCCAACCCGCCCTCGGGCACGACGGTCCAATTCACCCGCCCGGGTGCGACGGCGACCTGAGATTCAGGAGTGACGTTGGCGTGCAGCGGCGGCACGACCGTGACCGAAGCGTTGGCCAGCACCTGCTGGCCTGAACTGTCCCTGAGTTGGAGCGTCGCGACGAACGTGCCCGTGCCCAGATAGGTGTACGAAGGCTCGGACGTCGTCGAGCCGAGCCCTTGAACGCCGTAACCCCAGTTGTAGGTGAACGGGCCGAGCCCTCCCACGATCTGAGCGGAGAACTCCACGACGAGCGGTGCGGCGCCGGCGGGGGGCGTGGCGATGATGCCGACCACCATCGGGGCCACGGACGTGACGTTGAAGGTGCGCACGACCGCGGTCCCTGCCGCATCGCTCACCGTCACGTGCCCCTCGAAGGTGCCGGCCAGGGAGTACGAGTGCGAGACCGCATCGCCGATGGTCGCGGGCGTGGCGTCCCCGAACGACCAGGTCGCCGTGTACGGCCCCGTCCCATTGATCGGCGAGACGTTCCCGTAGACGGTGAACGGGGCGACGCCGAGGAGACGGGAGACGTTGAACGTGGCGACCGCGAGCGCGGGCTGCACGACCACCACGCCCGTGAAGTTGGCCGTGTCGCCGAGCGCATCCATCGCGCTCACCGACCACGGGTAGGTGCCGGCGGCGAAGTACGTGTGGGTGGTCACCGAATTGGCACCGATCCCCCCGTCGCCGAACGCCCAGGCGAACTGCACCGGCGGGTCCCCACCCCCGGTGCGGGCGGAGAACGATACGTTGAGCGGGGCGTCCCCCTCGGACGGATACGCCGAGGCGTTCGCGGTGAGAACGTCGAACACGCTGATGACGACTCGGGCCGAGCGGACCCGCCCGATGCCATCCCGCGCCCAGAGGGTCGGTCGGTACGTTCCGGCCGTCGGGTAGGTGTGGGTGGTGTTGAGGGTGGACGCGTTCGGTGAACCGTCGCCGAACGACCAGGTGTACGTAAGCGGCCCGAACCCGGTGACCGAGCCGTTGAGATCCACCGAGAGGGGGGCGATCCCGTGCAGCGTGCTCGCGGACGCGGAGACCGCCAGCGCCGGGGTGAAGTTCCAGCTGGTGGTCGCCAGACCCGCCTTGGTCTCGCCCGAGAACAGGAGGGCGGAGTCGTCCGTCGGGTTCGCCGCCAATTGCGCGAACTCCGTCGCGGGGGGGCCGTACGAGCCGGTGAGATTGAACCAGGCGCCGGCGTGGAAGATCCAGGTCTGGTCCGACGCGCCGCACGCGCCGATGAGCGCGCCACCGAAGAGGAGCACGCCCGCGTAGGCGGAGTCGTACGCGAGCATCGGAGAAACGAGAAAGGCCGGGGGAGCGCTCAGCAACGCGGCGCTGAGGTTGCGATAACTTCCGTTGGCGAACGTCCAGGTGTAGCCGGTCGTGGAGCAGCTAGAGGAGGTCGGGGCGCTCCCGCCGTAGAGCAGGTCAACCGCATCCGCCTCGTCGTAGGCGGCCGCCGTCGCGATGCGAGGATCCGGAGGCGTGCCGGAGACGGTCCCCGTGATGTTCGTCCAGTTCCCCGCCGTGAAGTTCCAGGTGAAGTTGTAGCCGGCGGACCCTCCCGAAAGGCTGCCGCTCCCCCCGAACAGCTCAACGGCGTGATCCGCTAGATCGTCGACGATCCGTCCGCCAAAGTCCGGCGGGGGCGACCGTGCGGGCGCAAGCTCGCTCCAGGCCGTTCCGTTGAACTGCCACGTATCGTTGAACACCGCCGTCTGATTCTCCCCGCCGAAGAGGAGCACGTAGGCGTCCGCGGCGTCCCAGGCCATGGAGGCATTCCAGCGTGGGGACGGCGAAAGCGTCAGGTTCGGCGTGAGGTCCGTCCAGTTGCCGTACGCGAACTCCCAGGTATCGTTGGACGGGGCGCCCGTCGCGTTCCGGCCGCCGAACAGGACGTACCGCTGGCTCGGCGGGTCGTA
>JAKIWD010000013.1 GCA_022750205.1 Thermoplasmata archaeon
CAGTCCATGATGGTCTGCGGGGGCACGGCCTCCGGCAAGACCACGACCCTCAACGCAACGCTGTTGTTCATCCCGCCCCAGATGAAGATCGTCTCGATCGAGGATACCCGCGAGCTCAACCTCCCCCACGAGAACTGGGTCCCGTCCCTCACCCGCGCCGGGTTCGGCGCCAAGAACGTCATCACGGGCAAGGCGCCCGGGGAGATCGACATGTTCGACCTCCTGGCCGCCGCGCTGCGCCAGCGCCCGCAGTACCTGATGGTCGGTGAGGTCCGTGGCGCGGAAGCCTTCATCGTGTTCCAGGCGATGGCCACGGGGAAGACGTGCTACACGACGTTCCACGCGGAGTCCGTCTCCGCCATGGTCCACCGCATGGAGAACCCCCCGATCTCCCTCCCGCGCTCGCTGGTGAGCGCGCTCAACCTGGTGCTGCTCCAGCGGCAGGTCAAGGTCGGCACGAAGATGACGCGCCGCGTCCAATCGCTGACGGAGATCGTCGGATTGGACCCGGAGACGAACGAGCTGATTACCAACTCGGTCTACTCGTGGAACCCGTCGGACGACACGTTCCTGTTCAGCGGCCACTCCTACGTCTACGAACGCGTGGCGATCATGAAGAACTGGACCATGCGCGAGATGGAAAAGGAGGTCCGGGGGCGCGTCGAGATGCTCGAGTACCTCCGCCTGAAGGAAGCGCAGGCCACGCGGCAGAAGCCGTTCACGCACCGCGACGTCGGGCAGCTCGTATCGTTCTACTACAAGGACCCGGCCGCCGCGCTCAAGGAAGCGCACGGCGAGCTGGAAAAGGCCAAGGCCAGCACGCCGAAGCCCGCGTAACTGCGGCGCCGGCCGATCCGCTCGCGCCGTGCTGGGAGCGATCCCTTCCCCGGGGCGGTTCGCTGCGCCTCTTCCACGCCGACTGCCGCACCGCGGTGCGTCGGGTCGTGGGCGCCGGTCGGGTGGATGTCATCGTCACCTCCCCCCCGTACAACATCGGGGTGACCTACGGCCGCTACAACGATCGGCGTCCGCGCGAGGAGTACCTCGGATGGATCGCCCAGGTGGGCGATCAGTTGGCCGAGGTGCTCGCCCCCCGCGGCTCCTTCTTCCTCAACGTGGGGGGGCCGCCCCGCGACCCGTGGCTTCCCTGGGACGTCGCCCGCGTCGCCGGACGGCGTCTCGTCCTCCAGAACGTCATCCACTGGGTGAAGTCGATCGCCATCGACCGCGACGCGGCCGGGCGCTCGGCCGGTCTTACGCGCGACCTGGCCGTCGGGCACTACAAGCCGCTCGGCTCGGATCGGTTCCTCCACGGCGCCCATGAGTACATCTTCCACTTCACGCACGACGGGGCGGTCCCGCTCGACCGGCTCGCCGTGGGGGTGGGCTACCAGGACGCGTCGAACGTCGCCCGTTGGCGCGGTGCCGGGCAGGGGCGACGGTGCCGCGGGAACACCTGGTTCCTCCCCTACCGAACGATCCGCTGGGCCGCGCGGGACCGGCCCCACCCGGCGAGCTTTCCCGTCGAGCTGCCGGAACGGTGCCTCCTCCTCCACGGCCGGGAGCGCGTCCGTCTCGTCGTAGACCCGTTCGTGGGCATCGGTTCGACCGGGGTGGCAGCCGCCCGTCTCGGCCTGCCGTTCATCGGTTTTGACGTCGACGAAGAGTATCTGCGGGTCGCGGGTGAGGCGATCGGAGCCGCGGCCGATGCACGCGCCCCACCGGCTTAATGGCTGACCCGCCGGTGGCCCCGTTCGGACGTGACGTGCCGAAGCCGAGCGCGAAGGGATCGAGGAAGGGGCCCGGGGCCGCACCCCCGCCCGCCGGTCCGGCCCAACGGGAGGTCCTCAGGCTGCTCGCCCGCGACCTCCTGCCGGCGCTGCGCCGCGCCGGTGCCAAGCCGCTCGCCAAGGCCGTGCTCGACGCGGTGGACGCGGGAGATCCACGGCTCCTCGCCCGACTCCCCGAGCGCCAACGGCGCGAGCTGCTCGAGTACCTGGAAGGTCACATCGCCCGCTCGCGCCGGGGGATCTCCCCGCGAGCGGTCGTCGGGGTGACGGCGGCCGTGCTCGCCGATTCTTTGCCCTCGGACTCGGGGATGGGTCGGCGCCTCGCCTCCCCCGCGCGCTAGACCGCTCGTGCCGCCGCCGAACGCCTCGTCCCGGGTACCCGAGGGTCCTGAACGCGACGCCAAAGTTGAAGTGTGATCAGCTCGCGCTTCGAGATCTCGCCCCCATATCGGGACCGGATCAACTCGGTCAGGCAGCCCAACAGCCCCTCGCGGCGGCGGGAAGGTAGGGCGAGGACATCCGAGAACGTCAGGAGCAGGTCCCGATACTGTGGAGCGGTGTAGGAGCTCTCCCGCGCGTACCGATGGACCACGCAGGGTCCGAACTTCTCTGAACGGTCCAGGTCCGGGACGGGGAACCGCACGGACGATTCCCGTGGCAATCGGAAGCCGACCCGGGCCCCGCGTACCCATCGCTCGTAGCACCGCTGGGACTCGACCCAGAATCGTTGGGTGCCTCCCTCCACGTGGGCCCCGCCGACAAGGGCGAGGAGTCCGCCCGGACGCAATGCCTGCCCGCATTTCCGGCTGCGGACCTTGGGGTCCAACCAATGGAACGAGGCGGCCGCCACGACCAGGTCGAACGGCTGCGAGGGGAGCGGCCAGGTCTCGAAGGCCGCCCGTATGATCCGGACGTTCGGATAGGGGCGGAGGTTCCGGCGTGCGAGCGCGGCGAGCCGGGGACCCAGCTCCACGCCGACGACCTCGGCGCCCGTGGGCGCAAGTCGGCGTGTGAACCGCCCAGGCCCGCATCCGATCTCCAGCACCCGCGTCCCTGGCCCGAGCTGCGCGTCTCGGATCAGGCGTCGGACGAGCGCATCGGGATACGGACGTCGCGCCCCGTCGTAGATATCGGCCGCCGAATCGAAGGTCCACCGGCGCGAGCGGACCGTGCGACGAATCGGGGTCGAGCGCCCTACGCGGTCCATGCCCTGCCTCCCGGTCCCCGGGTGGTTACTCCGATCCAGCGATCCGTTCCCTCCGCACCGAGGCCGGTCGGCATCACCGGGTGCATGTTCTCCCCCGGGGGGTCACACGCTGCTCGTGGTCACGGCGTTAGGCCCGTTCGACCGTAGCCGTCAGGCAATGGGCCCCGCCGAAGGCGCCCGTCAGGTTCTCGAGCCCGACCTGGACCGTCGAGAGGCCCAACTCCCGCGCCTCCTGCTTGTGGGGGAAGAAGCTCCCCTCGGCACGGAGCTGGCCGAACTCGCGGGCCGCGCGGAGGTAGAGCCGGGAGTAGCGGGCGGGTTGGCGCTGGGCGACCAGCCCCAGATGGGCCAGTACGCGCTCGGCGTTGCGGGCCACGTCCGGGATCAGGACGGTCCGGTCGCGGACCGTCAGGAAGTTCGTCGCGTAGCAGAGCTGCTCGAGCGTGGTGATGCCGATCACGCGGAACCCGTGGTCCTTCTCCAGGTACGGGAGCAACCGGGTCTCGTGCGAGCGTCGGTAGACCCCGCTGTCCCGGACGTACACCTCGACGCGCGCGGACTGGAGCATCTCCCGCTGGCCGACGGCGATGCCATCGCCGGGAAAGTTGAGGTACGTGTCGAGGTGCATGTTGACCATCGGGTCCGGGGTGTCGAGCAGCGCGTGGCGCGGCTGGTGGACCACGCCCACCTCGGGAACGCCGACCCCGTTCTCGAGGAACTCGGCGACGCCGGTCGCGTTCGTCCGGTCGCCGGTACCGACGAGCGCGAAGTCGCCCGCCGGCAGGAAGTCGCCGCCCTCGAACGTACCCCGACGGATCTCCGCCACCGGCGGTTCCCCCGCCGCGCGCCAGGCGAACGAGGTGATCTCGGTCTCCCGGCGGCGCTGGGGCTTGGCGAGCCGGCCGACGACGATCCCCCGGTCGGTCACCGCCTGCTGGTCGCGCAGGAAGAACAGGTTGGTCAACGGGACGCGCAGCGTCGTGAAGCTGGAGACGGATCGCGCCCCCCGACCTCGCTCGAACCTGAGTTCCGGGGCGAGGATCATCGTCTGGATGAGCTGGTCGCCGTCCAGCCACCGGACGGTCTCCCGGAACTCGCGTCGGGCCCGTCGCGCCCCCACGCCGCGGAAGGCGACGGTCGCGATGACCCGCTCGATCAGCTCGCGGGCGACCTCCGGATGCCGACCGGCCGCCTGGAGGAGCAGCTGGTCAAGTAGCTGCACGCGCACGCCGAACCCGCTGCGCAGGGTTTCGACCAGCTCCTCGTGCTCCCGCCGCGCCTTGGAGAGGCTGAACACCCGCTCGTAGAGGCTCGTGTACGGCTCCAGCAGCCCAAAGAAGGCCTCCATGCCGGGCGGACGCACGACGACGCGGCGCAGCGGATGCCATTCGGCGAGCGCGCGGGCGGTCAACGTGGTCGACCCCCGAGCCGTGACCGGGGGGTTTAAACCTGCCTTAGCGGGGGCGCGAGGATCCGGGTCGCGCCGACGGGCGGCTCAATCTTCCCGCTGCCGCTCCGTGCCGGAGGGCTTGCGCCACTCCTTCATCGGATGACGCTTGACCCCCGCGGCGCGGGCGAGGGCGTCCTTGCCCTTCTCCCGGGTCGCGTGGCCGGCGTTCTCGAGCGCACCGCGCGTGGCCTCGCCGACGCGGACCGCTGCCGCTGCGATGGCGCTACCGGCGTTCTGGAGGTGGCCGGGGACGCTCATGAGCTCGTGGTCGAGCGCCTTGCCGATCCGCACGAAGTCGTCGTCGACGTCCTCGAAGAAGTACCGCAGCTCCTTGCCGGCGCTGGCCGGCATGCGCGAGATCTTGTCGTCGAGGGAGGCGAACTCCAGCCGGAAGTCCCGTCCGATGCCGTGGGCCGCCTGGCGAAGTTCGGAGAGGTGTCGCCGAAGTTCGGCCTGCTCGGGGGTGTCGGTCATTTGGTCACTCGGTCCGGATAGACCCGGTCGGCAGGATAAAGCTCACCGAGGAGAGGAAATGCCCGTCAGCCACCCATGCGGCGGTCGGCGCGCCGCTTCTTGGACTTCGGGCGCGGGACCGTCGGGGGGGCCGGCCCGGGCGCCTCGGCCGGTTCGGCCTTGCGGACCGTCTCGGTCCCGCCGGCCCATCTCACCAGCAGCTCGACCCCGAGGTGCTCGGGGTCGGTGATGACGAGCGAGCCGCCCAGGGTTCGGGTCACCCGACGGGCGGCGATCTCGTACTCCGGATGGTCGGACTTGAGCAGGATCATGGTGAATCGGAGGGGATTGACCGTCGACAGCTCCTGCGCGCGCGCCAAGGCGTGGTCCATCGCCCGGTCCAATTGACCGCTCTTGACCGTCCCGTCGAGGTCGGTGTACGACTCCGGAAGCCCGTCGGTGAGCAGGAACACCTCCTTGCGGTTCGCCTTGGAGGAGCGCAGGAGGATATGGGCCGCGTGGAGCGCCTCGGCGGTGTTGGTGAACGAGCCCGGCGGGCACTCCCACAGCTCGAGGAGATCGAGCAGCCGCACGTCGTTGTCGAAGGCGATGACGTCGATCGCCGCGTCGGAGTGGCGGCGCCGGATCGCGACGTAGAGGGCGAGGAGGGCCTTCTTCGCCGCGTCGAGCTTGTGGCTCTCCGACATGCTCCCGGACTTGTCCAGGAGCAGGACCACGTGGACCCGCTCGCTCGTGATCTCGCGATAGATGAACGAGTGCCCCTCGTCTAAGTGGCGGCTGCCCTCCATCCGGGCCGCGACCACGGACGAAGGAAGATCGAGATGCGCGACCTCTTCGGGTTGCCGCAGGCGGGCCTTCTCGTAGATCCCCGTCGAGGCCGCCCCCTTGAACGAGAGCCGGACGTCGTGCGGGACCGAACGGCTCTCTTCCTCGAGCACGATCCGCGCGAACCGCTCGATCAGGCCGTAGGTGACGCTCAACTCGCCGTGGCGTTCGTCGACCAGCCCCCGCTCCTTCAATTCCCGGTCGAACCGCCGGTGGGCCGCCTCCTTCAACCGGTTCTCGGCGTCGCGCTCGGCGCGCCGGCGGGCCTCTTCCTTCTCCGCCTCGAGCGCCCGCTGCTGGGCCTCGGCCGCCCGCCGTTTCTCTTCGGCCTCGCGCTGGAGGTCTCGTTCCCGGTCGCCTACGTTGCGGGCGACCTTGTCCCGGAGCTCCTCCTGCTGGGCGGGAGAGAGCCGGGCCAGTACGTCGCCGACCTCGGACGGCCCGAGGGAACGACCGCTTCCGGAGAGCGAAGCGAACGTCATCGGGCGACCGGGGTCGGCGATCGGCGTCGGCCTCCGCCGCCGGCCGAGCAGCTGCAACAGGGAGTCCCACAGCCGCCGGAAGAACGCCCGGATGCGCTGCCAGAGGCTCCGGTGTTCCGGCTGGTTCCACGAAGCGTCCGGCAGCAGCAGGGCGTCGGTGATCTCCGGCAGCCACGAGGTGTCGGAGAGGTGGGAGAAGTCGAGCGCCTTGGCGCCCCGCCGCCGCGCTTCGAGGGCCTTGAGCTCCGCCGCGAGCCGATCCTGCTCGGTCCGGCTGACCGTGTGCAACTGGACCGAGCGCCGCTCGTAGTCCTCCAGGATCCGCCCGATCCGACGCGAGGCCTGCCGTTTAAGGCGTTCCCGCAGTTCGGCGATGCGCTCGGAGAGTCGCGGGTCGCTCCGCGCCTGGGCGTCCAGGAGCGCCCGGGCCGCCTCGACCCCCCCTTCGGCGAGGGCGCGGATGACTTCCTCGGAACGGAGGAGGTCGAGCAGGTCGTCGGCGACGACGTCGTCGGTGAACTTCGCGCAGTCCGGGAGCCCGATCGGCTCAGTCGAGAGGGCCATCGTCGGTCTCCCCCTCGGTGCAGGAGAAGAGCGAGTAGCGCTCGAGCAGTCCGAACGAGGCGACCCCCGCATCCACCGGCCGGACGGACGCAGGAACGTGCTCGCGCTCGGCGACGTACGTGACGAACGGACGGAACTTCGGGAAGATCGCGGCCCCCTGCGCGACCTGCTCGATCAGCTCGGCATCCCCCTTCAGACGGCGCCCTTCGGCCACGGTCGCCTCCCCCTCGCCGGTGTTCTCGCGCAGGACGGAGCGGAAGTAGCGGCACCAGTAGATGCCGGCACTGCGCTTGAGCGCCGGCTCGGTGTACCGGTCGAGGAACTCGAGGACCCGGCGCTCGTTCTGGTTGAACGAGTCGCCACTGCGGGCGCGGATCCGCCCCCGCATGGCGTGCAACAGGCCGGCCCTGAGGTCTTCCGGCGTCGGGATCGGATGCTCGGCGAGCTCGGCGATCGCCCCGGTGCGGTGGGCGACGTCGAGCAGCGTGCGGTTGGAGCCGACCTCGCCGATGTCCGGGTTGTCGTCGGACATCTTGCGTCGCCAGGTCTCGATGACGCGGACGCCGGCGTCGAGCAGGACCTCCGGGACGTAGACGCCGTCCACCGCGGCCCGCCCGAGCTCGACGATGCGGCGGTTCTCCGCGTGATGGGGGTTGAACCCGATGTGCAGGCTCGTCAGGCGATCGGAGAGCGGGTCGTTGATATTGTCGAGGTCCGACAGGTTCGACGTGCAGATCGCGACGAACGAGCCCGGGAAGCTCTCGCGCGACTTGGAGGGCGTGACCGTTCCCTCCTGGAGCGCCTGCAGGAGCACGTTCTGGGTGCCCAGCGGGAGCTTGCCGATCTCGTCGCAGAGGAGCATCCCGCGGTTCGCCTGCAGGAGCTTGCCCGGTTCGAGGACGAGCGGGCTCATCGGATCGCCCAGCTCCTCCAGGCGACGGAGATTGAGGTTACCGGTCAGGTGGTCGGGGAACACCTCGGAACTGCCCTGCAAGCGCGCGAACCCGTACCCCTCGCGAAGTGCGACGAACTCGGCCGGAATCTTGGCCGCGTCGACCTTCTCCGCCGCGAAGTTGGCGACCTCGCCACCGGGCGCGAACCGTCGCCGACAGACCGGGCACGGCGGGAAGCGCATCGCGACCGCCGGGTCCGTCAGGCTGAACGGGTGGTCGAGGACGGGACAGCCCTGGACGACCCAGGCTCCCTTCGGGAACAGGTCCCAGAGCTCCTTGGCGAGGCTGGTCTTGCCGGCCCCGGAAGGGCCGAAGAACAGGATGTGCGCGCCGGAGACGAGGGCCGTGACGATGTCCTCGTACGTCGACTGGGGGAGGACCGTCCGCGGGAAGAGCGCCGCCATCGCCTCTTCCCGGCTGCGTCCCTGGGCGCGCGCCACGGCGATCCGCCGGAGTATCTCCTCCCGGAACTGCTGGGAGGGGCTTTCGACAACAAGCCCGGACTGCCGGAGCTGCGCCGCGGTCGCGCGGGTGCCCACCGGAGGTGCGGGCCGCGCGCCGGCAACGGCGGCTTCGGCCACGGCGCGGCCACTCGCGCACGCCATATGTACTTTCCCGGCGCCAGAACCGAGGGAGCACCGGGCACCTCACCTCGGGGCGACCCGGCCCGGCGTCGAATCGCACGACCGGGAGAGTATTACGATTCTACAAAGACGCACACGCTTATCTATCGCGCCCGTTTTTCCCCGGGCGATGGAGGCGCCCCGCGTCCCCGGCCCCGGGGACCCTGCGTTGACCCCGGGTGAGAAGGCCAAGATCGGCCTCTTGTTCGCCGGGATCCTCCTCGTGACCGTCGCGGCCTTCGCGGCCGCTTTTGCGTTCCTGCCACACCACTTCGCGGGAGAGATCAGCGGCGGCGGCCTCCTCTTCTCCGGCCTCGCCCTGACGGCCTACATCCTCGGGATCCGGCACGGGTTCGACGCCGACCACATCGCGGCGATCGACAACACGACCCGCAAGCTCCTCAACGACGGCCAGCGCCCGCTGACCGTCGGCACCTGGTTCTCCTTGGGCCACTCGACGATCGTCTGCGCGATGATCGGCGCGCTGGTCGTCGCGACCGATTTCATCAGCACGTACTACCAGACCTTCGCCTCCGTCGGGGCCGTCCTCGGCCTGGTGATCTCCGGGATCTTCCTGTTCATCATCGGGCTGATCAACGTGGTCATCGTCGCCGACGTGTACCGTATCTTCAAGGGGCTGCGGGACCGGGAGCTCGACCAGGCGCAGCTCGACGAACAGATGGACAAGCGCGGATTCTTCTATCGCTACTTCGGCAAGCTGTTCAAGGTGATCTCCTCACCCTGGCAGATCTATCCCGTCGGCGTCCTGTTCGGGCTAGGGTTCGACACGGCCACGGAGGTGCTGATCATCTCCTTCGCCGTTACGATCGGCCTGCACGTCCCGCTGTGGGCCGTGATGATCCTCCCGCTGCTGTTCACGTGCGGGATGGTGCTCGCCGACACCGCGGACGGGATCTCCATGCGCTACGCCTACGGGTGGGCGTTCCTGCGTCCGATCCGCAAGGTGTACTACAACCTCACCCTGACGATCATCTCGGTGCTCGTCGCGTTCGTCATCGGGGGCATCGAGCTTTTGGGCGTCCTGAGCGGCGAGCTCGGCTGGGGGGGTCCGTTCTGGGGCACCCTCGACAACCTGAGCTTCGAGAGCCTCGGTATCGGCATCGTGGTGCTGTTCCTCGGCTCGTGGATCGTGGCGATGGCGATCTACCGGTACAATCGGTACGAGGAGATCGGGTTCGGACCCACCTCATCGCCACCGGCCCCGGGGTCGGGCTAGGCGAAGGGTTCCATGGCCCGGAAGGTCGTCCGCACCGCCATCTCCCTGGAGCCCGAGGTGCTCGAGGCGCTCGACGCATGGGTGACCCATCGCAACTCGCCCAGCCGCTCCGAGGCGATCCGGTTCCTGGTGCGCCAGCAGCTGGCGATCGAGTCGCTCGCCGATCCCGAGGCCGACGCGGTCGGGACGGTCCTGGTGCTCTACGATCACCGCAAGCCGATGGTCCAGCGACGCCTGACGGCCGCCCAGCACCGGTGGGGCGAGCACATCCGGTCGACCAGCCACGTGCACCTGGAGGGGGACGTCTGTCTCGAGGTCATGATCCTGGCCGGTCGTCGCGGTGAGCTCGAGCGAGCGGCGGAGGACCTGCGGGGGGTCAAAGGCGTCAACCAGGGCGACTACCTGCTGGCGACCCCAGAGCTCGCGGGAGGGCGCACCGGTCACCTCCATCCGCACGCCCCTGCCTAGGACGGCCCCACCGCCGAGAACCCCGCGCCGCCACCATTAAGTAAGGCAGGTCGGTGGGCGCGCCCGCAAGCCATGGCGGAGACGGAGGCGGGCGGCAAGAAGACGACGCTCGCCCGTACGGTCAAGGACAAGTGGCGATCGAAGCACTGGTTCAAGGTCCGTGCCCCCGGCCTGTTCCAGCACGTGGAGATCGGCGAAACGATGGCCTCCGACCCGGACCAGGTCGCCGGTCGGACGCTGGAAACGACCCTCCAGGACCTTTCGGGAGGTGCGGATGTGGGCAAGGCCCACATCAAGCTCCGCTTCCAGATCGAACGCATCGGCGGCGATGGCGTTGCCGAGACCAAGTTCATCGGCCACGAGCTCACCTCCGATTACGTCCGACGCCTGGCGCGCCGCAAGCGCTCGAAGATCGACACCTCCCTCGTCGTCACCACCAAGGACGGCGTGGAGATCGTCCTCAAACCGGTCGCCGTCGGCGAGCAGCGCCTGCAAACGCGGCTCCGCGCCCAGCTTCGTCACCGGCTGCGTTCCCTCCTGACGGAGGAAGCCGCCGCCAAGACCGCGCCCGAGTTCGTGCGCGAGATGCTCCAGGGCGAGCTGGGCAAGCTCCTGGCGCACGGTCTGAAGAACCTGTACCCCCTCAAGAAGATCGAGATCCGCTGTTCGGTGATCCGCGGCACGATCGCCGATGAGGTTCCGGGCGAGGTCGCCGCCGGGCCGTCGGCGAGCGTTGACGCCCCGACCCCGTCTCAGACCGCGGTCCCCGCGACCGGTGGCGACGCCGTGCCGGGCTGACCGGTAGGGAGCGCCCCGAGCGGTGGTCGGGCTCACCTTTCCGCGGGACGTCGGGGTGGCTCAGCCTGGTAGAGCACGGGACTCATAGAGCGCGCGCGTTCGGCGCGCGCTGGAGAGATCCTGGGGCCGGGGGTTCAAATCCCCCCCCCGACACACGGATATGAACTAACTTGCGGTGTCCGAGTGAGGGCATTGAACCCTCGATCGCCGCGTTCTCCTGAATGGTGCCCCCGAGCGGACTTGCGACCAATCGAGCCGAGCAGGTCTGCGGCGGACTATGGCCGTCTTGCGCCCGGAGCAGCTGAGCACGATCGCTTGGGGGGCACCTTCGCTCGAATGTATCCCCTTGTGGCCGGCGCGTCCGAGTCCCCTGACAGGGACACGGGCGGATGGTCGGCGGCTGAGATGATGTGCAGATTGCACCTTCGCCTGAAAGACGGAACTACTCGATGAGCGGAAGCCTGCCCCGATAGGCCCCTGCAGATCGAGGCAGGTCCATCGCCAGCGGGACGGAGGCTGATGTCGGGCTCCAGCGGATTCGTAGCCGACGCCAGGTTATCGCGCTGGTATTGGACCGCGAGCTGGACCGACACAAGTTGATCAATAGGCGGTCGTCTACCCCACCGCGATGCCTCCGGAGTCCTCGTGGAAGACTGAGCTGCTTGCCATGCTTCACGACCGATGGGCAACTCGGGAGGTCTTCTCACTCTCCGATGCCTATGGATTTGCCGAGACACTCACATCTCTCCACCCTGAGAATAAGCATGTCGAGGACAAGGTCCGCCAAGTCCTGCAGGATCTGCGAGACGACGGAGAAGTCAAGTTTGAGGATGACCGAGGACATTACTCCCTTCTCAAGCCGACGCTCGTCCCCGACGACCCCATCTCTCGTGAATCCGATTCGGAGCTCCGAGGGACGCTTCTCACCATCAGAGATCTCGACGACCAGGTGGTGACGAGCGAGCGACTGCAGGGGTTAATCAAGGGTTTCGGTGGCCATAAGGGAATCTACAAGCCCGGTGGATCCGAGAGAGCCCTATGGGTCCGCCAGACGAGTAGAGGCGTCTACCCGGACAAGGACGTCGTCCCGCAGAGCGACGGTTCGTGGGTGTATCTCTACTCGCCCGAGGGCCGAGAGGGAAAGATCGATCTGAGTCTCGATACGAACAAAGGCCTGCTGAAGTGCATGACTGATAGAGTCCCCATCGGCGTCTTTCGCCAAGCAGAATCCGAGTCAGGGAAGACGCGCTATCGGGTGCTTGGCCTGGCATACGTGGAGAAGCTCGAAGGCGATCACTTCGTGCTGAGGGGCGAAGGCAACGACGTAACTCTACCTCCGCTCGAGAACGTCGAGACAACGTTCAGCCCGTACGAATTGTCCTCCCACAGGCTGGGCCATGTGGCCAGAGTTCTAAGGGACCGTAGATTCGGAATCTCAGTCCGTAGGCTCTACAACCACCGCTGCAGTCTGTGCAACGTCGGCTACATGCTCTCCGGCCGATCCATCGGGTTGGAGGCGGCGCACATGATTCCCGTCGAGTCCGGCGGCAACCTGGGCGACTCTCGTAACGGAATCTTGCTCTGCCGAAATCACCACGCTCTGTTCGACCAGTACGCGTGGACGATCGATCGTGAGTTCAAAGTTAGGGTGGCTGATGACGGAGAATTGCGCGAATCAGCGGTCGCGAATCACATCCTTCAGCGAGAAGGGAAGATTCTACCCAACCTTCCACAGAACAGGGTCAGCTACCCAGCGACGGAGGCGATCGACTGGAGACTTGATGCCTTCGAGTCTGCTTGGAAGTGACAGTACGCCGAACCGGATCTCGTGACACACGGCGTTGTCGCGGAGAACCAAAGCCCGAAGCTCAAGTTCCGCCCTTGCCAGACGTAGGCATTGCGTCCGTAATCATCGTATGCACTGGCTACCCCACATCTACCCCGGGGGCGCGGGCTCTAAGATGAACCCTTGGTCTCGGACGTGTCTGGCGAACGCGTCCAAGCTCTGGCGCACCTCTGCCTCTAGGTTGCCGAAATCTTGCCCGAGGCCCCGGAGATCCCGAATAGCCGCGCCAGCCCACCCCTCCTCGCGCCGGGCTAGCGCATCCTTCACACGGCGAAGAGTACGGTAGTAGACGTCGACCGCGCCTGACGTCCGTCCGTTAGTTATTCCAGCCCCGAACAGCGCGGCTCTGTCGACCTGCTTCAATACAGTATAGGCTGTGCCGTCTTCGACGATCGCCTGAATGTATGGTAGCGGGTCAGGCAGCCCTTCGGGTAGGCTCCGGTGCTGCGAGAGTTGCGTGGAGAAGGTTGCCAGCTCCCGATAGCAACTTCTGAGGACTTCCCCCCGGCGGCGGAGCGCGTACCACTCTACTGCGGCCGCTGCGTCCAAGACTCGAGTATCCGATCCTGAACGGACCGGCAGAACGAGCCTCTCCGAACTGTCCAGGGCGAACGCAGGGAGGTCGGAGGGTCGCACTTCGATAACGTATGCCCATCGCTGCTCTCCGGAGGTTGGGACCCTCGTGATGTTCGCGGTCACCTGGAGCAGGTCGGTCACCCTCCAGGGTGCTGGAGACGCCCGACTCTGACGAAGAGTCTCGTTTACTCGTTCGAGGGTAACCGGCGATCCTTCGACCCTTCCACCGTCCGTCACGCCGAGGAGAACTTCTCCACCCTGAGCGTTGTGCAGCGCGGCCGTGGCCTCTCTCAAGGCATAATCGGGTTCCCTAGCTGCCGCCTTGAACTCGGTCATCCACCCTTCGGCTCGGGCTTCCGCCGAGAGATACGCTTCTAGGGCCACGGCACTGTTCTCTTGCGGTTCGCCATGGAGCCACTCCCTGTAGGACCTTACCGGCATGTTCCTCCCGAAAGGCGGAGGCCACAACCCTTCGGTCGGGTTATGAGTGTGTTGCCCGCGCGAGGGCGGTGTGCGTCAGACGCTGCCGAACCTTGGAGGCCCCGCGCTGACAAACGTGCCAAGTGGGCACCGTTGTAAGGCCGATGAAGTGCCCGATCCCCCGAGCTCCCTAGAGCTCACCGGTCCGTCCAAGGAAGCGTGCGCTGACGAATCCACGTGTCTCCAGCCTGAACGCCCGAGAACACCCATGCAGCCTGACATCCGGAACCCGACCGAGCAATCCGTCCCTGTGGTGTTTCAGACGGGGGCAGAGGGAACCCGCGGAGTGTGTGCAGACATTGACGACCCGACTCACTTGGCGGCCGACGGTGTCGAATCGGGCAGGCTTGCGATAACACGATTGAACCTGCCGCGGGACTGTCCCCTGATGAGGAAGATCCCGCCGTCTACGGGAGGACTGCTCGTCGGACCGTCGAGCCGGCCCACCTTCCAACTCCATACGCCGCTAGGTACTCAATAACACGGTCCCAGTCACCGCGCTCAACGGCCCGGGAGACCCTTCGGACGAGCTTGGCTTTCTGCCGCCGATCCCCGCTGAGCCCGAGGCCACTTACGAATCCGTATGCCCCTATCTCTTCGCTTGCCTTCCGCATCATTTCACCCTGGTCTCGGGCGCGACATAGAGGTCCCCATGTCCCTGCAGCGATATATAGCCTTCAGAGTTTTCACTATCAACGGAAAGTGACCATGGAGAGCAATCGGAAGAAGATCTGGACGATTCCTCGGCTTCAGGGAGCGGTCAAGGCGACGTTCTTCGCACGGGCCCTTCAGGATAGGAAAGACGAGTTCGACATAGAACTGAGGTACCGAGACATGAAGGCGATGCTCTCCGTGACTGAGGGCCCAGTGAGTGACCGGACTCTGTCGAGAGCCCTAGCCGGCCTAGTAGCATCGGGTCATCTTGAAAAATCGGGGGTCGGGAAGAAGACGAGATACAAGGTTGTGATTCCTCGCTCCGACCTGATCGCTGCGTATGCAAAGTCTGACAGTACGAGCATCACCGTTGGCTCGAATATCGGCGCAGTCGGTCGGATTGACGAAGGCTGGGCTTTCTACGGGGTCCCCGCGCCCTTGGCCAATCGGCTCCGACCTATCCTCCGACGCGAGGCGAGTGCCTTCCGGGAGAGGGTCGCGGCGGTCTTGGACGAGTTCGCTGAGGGCGTAATTCACAAGATAGTTCTCCTGGCCCGCGGGCGCCTTTCCCGGAAGGAAATTCGGGCTGGAGAGGAGGGTCTTTGGAGGATGCTGCAGCAGTCCACGCTAACTGCCATGCTCTACTTCGGTGGGAGTCGATTCTGGGAGTGGATCGAGCAGACACATCCGGGCGCGCTCAGCCTCGTCCGCAGGAGTATCGGACTCGATGCGTTGGCCGAGACGGGCCGCGCGGTCCCCGTGGACCAGTTCGTCAAGATCTGGACCTTCCTCACGGGAATCCCAGAGGAGAAGTTGCGGCCCGCATTCGAAAGAGAGTCGAAGGCGCTGAGCCGCCATGTGGCTGCGGCAAACCGATTGATTGAGGCGTTGCCGCGATCGAGGCGAGAGCGAGCGCTGAAGGAACTGGGCAACTTGACTCCGTTGGGGAGCGCATTGACCGCCGTGATTCACCATCTTTGAACGCGAATCTCTCGATGGGCCATCGGACGCCACCTTTCGGAGGCGGGGGGGTGCAAGGATGATCGCAGATCGTGATGCGACCGCCGGGCCGCGACCGTCAGACCCCTCCGCCGCCGTTCGTTTATAAGCAAAATCGCGGGTGACGTTTGGGATTTTGCCCTCGCGGAGGGTCGTTCTCCAGAGGAGGAGCTTGCAGAGAATAAGAACCGAACGGGAAATCACCCCCCCGACAGCCGATTTTCGTTTTCTGACGTGAAACTGCGTCGATTCGTCGCGCCTTCGGTAGGGGTTCGAACCGCCCTTGGGCCTTCGACCCTGTCGCGGCCGATCCCCTCCAAGGCGGCGGCGACCACCTTCGACCCCCCCCATCCCTCAAGTTTCTACCGCCAGGGAGGGCATATATCCGTCCACTGAATGTATAGGCTCATGGCCGTCAGTACGCGACCGCCCCGGCTCGAATTCGCGCACGAAGGAGCCAACCCCACCCTCGAGACGATCGAGTACGTTCGAGCCATTCTTCGTGCCGCCGAGACCCCGATCAGTCGAAACGAAGTTCTACGAAAGCTCGCGACCTGGGGGCACTCGACGACCCGTCAGACTTTGAATGCTGCCATCGCGTTCCTCGGCGCCGACGGAAATCTTGCCGAAGGATCGAAGGGGCTCATCTGGCTCAGCGAGCCCTCCGCGAAGCTGGCCGAAGCTGTCCGCCATGCCACTCCTCTCCGATGACCCTCCGGGCCGAAGAGGTCCTACTCCATCCGGACGCCGCGGCCGCACTCGAACGCCTCGACACTGACCCGCGGCCGCAGTCACGAAGTATTGCACGGCGAGTTCGTATCGTCGGGACGACGCTCCTGTCGGACTGCTTGCATGGCGAGGTCGTTCGCCGATCCGCCATCCCCAAGGCTATTGTCGCGAAGTATGGGGTGGAAAACCTCTTCGTTGAGGACCTGCCCGACTTCTGGCGCACGTTGTACTCTGTCCTCAAGCGCGGGGAAGCTCGAGGCGTGCTGATCCTAGCGATCGTTGACCATCGCGATTACAGCCGCTGGTTTCCGGGTCGTGGGCGGTAGCCCGCGCGCGGACGATTCCACCAACGGCCGTGCATTATCGAACGAGCCCGGTCTGCGGTGAACCGTCCCGGCCCCGAAACTGGCGGTAGGCTGCAATCCACCGGGCGCCGGCAGGGCGCTTCATCAGCTTGATGTCCTGAAGTCGAACCCGGTACCGCTTGCCGTCGCGCCCGCAGATCGCGAGCACGTCGAGTCCGTTGCTCTCCTCTACCTTGAGCACTTTCACGGGCACACCAACAACCCTCCCGTGGAGCGGGAACTCCACGTGCTCCTGGATCGCGTAGCAGAGCCCCATCGCGACATCCTCCTCGGAGTCGCAGTCCTGCTCGGCAATGGAGTCAATCAACCGGTTGAGGTCGGGGTCCTTTCGGGACATCGGGGCTTCCTGTCTAGACACTGGGTGGCTCAATACCAGCGCCATGTACTCCCACCCGGGCCACCATCGCTGGGGAGATTCGGGGCGCCACTCGACCCAGCCCCGCGGATCCCGCTGCTCGAGTCCAGCCCTGGAGGAGGGGATTTGGACTCTCTTGCGGTTCACCCCCGCGACACGAGGCAGTCGAACCCCCGTGCGGAGGGACTCCGTTCGCGACAGGTGACGGGTGTCGAAAGAACTCCCGGATTGGAAGCTGTTCCACTTGCACCTCATCCGGCCGACTCCGGGTCGATCAATCGAGTCCGGGCGCCCTCGGCGAGACTCGCATTCCCTGATGCCTGCTCCGGTTGCCTGAGAGAGCTAGCTTACTCTTAAGTAAGTAGAGCTACCTAGACTCAGCGAGACCTTGGAGACGATCGCACTTCCACTCCTGCACTGCTATCGGTGCGGCAACTCGTGGACTCCACGGAAAGCGACGGTCCGGATGTGCCCGTTGTGCAAGTCGCGGCTCTGGGATGTGCCGCGTCCGCCGGTTGTGACCCCGTTCGACCCGGAGAACCCGTTTTGGAGAACGGTCGTGGAACCGAATCGGCGGCGCATCGTGGCGATTACCAGGAAATACCGCGCCCGGAACGTCAGAGTCTTCGGCTCCGTCCGCCGGGGAAGCGCGACCGCGCGTAGCGACCTCGACCTCTTAGTGACTTTCGAGGGCGACGCATCCCTTTTCGACCAGATTCGCCTGCGCGCTGAACTCGAGAAACTGGTGCGACGGAAGGTTGACGTCCTCAGCGACCAGGGCATCTTCTGGTTGATCCGGCCCCAGATTCTCGCGGAGGCGATTCCGCTGTGAGGGACGATCGGGCGACTCTCGCATCCCTTCTTGTCCACGTCGAGCTCGCGATACGGTTTGGCGGGTCTGACAGGGCCGACTTTCTCGAGGATCTGAAATCTCAGTCGGCTGTGATTCGGGAGCTCGAGGTAGTGGGTGAGGCGACTAAACGGTTGAGCCTCAGCACCCGCCAACTCGGTCCGAAGGTACCTTGGAAGGACATGGCGGGGTTCAAGGACGTAGCCATCCACCAGTACGATGCGATTGATGTGGCCCGCGTCTGGGCAATCGTCCAAGAGGAGCTCCCGGCGCTGGTCCCGCTTATTCGACGGCTCCTGACTCAGCTGGACTGACCGCTTTGGACTCAGCAGACTATGTCACGTCTGGAGCCCATCGTCGGGCAGGTGCAATGATGATCGCACGTCCTGCTGCGACCGCCGGCCAGCGACTGTCAGACCTTTCCCCCGCTGAGCGTTTATAAAGACAATCTCGGGAGATGTTCGGGATTCCGCCCTCGCGGAGGCTCTTCCCTCAGACAGCGGTGATGTGGAGAATAAGAACCAAACGGGAAATCACCCCCCCGACAGTTTGAGTTTGAACTCTTGGACGGCGCGAGTTTCCAGGGCTCAGGAAACCTGCACTCGAACGAAACCAACGGCCACGGGTCAGGCGGTGCTTCGCTTTTCGCATCCCGCCCAGTTGCGTCATCTTCCCGTCCGCATCGAGGCGCCCTGCTCCCCGAGGGGCGTTTCATGCCCGGGTTCCGTGGCGTCCGAGCGCGAGCGAGCCCGAATCCAAGGAGGCCCGGGTGCGACCCGACGGTGGATCAGTTGCCGGCGCCGTGATGACCCGACGGTTGCCGCGGGCCGACAGGAGCCGGTGCCGCGACAGGGAAGAACGAACGCCTCGCCACGGGAACTCCAGAAATGAATTGCGAAGGCGGCGGGCCGACTTTATCCGGAGGTAGAGGCAGCGACCGGCTCGGCCACGATGGCCTCATGGGGGGTCGGGGGCAGGCGGCCGACGATCAGCGCGGCGAACACGATCCCCACGACCGCGAGGGGGACCATGATCCACCAGACGTACTGGATCGACTCGGCCACTGCGAGATAGAACGCGGTGACGAACGCCGCAGGGTTCGAGGCCGCGAGCGCCCCGCTCGGCACGAGCGAGTTGAACTTCTGGACCTGGTAGGCCCCGACGATCGAGAGCACGATCGCACCCCCGAGATTGCTGATGAACCACACAAGGGAACTGGCCGTGCCGACCTCGTCGCGGGGCACGCTGTACTGGATCGCCAGCTGTGTGGGGGCGAACGTCATCCCGACGCCGAATCCGAGCGGGATCAAGGCTCCCAGGATGCCCACCGGGAGGAACGATCCCACGAACCGGTACACGGGCGGGGAGGTGGGCGCCTCCGGGAGGAGAATGCAGCCCAATGTAGTGAGCAGCATGCCCAGCAGGAGGGGAGAGCGGTAGCCGGTGCGGGGCAGGATGGCCCCGGCGAACGCCGCACCGATCACCATCGGCACCATGAACGCGTACAGCACGTTCCGGCCGGCATCGGTGCTGCCCCCGAGGCCGTCGACCACGAGTACGGGCACCAACGTGACGACCACGGTCAGGATGGCGCCGCGCAGGAAGTTGATCCCGCTGCTCGCCGCGATGAGCCGGTTCCGGAAGTAGTGGAGGGGGACCAAGGCGTCGCCGCTCCGGAGCTCCTGCCACAGGAAGACGGGGAACAGGGCGAGCGCGATGGCGAGGAGGGTGACGGTTCGAGGGTCGGTCCACGCCCAGCCGTTGGAGGTCTGGAAGAGCGCGAAGATGAGCACCCCGACCCAGCTCGCCAGAAGCACGGATCCCCACGTATCGAAGGCGGGGCGAACTCGGGCGGCCGGTCGCAGGGGCCCGAGGCTGGTGAGGACAAGCACAATGGCCGCGAGGCCGATGGGAATGTTGACGGCGAAGATCCATCGCCACGTCGTCGTGTCGACGATGTAACTTCCGATCAGAGGTCCGAAGACGATGGCGATGCCGAACACGCCCGAGAGGATCCCGACGAGCCGGGCGGCGGCCTTCGGGGGGAAGATGTCGGCGACGATGGAAAAGACGACCGTGAAGAATGCGCCGCTCCCCAATCCTTGAACGGCCCGGAAGGCGACGAGCTCGTCGAGGTTCTGGCTGAACGCGGAGAGCGTCGAGCCCACCAGGAAGATCGCTAGCCCGAGCAGGTAGAAGGATCGGCGCCCAAAGCGATCGGAGAGCTTGCCGAATATCGGGATGGCGACAGTCTGGGCGATGAGGTAGCTGATGACGACGAAAACCTTACCGGTGGAGTCGTTGAGGTCCGCCGCGATTACCGGCAGGACCGTCGCGACGATGAAGTTGTCCAGCGCCCCGAGCAGAAGCCCCATCAGCAACGCAGCCAAGATCGCCGCACTTTTGCCGCGGCTCAGAACTGGGGCTGGCGCGGGGGCGAGGGTGGGTTCCTGGAGCACGGGGGCGTCATTCATGGTCTGGTTCGCTCCGGCAAGCGGCTCGACCTCGGGGAGGCAGTGGAACAAGCCACCCGCGATTCAAGCCAGTCGCGGGGCACCCGCTGGAGCGGGGTGTTATGAGCTTGGCGGAGACGGCGAAGCGCACGTAAGCTGGTCGCTCCGCCGACCGATCGCTCCAAGGCGAGGCAACTCGTCCGGTGTGGGGAGGGGGCGCCGCCCCCGTGGGGGACCGATTCGGGGCAAGCGGCAGCGGTTACGCATCGCAGGGATTGCCGCGAAGACCTGCCGCCCCGGCTTCAGCCGCGTCGAACGGGCTGCCGGCGGGCCGGCGCACCCCGCACGGATATGAACCTAGGGGCGACCCCTAGTAGCGCCTCACTGTCGTGAAGTTAGCGATCCCCGACTTCGACTAAGCCCAACCGGTTGGGTCCGGCGCGTCGCGGGGGATCTTTGACGGTAAGATCGATCCGCCTGCCGGAGCGTTCATGCATCTCGGAGTGCGTGTGTGTATCCAGGCGGAGACATGAGATTCCACGACGCGTTAAACCAGCTTCTCGGGAGTCCGTCGAGGCTCGCGCTCCTCCGAACGTTGTTCAAGGAGCCGAGCCGACGCTGGACCGGACGGGAGCTCGCGCGGGCCGCTCGAGTGTCGACTGCTCAAGCCGCACGAGACCTGCGCGGGCCGGCGGACTCGTCGGTCGTGGCTCGCGACGTGGTCGGTAGATCCTATGCATGGCGGCTGAGCTCGACCCACGCCCTCGTGCCCGTACTCCGGGAACTCTTTCACCCGGAGCTGAGTCTCCGCTCGGAGCTGCTGCGCACCGTTTCCGAGGGCTTGACATCCGCCGGCGTTGAGCAGGCTCGACTCTTCGGTTCGGTTTGTCGAAGGGAGGAGCGGGACGACAGCGACGTGGACCTTTACCTCCAGGTACGGACCGCGCAGGACAAGGACGCGGCTGAGGCGGCGGTTGTTCAGGTGCGATCCCAAGTCTGGGAACAATTCGGGAATCCCGTCTCCGCCCTGGTGTACACTCGCTCGGAGGCTGCTCACCCGCGGAATCCTCTGTTCCTGAGGTCGATCGAAGAGGAAGGGCTCGTGGTCGTTGGGTCAGGTTAGGGCGTGGCGCGTACCGAGGTCGTCCCCAAAGCCCGATACGTCGTGCACCTCGAACGTTCGACCGAGTTCGAGCGGCAAATGAATCGGGCGGCGACCCAGCGAGCCTGGAATTCTGTTGGATTACTCAGGGTGCACAGCGTGATTTCCGCCTGCGACGCCCTCACGGTCCAAAGGACGGGGCAACGGTGGAGTGGGCAGGAGCATGCTGGGGCGATTGGATCGGTCGGCGAGCTTCACCTCGCTGACGCAGACCGCGCCCTCCGGCAAGTGTCCCGGGTTCTGGAAGCGAAGAACAAGGTCGAATACGAGTCTCGAGAGTTCACCGAGCGAGAGGCCGAGGAAGTTCGCCGGACAGTGACCGGAGTGAACTCGTGGGCCCGATCCCAACTGTCGCAGTAGCCAGACTGGCGGGTCGGGATTCGAACCTGTTCCTAAATCGCCCCTCCCGACGCCCGACCGTGCGATGACCTATCGGAATCGACCCTGTGAATCAGGGCGAGGCCGCGGTCGGTACGGGTGTCCGACCCGTGTGGCGGAGGAGCCCTACTCCCCGTTCTCCCCGCTCCCTGCAGTACGAGGTCGCTGCAGCGCGTGAAGGAGGGGGAGAAACTCGTACTCCCCTGCATGCATCACCCCGTTGACGAAGAGGGTCGGAATATCCCCTACCCCCGCGGCTTCGGCGCTTTCGAGGTCGTCATCGACGCGCCGCGCTGCGGCCCCGGAGGAGAGGTCGCGATCAAAATCTCCCATCTCGACTGGGAGGGTACGGGCGATCTCGCGAATGACGGTGGCCGACAACTCGTCCTGGCGCGCGAAGAGCCGGTCGTGCATGAGCCAGAATTTCCCCTGAAGGCCGGCGGCTTCCGCCGCCTCTGCGGCGGCCCGCGAATGGGGGCTGAGCTTTGGACGGGGATAATTGCGGAAGACGAAGCAGAGGTCGTCTCCCAACTCGCGAGTTAGTTCATGTATCGCGCCGAGCAGATCTCGACAGTGGACCGAAGCATAGTCACCGTACTCGACCAGCGAGTAGGGCGCGGAATGCGGTCCCTGGCAATGATCGCGTTCTTCCACCGGTAGGACCAGTTCGGGCATTTGTTCGTCCTCGTCCATGGACTTTCGAGTCCGCGGAGCCGCGATTAAACTTGTCTCTATTGGGTAGGCGCCCGGGGATCGGAGGCCGCCCGCGACCGGCCCGATCTAGACGTGGACCATGATTTGCCCGTTTTCGACCGCGACGGGAAAGGGACGGAGCGGCTCGCAACGAATCTGAGCCATGATCTGCCCCATTTGGGCCATCATCTGCATCATTTCCGGGGGGAGCTGGCCTGCCGGCGGTGCGTGCATCTGAGGCTGGCCCCGGACTGCTCCGGTCTCCGCGTCGAAGACCGCGGCGTGCAACGCGCACTTGATCACGCCACTCTTGAACGCCCCGATACTGATCGGAGCGGACATATGCCCGCACCGGTCCTCGAAAGCTCGGATCCCCGAAGATCCATGAACTAGAACGACCCTCGTTTCGGCGACTTCGACTCCCTTCATAGTCCCCTGGGGCAATTCCTTCGCGTCCAAGGCCCTGTACCAGCTCGACATACTCCCCACACCCAATCGAGTTGGAAGCCCGTCACTAGCTCATAATCGTCGTGTAAAGGCCCCGGTGGCAGCTAACCTACACGTAACCATCCTTCGGGCACGTCCAAGTTCCTGGACGTTGGAGTTGCGGTGAGGGCCGGATCACACGCGATGTGGCGATAGGGGAACCGGACCCATTGCGAATCCACCCTCTCGACCCTTTGAGAAAGTAGCCGACAGTAGCATTCGCGACTTGCTACCTGCACGCGGAGTCGGACCCCGACGGTGTGGCACGGTAGGCGACCCGCCAGCCTCCTCGACGGAGACGGAAGCCGGTTTCGCGGCGATCTCGGACCGGTCCGCGTCCGCGAACTCGCCGAACGCGCCTCGTCCAACGCCGAACACCGCATCGCCGACGTGGAAGTCCCGGACCTGCCCTCCAACGGCTTCGATCCGAGCGGCGAGGGCGAGGCGGCCGTCCGTGGGTCGGAGGCATCCTTGACCGCGACGGAATAGGAATGGCGGCTTCAGCGTATGCCGGTCGGCCGGGTTACCCGAGGTGCTCTCGACGCGAACGAGGACTTCGTTCTCGTCACGGAACTTCGGCATGGGGCGCTCACGGAGTTGCAGAACCTCCGGGGGGCCGTAGGGCTGGAAGACCCATCCCTGCATCGACTTCACTCCGTTTGTCGGCGAGTCTGCCATGGATCTCGACTCGTTCCAGCGGCCGCCGTGGCGGGCCGCCCGCAAACGCTGGGATGTTCAGGCGCGGCCACGCTACTCCGGCAGATGGGATGGCGGCGATCATTGTTTGCGGTCAACTCGGGCCGGACGTGGGTTCTCACGCCGATGTGGATGAAATTGGCCTTGCACCAACTTTTTCATGCCGGGGCAATGCAACGGCGCTGGGAATACCCGCAATCTGTGGGTAGAGTTCACGCGGCGGAATGGACCCCGCCTTGGATCTGCGCCGATAAACACTGGGCAGAAGGCCGGGCTTCGATTCGTCGCCGGGATCCAGGACATACATCCTGACTCGGGGCCATTGTTCGCCAACCGTGCCGATCGGAGCTCCTCCGCTGGAGGAACGCTGGGCTCGTCGGAGGTCCGTTCCGCGAGTGTCTCAGCGGGTGCTGGTCGACGCGGAGCCTCGCAAGAGACTAAGTAGAGGGCGCCGCGGTTTGCCCCCACCGGGATGACGATCGACCTCGCCAGCGGCCTCAACCTCGTGACGCTAGGGGTCGCTCTAGTGATCTTGGCGATGGGACTCGGCGTGATTGTCCGCCTGGTGAGGCGCGGGGGATTCGAGCTTGCATTCGCGCATCTGGTCGTCAACGCAAAGCGTCGCGCCATCTTCCTCAAGGCGCTCTGCACCAGCCTCGCCGCGCTATTCGGCCTCGGATTCGCCATCAGCATCGAGGTCCTGGCGGGAGCGTCGCCCGTGGTGGTCGGGGGAACCGAGGCCAGCCTCTTCGCTGTGGGCGCGGTCGGGATCATTGTGCTGATGAACGACGCGTTCCGCGTTGACCCGTTAACCCTGCGCGAGTCTTGGAAGCTCCAAGAGAGCGCCCAGCAGGCGATGGTGGAGCTCTCGCGCGGTCCGGCAGGGCCCGAGTCGCCCGACTGGCGCTCACCTCGACCGACGATGCCGATCGACGACGATTAAGGCAGCTGCCCGCTCCCGTCGTCCCCGCACGATCGCTGCTGACCGGGCCCCTTCGTCGCCTCTCCATCCGAGTCGTCTACGGGACGATTCGGACGAACCGATCGATGAGTTCGGGAGAGGTCCCTTTCAACCGAACCCAGAATTCCTTGCTTTGAGGGTCACCCGGAGCGAAGAGGTGATCGAAACGGATCCGATCTTCGTCAAGGGGGACACGGCCCGCACAGCGGACGATGAACTCTCGAAGCTGCCGCGGGTTCTCCAGTTCGGTAGAGGTCGCAATGTAGTACAGCGCCAGTTTTTCGATCTCACCGAATCCAGTCGTTCGGTCGGCTGCGGCGGAGCGCAGGTTCGATATCGCAACGAGGACCCGGTCCTCGGCCGTGAGGGGTGGGAGTGATTTCTGATACTCCGTGGGGATCCGAGAAAGTAGGTCCGGACCCTTGGGACGGGCGCGGACGTGGGCCTGCATCTCCTCGAGACTGGCGCCCCCGCTCCCGGCGAGTACGAAGACCCGGGCGGGACGATCAGGGTCCCCCCGATCGAGGTGCGGAAGAAGGGCCTCATACGGCCAGGGCTCGGCGGGCTTGCTATCGATCTCGTCGATGAACACGACGGCGGGGCCCTCGTGGCGATCCGCATTCTTGAGCCCGTTGCGGAACTCTGCTTCGGTCGTCTCGGCCAAATTGATCTCTACGTAGCGGATCTCGGGCCCCGAGCTGCGGGCGGATTCGCGGACCAAGAACGTCTTTCCGCTCCCCGGAGGAGCCCAGAGGAGAAGGTTCTGTAGCGCGCCGGCTCCCGCCCTCCCTCCACTCGAGATGAGATGTCGGATATCCTTGAGGAAGTGACGTGCACGTTCTTCGTGCCGGGTGTACGCGCCGACCACCGTGAACTGTCGGAGATCGAGCTCACTCAGTCCCGCTAGGAATTCGAGCAGCGGGTGATCATCGATCGAGCTCCCACTCAATCCAAGCCGAGAAAGCAGGGATTGGAATCGTGGGAGGGGTCGGAGCGCGTCAAACCGTGGTTCGACCTTGATCCACACGAGCCAGCTCGAGCGCTCCTGGGCGGCGCGCTCGAGCCAAGTCATCGCCGCATCGGTCTCGCCGAGGCCGGTGAAGATCAGCGCGATCCAGTACGAGGGAAGATAGCTCGTCCGGGCCCGGTCCAGCAGCTTGGTCAAGATCTCCCGAGCCTCTGGACTGCGTCCGGCGGAGGCGAGCGCGTGGGCCAGGACCGCCAGCGAGATGGTGCTCCCCTTGGAGAGTTCGACGGCGATCCGAAGCTCCCGGATCGCCTCATCGAACATCCCCTTCTCGAGGTACGGTCGGCCAAACCAGAGGTGGGCCTGGACGAAGTCCGGGTCTAAGGCGAGTGCAGACCGGTACTGCTCAATCGCTCGGTCGTACTGGCGCGATAAGTAGAGGACGTGGCCCAGCCCCGTATTGATGGCCAATGAGACCGGATCGAGCTCCAGCGCTCGACCCATCTCCTTGAGCGCCTCGTCAAATCGCCCAAGTGCCTTGAGGTAGTCGGCGTAGAACTGGTGGGCGGCCGGGTAGTTCGGGTTGAGTTCAATGCCCCGCCGAAGTTCCCGTTCGGCACCGGCGAACTCCCGCTCGTACTGGAACCTCACCAGCCCCAGGGCGGAGTGAGCCTCCGCCAGGTTCGGGTCGATTCGGAGCGCCTCCTCCGCCGAAGCTCGTGCCTTGGGGAAGGCGTCGGACGGAGGGAGGAACTCGAGAAGGGCGAGCGAACTGTATGCGTCGGCGCGCCCCGCGTGCGCGAGGGAGAAGGTCGGATCCTTGGAGATCGCCTTTTCGAAGAGTTGGATGGCTGCTTCGAGGTCGGCTTCGGTTCGCTGGTTCCATCGGAACCGCCCCTCGAGATAGAGCGTGTACGCGTCGATGTCCGGGGTAGAACGTCGCTCAAGGCTGAGTTGTTCCGATCTACGAAAGTGGAGTCGGAGTGCTTTCGCTACCCGTCGGGCGATATCCCGCTGGATCGAGAAGATGTCGGAGAGCTCCCGATCATACTCCGCCGACCAGATGTGTTCCTCGGAGTGCGCATCGATGAGCTGTACGGCCACTCGAAGCTTCTGACCGTCTCGGCGGACGCTTCCTTCCAATATGTTCGATACACGCAGTTCCCGGGCTATCTCGGCAATCCCCTTCGTCGTGGCCTTGTAGCGCATCGCCGAAGTTCGGGCAATGACGCGCGTTCCCGGGACTCGGGAAAGGACGGAGATGAGCTCCTCGGTGAGGCCGTCCGCAAGGAACTCGTCCTTCGGTTCAGGGCTGATGTTGGTGAGGGGAAGGACTGCAATACGCGAAGCATCTGAGTTTTCGCCCGCCATATCGCGCCGACCGCCAAATCCGTACCTCGTCCACACCTTAGCCTTGCCTTGACAGCTCGAATCCGGTCCAGGCTCCCGGAGTGAGGGCGGGGTTGGTGGCACGGTTGCCGAGGTTCCCGGTCGAACGCGTCACAGTTGCCCTCAGCTGATTTACGTTGATGGCATCCGTAGGGTCGGTGAGGCGCTGATCGTGAGCGGGAAGAATCATACCTACGTCCTGAAGGGGGGAAAGGCGGGCTACGATCGACTGCTCCTACTCGCGCGGGATCGCTGGCCAGGCACGAAGGCGCTCTTTGAGCGTGCCGGACTCTCTTCGGGCATGCACTGTGCGGACGTCGGCTGCGGGGGAGGTGCGGTCAGCCTCGAGATGGCCAAGATCGTGGGTCCGGCGGGGAGCGTTGTCGGAGTGGACATGGATCCCGTAACAGTCGAGCTGGCGCGTCAGGAAGCTCGAAGTCGAAGCATTGAAAACCTGGAGTTCAGGGTCGGCGATGCGGACGATTGGAGCGAGCCCGGAACCTATGACGTGGTCTACTCGAGATTCCTCCTCCAGCACCTACGCGACCCTCGCTCGCTGATCAAACGAATGTGGGAGGGCGTTCGTCCCGGTGGGCGACTGATCGTTGAGGACATCGACGCGGATGGATGGTTCTGCGAGCCGTCCAACGATGGATTCGAATTCTTTCGGACCGCCTATCCTCGGGTTCTGAGAGCACATGGGGGTGACCCGAACATTGGGCGGAAACTATTCGCCCTGTTCCTTGGCCTGGGGATTCCAAGGCCGGAGCTGACGATGGTCCAATCCCTCCACGCCGGAGGGGATGTGAAGTACCTTCCCCAGACCACCCTCCGCTTCTCCGCGGACGCGATTGTCTCCGCCGGGCTGGCCACACCGCAGGACGTCCAGAAGGCCGTTGAAGGACTGACGGCGTTCACCGAAGATCCGACGACCCTCATCTCCGGACCTCGAATCTTTCAGGTTTGGTCGAGACGCGGTCCCAGCGATCCGGTTTGAAGCGCATGCCGGGCGCGGTCAGGCTCGCGAGTAGGACACCAGAGGCTCATCACCCGCCAGCCTAGTTCCACCCCGTCGGTCTTCGTGCCAGGTCGATGCATACAGGGGCTTCCCAATGCCTCGGCTCAGGCTGGAAATCTGGGGCCGCACTCCACCCCACCACCTCTGCGAGATCGTCACCGGTGGACTCAGGCAGGGCGCGGATACTCACCTCCGTCGTTCCCGACCGAACCCGTATTGAGGTAGATCGAGGATTGCCCGATAACATGGCCGGCTCTGCGGCTCGCCCAACTCGAGTCCGTTGTGCGTGGAGCTCCCTCAATGACCCGGCGATGCAGCGCTATCACGACACCGAGTGGGGAGTTCCGGTTCATTCGGACCGTCGCCACTTCGAATTCCTTTCGCTCGAGGGAGCCCAGGCGGGGCTCAGTTGGTCCACGATTCTTCACAAACGTCGGGGCTACCTCCGGGCGTTCGATGGCTTCGATCCTCAGAAGATCTCGCGTTACTCTACAGCCAAGGTGCGCCGGCTAACGGAGAATAGCGACATCGTGCGGAATCGATTGAAGATCGAGTCGGTAGTAGGCAACGCTCGGGCGTTCCTCGACGTTCAGAAGGAGTTCGGTACTTTCGACGCTTTTGCCTGGAGGTTCGTGGCGGGAAAGCCTCGGCAGAATCGCTGGAAGAGCTCTCAGATCGTTCCGGCCACTTCCGTCGAATCCGACGCCTTTAGCCGGGAGCTTCGCTCGCGGGGCTTCAGATTCGTAGGATCCACGATTGTCTACGCGCACATGCAAGCCGTTGGAATGGTCAACGACCATTCAGTTGCCTGCTTCCGGTATAAAGAGGTTGAACGGCTCGCCTAGTGCCGATTCCAGATAGGTCGTCGGTGATTCTTCCACTTGCTCATCTGGGTGTCCCTGAACCTCTGCTTCCGTAGCTCCCTCTCGTGATTCCGATAGGCGATCGAGCGGGCGTACTCCCGCTTGACCTCCGCCCACGAACCGAAGTTCGATCCGTCGAGCACGAGCTTCTGGAGATCACCTGCGTGAGCTTCGACGGGGTTCATCCAACTCGCTTGGGTCGCCGAGGCGACGGGGGTCAACCGGGCCCCCCGGGCCCACAGCTTGACGTCAGGGGTCCAGAGCGCGCTCAGGTTGTCCGGGATTAAGTAGACCCGCTGGCCGATGGGGTACTTCGCGCATTCTCGCCGCAGGTAGTCGAGCCATAGTACCCCACCTTTGTGATGCTAGAACCGGCCGCTCAGCTTCAGATGGTAGACGTTTAGCGTGAGGTAGAGGTACCGAGTGCCACTGAGGCGTTTGTAGGTCGAGGGGATCCGCTCGGGGTGCCCCGAGCGGAACCATCCCTCGCCCCTTTGAGGACGGAGGGAGATCGGACCGATCTCGCCCATGCTGAGCACGACCGGAGGGTTGTGCTTCTGGTGGGTCAGCCGGTCGATCCGACGCGTCTTCTCCTCGAACTTCGGATCCTTGGACTCCTTCCAGGTCTTCACCGACCGGTGGCTCATGTCGGCCTCGTCCGGCACGATGCGGAGCCACTCGATCGAGATCGAATCGACGATGCGCCGGTTGCTTGCTTCGTCCCTCAAGCAGGCGAGGGACCACTGGGAGTAGGGGAGTCCGAGGTCCCTCGGACGACTGGTGGCGAGGGCCACCGGCTCGTCCTTCTGCTCTTGGGTGAACTTCCAGTTCCCCCCGGCCTTCCAATTCGGCTTGAGCATCTTGAACCCGTGGAGGTCGAGCTCTCGAATGAGAGTTCGAACCCAGTCCGGCGAGTAGCCGACGAGTCGTGCGATGTAGGGCGGAGTGAACCCTTGGGCGCTGGAGAGGATCACCATCGCTGGGTGGAGCAATGGCATCGCCCGGGTGCCGGCGGAGGCGAGCGAGCTTCTGGCCTTCCTCGTTGGAGATCGCTCGGACGTGACGTACCATTCCGGAGGCCCATGCACTACCCCGGCCGAGTTCTTTCGATCCAGATTTTGAACTACCTGGCTTGAAGCGGCACTGGGCCTAGGAACTCTCAGCGAAGACAGGGATATGCTCATTATCAGGAATAACTCAAGGGCCCCTCCGGAGCAACCCGAATGGCGACCCCCTACTCCATCCGAATACTGCCCAGCAGGCAAGAGTTCGTGGACGAGGTCGTGAATCTGCTCGACACTTGTGAGCGCGAAGCATTGCTGATGGGTCGTCATGTCGCTTGGATCAGGGACGAAGGAGCATTCCACAGCGCGGTGGAGCGGGCCACGAAGCGTGGAGTCTCCATTCGTGTCATCAGCTACAAACCCCAAACCAGA
>JAKIWD010000148.1 GCA_022750205.1 Thermoplasmata archaeon
ACAAGAAGCGGGACCTGATCGATGTCGACGATGCGGTCCGGGCGATGAGACAGGTGGCCGAGAAGGGCACTCCCGGCGAGGCGTACAACGTCGGGAGCGGCGTGGCGAGGGAGCTTCGCTGGATCCTCGCGATACTCGGAAAGCACGCCTCCCTCGACCTCGATATCGAGGTCGAGCCGGGTCGCATCCGTAAGGTGGATGAGCCGGTGCATCTCGCCGACATCCGGCGCCTCTCCGATCTGGGCTGGAGCCCGCGGATCCCGTTCGAGGAGACCCTGCTCCGCATCCTGGACGACTGGCGGGGGCGTGTCGCAGCGCCCGCTCGCTGAGGGCGCCTTCGACCCCGGGGGACCGGACGGGTCTAGGGAATCCCAGAACAGCACAACCTCGCTTCGACTGGGCTACCGGGGTGTGGGTCCCGATTGTTGTCCACCCACAAACACCCAACGATTATGTCCTACCCGGACGTTGACTCCTTGTTCGCTGGCCGGCGGAGGGGGTGCACAATGGGTTGCGGTAGGATGCAGGTTGAGTGTGAGGACGGCTTTCAGGTCACGACGAAGGACCAGAAGGAGTTGGTGGCGTTGACGCAGTGGCATGTCGAGAACGCCCACCACAAGAAAGTCTCGCACGACGAAGTCATGAAGATGGCCAAGCACCCGTAATCGGGCGGCCATCCTAAGGCGAACCCCTTCTCTCCTCTCTTCTGCAGGAACCTCGCCGGGGACCCGCCGCGGTGCCCGTGAGCGCGCGGTCACCGGCGCGCACGCTTGCGCCGGGGGCGCGCCTTGGCATAGTCCGATTCCAATGCCTTGCCAAAACGTCGCCACAACGTGGTCAGCGTCCGCTCGCGCTGGGACTTGGTCAAGCGCGCGCCTTCGAGAGGACCGGACTCTCTCTTGAGCCACAGATCGAACCGGGTCCGCTCGTCCGCCAGTCGGGTGAGTCGGTACTCCGCGCGAACGGACCGATAGTTGCCGATGCTGTTCATCCTCCACCGGTTCGGTGGGGCGAGGCGCACATCATACCGAGCCCAGTGCCAACCATCGTTCCGCTCTTCCAGATCTTCGTAGACGACCTGGCTGGACGTTCGCCGAAGTACCCGGCGTCGATACTCCTCCGCCTCGAGCTTCGGGTCGGACTCCTGGAAATCCGTACACCAGTCGTAGGCGAACGCCAAGGGGGCTCGGAAGACGACCGTGGCGTGGTATTCCGGTCCCGGCCAACCGCGGAGCCTGGTCAATTGCTTCGGCATCAGGGCGGTGGCCTCACTCGGAGCAGGGCTATCGTCCTATCGTCGGGCCCCTATTGCGGTGCCGCGCCGAGCGGGCGCGGCCCGGCAGTTCCGCGGGGCAGGCGATCAACGGTGGGTAGCGGCCGTTCACGACGAGTGGAGGACGGGGAGGGCGTCGGCAGCCCGACGACCGGCGGCGCGCGGATGACCCGTTCGCTGAACAGCCGATCGTAGCGATGATTCGTGTCCAGGGTGATGTTCTCAATGGGCTCCCGGAAGAGGTCCACCGCCTGGAGCATTTTTTGGGCGGTGGTCAACAGCGCATCCTCGACCGCCGAACGCGTGCCGACCCGTTTTCCTGCCGCCGGCGAGACCGCGGCGACCAGGACGCGTCGCTCGCTGGTCGCGAACAGGAAGGGGACCGTCTCGGTGCGAGTGTAAAGCGCCCGGAACAGCGACGCGGCGGTCGTCTCTGGGCGCAGTGCCCCGTGGAGGAACACCAAGTGGCGTGCCTGCCAGGAGCCGTAGGACGGAAGCTTGGTCAGGTTCAGGAAGCAGCGCGGCGTCACCAGGCGATCGCTGACCAACCGCCGGGAGGAACTCGCCTGGAGCAGCGACCGGAAATGGAAGCTGGCCGAGGTTCCATCATCGGGGACGAACGGACGCTCGACTAGCTCTTCGGCACGCGAGCGGGATCGCTCCGGGACCGGCGAGCGATCGATCGGACGGTCGGAGGGGCCGCGCCAACCGATACCTCGCGGGTACGCGGCCGGGCGGCGGAATCCGGCCACGCGCGACCACAGTCCTTCGAAGTCAAAGTAGACGGGGGCGGTGGGTCGGCGCACATCGACCGTCAGGTCGTAGCCTCGGGGGGAGTCCTCAGCGGAGTGGGGCGCCCCGGCTACTGCGGGAGAGGCCGCATCGGGTCGCCCGAAGAACACACCGAAGACGGTCTGAGGGCTCGACCAGAGCAGCACGTTGCCCGGATGGTTGGACCATCGCGAGACGAGCTCACGCTGCCGGTCCGCGAACGGATGCGCCAGAGAGAACGTGATCTTGGGAACGCCGAATCGGACGGGATCCGGGATGTAGCGGAAATCCACCCAACCCGCGGCCAAGATCTTGCGTCGAAGCGACTGGTAGGTCGGCAGCGACACACCCGTGTATTCTGCGCGTCGCTGTTCGCTTCCGGGTTCCCCGGCGAGCAGCGCACGGACGACGACGGCCTCACTGCGGGTCAGCGGACGCATCGAGAACGGGCCTCCCGGAGCGACGGGCTCGATCGACGCGCACGCCAACGTGCACACCGGGCGCCGGTCCGGTCGGAGTAGCGGCGACGCATCGCTGTCGCCTCCGTGGCCCGGTATCCGCCCATCTCGCTAGCTCCCGGTAGCCGGCCTACCCTGAAAAGCTAACCACTGGCTCTTCGGGTGGCTGGAGTGACCGGCATCCGCCACCTTTATCAAGCTCCGGTCCGGCAAACTCCCCCTGCGGGGGGCCCGGTTCGCTGCCCCCCGCTGGGTGCGGCACTGGTCGCCCGGGCCGACGGTTGACCGACGCCACCCTCTTTCTACGCGGAGCGCCTGGGGGTGGCCGTGCCTCACGAAATGGTGGAGGTCGAGTGGGTCAGTCTCCCGGGCCCGGCCTCCTGCACGGGTTGCGCTCGGACGCTGATCCCGACGGGCAGCCGTGCGATGCGCCTCCGCCGGGGCCCTCGGGGCACCGAACGACTCTTCGGGGCGGTGTTCCATGGGTATGCCTGCCTCGCCAATCGCTCCACGGAGTGCGCCTCCGACGAGGAGCGCAATGGCTCCGGCCGCGACGAGTCCTACCGTGAACTCGAGTACTGGGCCCGGAACCAGGACCGAAGCCACCGTAGCGCGGGCCAGATCTAGCGGCGAGACCGTCCCCGTCGTGCGGCCGACGCCGCCCTTCTAATACTGCCCCAAGCTGGGCGGGCGATGCCAAGGACATCCAGCAGCGGTCCGTCCATCGCCCCGGAGGCACGAGCTTCGGGGGCTGACCGCGTCGGGCGTCGCCCGTCGGGGCCCAGATTGTTTGGGTGCATCCTCGTACTCACCCTGCTGCTGGGGACGGCACTGGTGACTTCGCCCTCTCCCTCGGAGACGGCGGGGGCTCCTCATGCTGTGGGTTGGGAGAGCGCTCCCTTGACCTCCCCGAAAGCCACCCCGCCCACCCCCTCTGTTTCCGGTCGGTCGGCGCCTGCCCAGAACGGCGGGCTATCGAGCCGCACCCACCTGGGAACGCTGAGCCCTGACCCACTGGCTGGATGGCCTTCCCCCTTCCCGGCCCACCCCAATTCGTGGGGGCCCGCGGGACTCCCCCCAGGTGCCGAAGCACTCGGATCGCAACTCCAGCGCGGGGTCCCGGCGCAGACCCCGTTGACGCCGCACCCGGCGGGAAGTTCGTGGGGCCCGAACACTTCCGCGCCGCAGGGTGGATGCTTCGGGATCTGGCCGACGGAAGGCGGCCAGTCGACGTACGCCGACGACTGCTACGGGCACGACGAACCGGGGATCGACTTCTACTCCACGTTGCCCGGGAGCGGTGGCAACGTCAGCTGGAACGTGACCCTCCCCACGTCGGGGGGCGGGTACGGATACGCACAGTCGGATCTGTACACGGCGATCTGGTTCGGTTTGACGTTCAGCGACCCGTACTCGTGGGAAAACCAGTGCTTCCTGGAGCTCCAGTTCTATCCGGATTCCAGTTGGGGCACGAGCACGCCCGTCTACGGCAATTGGGTGGGCGCGGCCGTCGCCTGGCAGATCGAGGCTGTCACGGGCTACGAGGACGCCTGCTTCTACCAGCCCCTCGCGCTCTCGACCGACTCGAGCAGTGCGTTCAACATGAACCAAGGCGACCAGATCACGGTCGCGATGAACGGCTACGTCGGCAGCCTCGCTGGCGAGAACCTCACGATCACGGACGTCACGAGCGGCCAGGCGAGCGTCGTCAACTTCTACGACTACGCTCAGTCCATCCCGCTCAATCCAGCGT
>JAKIWD010000162.1 GCA_022750205.1 Thermoplasmata archaeon
GACCGCCTCGGCGCTCGCCCGGCGGTACCGTGGGGGTGGATCAGCCGGCACTGCGACGGCGCCCTTCGCGGGCACGGATCTCCTCCTCGTAGAACCGGCGCGCGAACTCACCCTCCTCCTTGCCGATCGTGAGCGCCTGGTGGAGGTCCCCGGTAAAGCAACGGAGGAGCGCCGCCGCGGCGGCCAACTTGACCGCGCGGGACTTCAGCCGGGGAGAGAACGACGGATGGGCGGTCTTGGCGAGGGCGGCCTCGGAGACGGCGCGCAGCCGTTCGTAGAGCGCCGGATCGAGTCGGACGGGACGTGCCGGCAGTCGGTGCGAGACGAGCGGGTGGCGTGTCTGGACCGCGTGCACTAGTACGAGGTGATCGCGCAAGGACGCCGCGATGCCGAAATCGAGCCGTCCCAGCTCGAGCTTCTCGGAGCTCGACTCGACGGCGCGGAACCTTTCCCGGGTCATCGGGTGGAATCGGAGGAGCATCCGATCCTCGAGCGCGGCGAAGTTCGGGTCCGCGATCGTCGTCCAATAGTCGGAGGCCCCAGCGGTCCGCACGTTGTAGTTGACGGAGAAGAACGAACGGAACGTGTACGGTCCCACGGTGCCGAGCGTGGTTTCCCATTTCACTTCCCGTTGCTCCATCACGAGCTTGAGCGGTTCGACCATCCCTCGGTACTTGAACCAGTCATTGAACTCGGGAACGATGAAGTTGAACGTGCGGCCGGTGTAGGACGATCCCACGCGCAAGAACTGGACCGGAGTGATGCCTCCGCAGTATCGGTTACGCCCGGGAAGCCCGTGGGCCGGCACCCCCGTCCGTTCGTTGCCACGGACCATGTCGTCGATGGCGAACGTCTTGCCGGTGCCCGGGGGGCCGAAGAGGGCGAGGTGGAAACCCGTGGCGCCCGTCGTTCGCCCGGAGGGAGCGATCAGCGGGACATCGGCGAGGGCGTACTGTTGCAGCAGGGCGATCAGCGAATCGAGGTAGAGTGCTTCCCCGAACAGGTCCCTAAGGTACTTGGCGAGGGTCTCCACCGAGAGCGTTCGCCCGAACTCGAGCGTCTCTTCCAGGCGCGTGTGCAGCAGATCCCGCAGGTGGATCAGGAACTCTCCGTCCATGTTCCGGATCTCCGCGTGCTCGTCCGGGACCGGCTGGAGTGCTTCGGGTTCGGCGGTCTCGATCCGCGCGAGCTCCCCTTGGAGCACGCCGCGCAAGGCGTCGGGGAAGGGGACCCGATACACCCGATCGTCCCGGCCCTCGGGAGCCTCTTCCAGCAGTCCTCGCCGCTTGAGCCGGGCGATCAAGCGGGTCGGGTCCGCGAAGACCCGGTCGCGACTGAGCCGCCCCCGCAATTCGGACAAGCGGAACCGCGCGACGATGCGCGCGCCCGCGGTCTCCGGGCGCCGGCGGTCCGCGTCGGTGACGATCGCCGCCAGGATGCGGACGACCGCGACCTCGTCCTCGGCGATGTCCAGTCCCGCCGAAGCCGCCACGACCGGGCCTGCCAGCCGTGGGCGCCGTAAATGCCCATCGACGAGCGGGCACCGTCCGGCGGTGCGCTTCCCGAGCGAAGTATATCTACCGACCGGCCGACTGCGGTGCGTGTTCCGCGGCGCTTCGGGGTACGAGCGCGAACTCAAGGAACTGCTCCAAGGTGACCCCGAGGCGATCGAGCGGTACGGGCGTGGGCTCGATCCGGTGGACCGGGAGGTCCTCCGCCGCTCGGCGGAGACCCCGTTCCTCGTGGTCCGCGCGGCCGGATCTCTCGGTTTCGACCTCGTGGCGATGCGCAGCGAGCTGGCCTTCCCCGTCGAGGTCAAGGCGTCGAGCCACGACACGATCCACTTCTCGGCGGCAAGCGGACGGGCGGCCGAACAGCTCGTCGCGCAGCGGCGGCGCGTCGAGCGGGTCGGCCTCATCGCGGTGTACGCGTATCGACGCCTCGGCCACCGCGGCGGAGATCCGTGGCGGGTCTACGCGGCGCCCACCCCTCCGCCGCCGGGTCGCGTACTGGCGCTGGTACGAAAGCGCCTGCCCGTCGTCGACAAGACCGCCAAGGGAAATGCCGTCCTGCGATGGGATGACGGCATGCCGCTCGTCCGTTTCCTCGAGGCGATCTCGTTCTGGACGGCACGCCCCGGGAACGGGTCGCCGCCGTGACAGTGCGGGTCAGCGCGAGCGGCATCGGCCGCTTCGGCAAACGTCCCGAATCGCTGGTCGAGCTGATGGCCGAGGCGGGGCTCCGGGCGCTCGAGGGGATCGGCCGCCGGCCTGTCGACCATCTCTTTGTCGGGTCAATGGCCGCCGGCTCGCTCGGAGGCACGGAGAATCTCACGTCCCAGGTCGCGGATCGGCTCGGGCTCGAATCGGCCTCGGGCTATCGGGTCGAAGCGGCGTCGGCGAGCGGAGCGGCCGTGTTCCACGCGGCGGTTGCCGCGGTCTCGGCGGGACACGCCGAGCGCGCCCTGGTCGTCGCGGGGGAGAAGATGACCGGCCTACCCACCGCCGAGGTGGCGACGTCGTTGGCCCGCTCGCTCTCCCCCTCCGAGTCTCGGCTGGGGGCCACCATGCCCGCGCTCGCCGCCCTGGTCGCACAGCGGTATCTGGAGCGCCATCATGGTGACGCCGCGGTGTTCGACGCGGTCACGGTTCAGTTTCGTGAATCGGCCCGCAACAATCCGCACGCGCAGTTCACCGAACCTATCACGCTCGCGGAAGTGGCAAAGAGCCGCGCGATCGCGCTACCGTTGCGGCTGCTCCACTGTGCCGCCATCAGCGATGGCGCGGCGGCCGTCGTGGTCGAGCGCGGGAGCGGTCCGGCGCAGGTCCTCGGCATCGGCGAAGGGTTTGACGCACTGGCGCTGTCCGATCGGCCCGACGCGACCACGTTCCGGGCGACACGCGTTGCGGCGCAACGCGCCTACGAGACGGCCCACACGACCCGCAAGTCGATCGGGTTCGTGGAAGTACACGATGCCTTCGCCCCCTTCGCGCTCATTGACCTGGAGGATCTCGGATTCTGCGGGGCGGGAGAGGCCGGCGCCTGGTTCTCCCAAGGTTGGACCCGCGCGGACGGTCGGCTACCCGTCAACCCGTCGGGCGGCATCCTCGGGCGTGGGCATCCGGTCGGCGCTTCGGGACTCGTTCAGATCGCGCTCGTCGCGCAGCAGCTCGTCGGCGAGGCCGGCGCGTTGGCTCTTCCCGCGCGGCCGCAGATGGGGCTCGCCCAGTCGGTCGGTGGACTGGCGTCGCACAACTTCGTGACGATCCTCGGTGGGGGCGCTGCGGCATGAGCGTCCCACCCCCGCTGTCGGTGAGCCGTTGCGCGAGCTGTCACAATCGGTTCCTCCCGCGCGCCGGGCCATGCCCACGATGTGGCGGGAGCGAGGTCTCTC
>JAKIWD010000055.1 GCA_022750205.1 Thermoplasmata archaeon
GTGGTCGGTGAGCCGCAGATCGTGAACGTCTCCTGGCACCAGTCCTTGTATGCCGTCTGGGTCCGGGAGTCGGGCCTCCCGACGGGGGAACCGTGGTCCGTGACCCTCGGGAGCACCGCGTACCACACCAACGCGAATGTGTTGATCGAGCAGGAGCCCAACGGTTCAATCCCGTTCAGTGTCGGCAATGTTCCCGGGTGGCATGCGGATGAGTACTCGGGGTCGCTCGAGATTCGCAGCGCGGCGGTCGAAATCACGATCAACTGGACTCGAACGGTGTATCCGGTCATCGTCTCGGAAATTGGCTTGCCTTCCGGCCAGCGGTGGTCCATCGTGCTGGATGGCACGTCCTACCTGCAGTCGTCGTCCTCCATCGTCTTCGGAGAGCTGCCGAACGGCACACTGCCGTACGAGGTCGGCTTCGTCGACGGGTGGCGGGCTGGCATTTACCATGGGAATTTCACCGTCGACGGGGGGCCGGCCAACTTCACGGTCGTCTGGAGCCAGGTGACGTATCGCACCCAGATCGAGGAGATCGGGCTCCCTTCGGGAACGCCATGGGCAATCTCGGCCTATGGGGAAACGATCCGGTCCACGGGATCCTTCGACAATTGGACGACGCCGAACGGGACGTACGAGTTCAACGTCTCCAACGTGCCCGGTTGGAGGGCGAACGTCTACCGCTTCTCGGTCCAGGTGCAGGACCAGCCGGTTTTCACAACGGTGGTGTGGCAGCGGGTCGTGTATTCCGTAACCGTATCGGCGACGGGGCTCCCGCCTGGTCATCCTTGGTCGTCGACCTTCGATGGGACCCAACTCCAGGCGCTCGGCCCTACGGTGACGTTCCCCTCCGTTCCGAACGGGAGCTACCCGCTGACGGCCTCCGCCTCCGGCTACGCCTCCATCCCCGCGTCGGTGGAGGTGCGCGTGAACGGAAGCGCCGTTTCGATGGGCGTCCACTTTTCAGCGACCCACTCCGGGATCCCGGAATCTTTCCTCTGGATTGGGATCGGAATCGGTGTCGTCGCCGTCCTGGGAGTCGGCGCGGTCGCCTTCTCGGTCCGCGCGCGTCGACGTGCGTCGAGGGGAGGCGCCTCCGATCCGCGGGCCCCGCTTCTGCCGCCGAGATAGGCGTCGGACGTTCGGCGCCCCACTGTCCCGGGACCTCCGGCGCACGGCTATCCAAGGTGTGGTTTTGCCCACCCAGGCAGGAGTTTCAGAATGGGAGGGGAAATGGTGGCGCGGGGCACCTTTGAGCCGATCTTAACGCCCGTCGGGAAGGCACGAGCCCACAAGGGCGTCGCTCTCGGTCGCATGGCCATCGCGAAAACGTTCCGAGGCGACCTGCAGGGGTCGAGCAAGGGCGGCATGCTGACCGCGCTGACGCCGCGCGAGGGTTCGGCGGGGTACGTGGCGATCGAGCGTGTGACGGGCACTCTCCACGGCCGGCGCGGCACATTCGTCCTCCAGCACACCGGCGTGATGACCCGGGGCGCTCCGCTCCTCGCGGTCGCGGTCGTCCCGGACTCCGGTACGGACGAACTGGTCGGGCTGGCGGGAACCATGGAGATCCGCATCGACGATACGGTTCACTCCTACGAGCTTCGGTACTCGCTCGCGCCGGAAGCTTAAGTCTCGATTTTCGAGCGGCGGATCTCGCACCATTCGAGGGAATCCGAGCTCATGCCTTCGGCGGAGCGGGATCGGGCTTCGTCTCCGAGTCCGCGGGCAACGCCGGCCCCCGCCGGAACTCGAAGGCGAGCGCTCCCGCGAGGACGTCGATGAGGCCGACGGCTGCGATGACGAACCCCAGAAGGAATGCCACGAGGGGCCAGCCGGTCCACTCGTGGATCTGCCATCCGGCCGCTGCCGCGAGTGCGAACCCGATGATCGTCAGCACCCCGCCGATGGCCATCAGGCGCGGCGCGTTGTCGCGCTTCTCCGCGCGTTCCTCGAGCCAGAGAATGCCGACCATCGACCCATGCCAAACGGCGGTACCTCATGAACCACGCGCTGCAGGTGGGTGAGAGAGTGGCGCGACGGCGGCGGGGGGGCTCGATCTCGGCCGTGCGGCAGGCGCCGCGCGCTCGGTCCGACTAGGTGAACTCTTCCCGCTCGAACAGGAGCAGGCCGCCCACCGTGGTCAGGACGAAGTATCCGAGCAGGATGAGAATCCCTTCCGGATAGGTCGGATTGTAGCCCACGATGGGGGAGGAGCTGACGCCATCGACCAGGTGCACGACGTGCGTCGGGAGGGTGCTGGCGAACGGGTAGCCGATGACGGACGCCGCGTAGGAGATCAGCATCCACGGCTCGATGTTGACGACGAGGATCAGAACCTCCTGCAGGATCGAGAACGCGAAGAGGAACAGGACCGCGACCACGAGCACGGCGTAGGTGCTGGTCTTGAACAGCGAGCTGAACAGGAACACCGCGCCGAGCAGCGCGAGCGTGTACAGCGTCGCGAGGAGGAACGATTCCGCGAACGCGAGCGTGAACGCGCCGCCGCCGAAGTAGAAGACGCCGTTCGCCAGCATGATCACGGCGTAGAGCACGACCGCGACCATCGAGGCGACGAACGCCGCGAGGTACTTCCCCACGTACGCGGTCGCGCGCCGGATCGGGAGACCCATCAGGAAGTAGCCCGTCTTGTTCTGGAACTCGCCCGCGATGGCGTCCCCGCCGAAGATGATCCCGGCGAAGACGATGACGACGTAGACGAACATCGCCCAGAGGACACTGTAGAGGTCGTTCGAGTTGTCGATGAGACTGTGCGGTCGATAATGTCCGACGACGGCGGTCAGGATCACCCCGATGATGACGACGATCGCCATCATCAGGATGAATCGTTGGGACAGGAGGTAGTCGCGGAGCTGGTAGCGGGTCAGCCGCAGCGCCTGGACGGGGCTCGAGGGCGAGGCTCGCCGCGGGACACCGCTCGGCGGACCCGCCGGGTCCGGGACCGGGAGGGAGGACATCGGCCTCAGTCCCCCCGAGCGACCTGCTCGAGGTAGATCTCCTCGAGCGCGCTCTTCGATTCCTGGAAGCTGACCAGACCGAGGTCGAGGCCGACGAGGGCGCGCAACGTGCCCGCGTGCTCGTCCGGTCCGCCGGAGAGCCACAGGCGCACCCGCTTCGGGTCGAGCACCTCGATCCGGGTCACGTTCGGCAGGGCGGAGATGCGCGCCGAGGTCGCCGGGTCGCCGACCGGTTGCACGAACGTCGCGTCGGTCGCGCTCTGCCCGCGGGAAAACCGGGACGTGACGTTGTCGAGGGTGTCGTAGAACAGCAGCTTGCCCTTGTCGATCAGCGCGACCTCGTCGCAGACGTCGGTGACCTCGGGGAGGATGTGGCTGCTCATGAAGATCAGGCGGTCGCGGCGCTTCAGGCCGCGGACGATGTCGCGCACCTCGGCCATCCCGCGCGGGTCGAGGCCGGTCGCGGGCTCATCGAGGATCAGGATTTCGGGGTCGTGGACCAGGGTCGAGGCGATGTTGATCCGCTGCTTCATCCCCTTCGAGAAGCGGCCGACCTTCTTGTGGGTCCAGTCGCTCATCTTGACCTCCTCGAGGGCGGCCGGGATCCGAATCTTCTGCTCGGCGACCGGCATGTCGCGCAGGTCGGCGACCATCTCGAGCGCCTGGTACGGCGTGAGCGACGGGTAGATCTCCGGCGTCTCGATCAGGACCCCGCAGACCTCGAGCGCCTTCTTGCGGTCCGCCCGGACCGAGAGCCCGTCAATGAGGCACTCCCCGCCCGTCGGGAAGATCATGTCGGTGAGCATCTTCAGCGTCGTCGTCTTGCCGGCGCCGTTCGGCCCGAGGAAGCCGACACACTTCGCGCCCTCGATCTTGAGGTCGAGGCTGTTGACGGCGGTGAACTTGCCGAACGTCTTCGTGAGGTGACGGGTTTCGATGCTCGGCGGGCTCATCGGTGACGCCCCCGGTGCGGGACCTGGAGCTGCCGCGTCGCGATCCCAGGAGACGTTGGGACGAGGTGGGATTGCGCCGCTTCGAATAGCGATGGCATGGGAATTCGCGAGCCCGACGAATCCGCGAGGATATGACGTCATGTCCGGGCGTGCGGTGGCGAGGCAGCCCGGGAGTATGTCGGTGGAAGACGGGCGAGGGCGGGACCCGTTGGAGTTCGGCGGCGGGGGTCGATCTACGAGCCGATTTCGCCGAGCAGTTCCGCTCCCGTGGGCCGCAGGGCATCAGGGTTATCCGTCACATCCGGTACGAACGGTTCGGCGGGGCCCGTGTCGGAGCCGAGCAGTTCGGTCACCCTCGAGGTCCGGGTCGAACTGAAGCCGGGGATCCTCGATCCGGAGGCGGAGAGCATCGCGAAGTCCCTCGCGCTCCTCGGGGTTCCCGAGGTCTCCAGCGTGGGCACGGCCCGACTGTACATCCTCGGGTTTACGGGCGTCTCGGCCCATGAGGCGGAACGCCTCGCGTCGCGCGCCGTCGACCGACTGCTTGCGAATCCGGTCATTCATCGCGTGACGATCTCGCCGGCCCGTCCTTCCTGAACCGATGGCGCGAGCCCGTGCGAGCCCGGCCGCCGAGTGGGCGGAGGGGGTCGCGACGTTCCCGCTCCGGAGCGGTACCCTCACCGCCGTGGCTCGGGCGGGGCTCCGTCACGGTCTCGCCTTTTCCTCCGACGAGTGGAAACGACTGCGCACGTACTTCACCGCGGAGCGACGAGACCCGACCGACGTCGAGCTGGCCGGGATCGCCCAGAGCTGGAGCGAGCACTGCTCCTACAAGAGTTCCAAAATCTGGCTGAAGCGCGCCTTCCGCGGCGTGAACGATTCCGACCGCGTCCTCGGGATGGGGGACGCGGGCGTCCTCGCGTTCGATGAGGGGTTCGCCTACGCGATCCGGGCCGAGTCCCACAATCACCCCTCGGCGATCGAGCCGTACGGCGGTGCCGCGACCGGAATCGGCGGGATCCTCCGGGATGTGCTCGCCGTCGGGGGAAAGCCGATCGCCCTCGCCGACCCCCTGTTCTTCGGGCCGATCGACGACACCGGTGGCCCGGCCCGCGCCGGAGTCCACCCGGCGAAGTGGCATCTGGCGGGCGTGGTCGCGGGCATCCGGGACTACGGGAACCGGGTCGGGGTTCCGACGGTCACCGGCAGCATCGCGTTCGACCCGTCGTACTCGGTCAACCCGCTCGTCAATGTCGCCTGCATCGGATTCCTCCCGAGGGAGCGCCTCCAGCCGAACAAGGCGTTCCGCGCCGGGGACCGCCTCGTCTTGGTCGGCGGTCACACCGGGCGCGACGGAATTGGGGGAGTTTCGTTCGCGAGCCGGAAGCTGACGGCGCGGAGCGAGGACGAATCGCGCGGGGCGGTCCAGCTCGGCAACCCGATCATGAAGGAGCCGCTCATCCACGCCTGCCTCGAGGCGTTCGACCGCGAGCTGGTCCGCGGCGTGAAGGACCTCGGCGGGGGCGGCCTCGCGACCGCCGCCGGCGAGCTCGCGCATGCGGGAGGGTTCGGGCTCACGATCGACCTCGACCTCGTGCCCCTTCGGGAGCCCGCGCTCCGACCCTGGGAGATCTGGGTCTCGGAGTCGCAGGAGCGGATGATCCTCGACGTGCGCCCGGACGACGTGGAACCCCTCCTCGCGATCTTCCGGCGCTACGACGTCCCGGCCACGGTCGTCGGCACCGTCACCGCCGAACCGTTCGAGGATCTCCGATGGCACGGGAAGCCGGCGGGCCGGCTCCGTCTCGCGTTCCGCGTGGACCCTCCCCTCCTCACGCGACCGCGCCGAGCGCGACCGAAGCGGACGCGACGGACCCCGAAGATCCCGGACTCCGAGCTGGGAGCGCTCGTCGAGGAGATGCTGCTCGCGCCCGACTCGGTCTCGCGCGAGTCGATCCTCCGCGTGTACGACCACACGGTCCAGGGCCGGACCGTCGTCCCACCTCTCCAGGGCCTGGTGAGCTCGCCGAGCCATGGCGATGCGAGCGTTCTGCGCCCCCGCGCGGAGAGTTGGAAAGGCATCGCGGTCACTGTCGCCGCGCAGCCTTGGGCGTGCCGCGAGGATCCCCGCCGCGGCGCGGAGTGGACCGTGGAGGAGGCGGCGCGGAACCTGTACGCCGTCGGCGCACGGCCCGACGCTCTGACCGATTGCCTCAACTTCGGAAATCCGGAGGACCCGCTCGTCATGGGCGATTTCGTCTCGGCGGTGGACGGTCTTGCCGACGCGGCGAAGGCGCTCGGAATGGCCGTCCCGAGCGGGAACGTCAGTTTCTACAACGAAGGGCTCGGTGTCGCCATCCCGCCGACGCCCGTCCTGTTCGCCGCGGGTCTCCTGCCCGACCTCCGCAAGGCGGTCACCTCCGACCTGAAACGGATCGGCGACCCGCTGTACCTTCTGGGCCGGTCCTCGGGGGCGGTCGGGGGCTCGCTGTTCGCCCGACGGCGCGGACTGACCGGCATCACGATCCCTCCGACCGACCCGGCCGCCGTCCGCCGCCTCGGCGAGAAGCTGTTGGGAGCCGTCGGCGAGGGGTGGGTTCGCGCGGCTCACGACATCTCGGACGGCGGCTTGGCAGTGGCACTGCCCGAAATGGCGTTCGGGGGCAGTGTGGGGTTCCGAGTCTCGCTCGAGGCGACGGGACTCCCGGCGCCGGGGGTCGCGCTCGTGGCGGAGGGCGCGTCGCGCTGGGTCGTCGAGGTCGCACCCGATGCGGCCGGCTCATTCGAGCAGGCGATGCGGGGCCTCCCTCTCGAGCGCCTCGGGGAGGTCACGGAGCAGGGCGGCGAGTTCGCCTGGCGGTCAAAGACCGTCGTCCACCTCCCACTGGACGAGCTCTACCCGCGCTGGCGGGCGGGGCTCGACGCGGTCCCGGCGCGATGACGACCGCGCTCGTCTCGGGCGGGAAGGACTCCGTCTACTCCGCCTACCTGGCAGACAGCCAAGGGTTCGGCGTCGACGAACTCCTGACCATCGCTCCGGAGGACCCCGATTCGTTCCTCTTCCACACACCGAACGTCGACCTCGTGCGCTGGATCGCCGAGGCGTGGGGGAAAGCGCATCGGATCGTCCCGGTGCGAGGATCCGGCGAGGAGGTGGAGACCGAAGCGCTCCGGGCGGCGCTCGCGGGCTCCCACGAACCCGTCGTCGCGGGCGCGATCGCTTCCTCGTACCAGTGGACGCGACTTCACCGGCTCACGGAGCAGTTGGGGCGGCCGCTGTACACACCACTCTGGGGGAAGGAGGCGGGCCTCGTGGTCCGTGAGGAGATCGCCGCGGGCCTCGACATACGGATCGCCCAGGTCGCGGCCGAACCGCTCGGTCCCGAGCTGGTCGGCCAGCGCCTCGACCTGGCCCTCCTCGCGGAGTTGGAGCGTCGGAGTCGGACCGTCCGAGCCATCCAGGTCGCGGGGGAGGGCGGCGAGTACGAGACGATCGTCGTCGACGCTCCGTTCTTCCACTCTCGCCTCGCCCTCGAGGGACAGTCGCTCGAACTTCGCGGGTCGGCGGCCCGGCTCCAGGTGCACGGCGCGCACCTCGAGGCGAAGGCACAGCCGATTTAGGGCCATGGGGGAATCCGAGCCGATGGCGCCAGGCATAGCTCGCGATCGATGGAAGGCCGTTGTGACGGCGTTGGGCGACCGCCGGGCGGCACCCAACCTTCGGTGGGTCGCCCAACTGACCGGACGATCCGAGCCGGAAGTGACCCGCGCTTTCGATGGAATCCTCCGTCATCGGGCGGCAATCGCGGAGATCCGGCGTTCCCACGTGGAAGGGGGGAGAGACTTCTACGCTCAGATCCAGGCTCCACTGGACCTGTATGCACTCGTCCGATTGATCCGGCCCGACGCCGTCGTCGAGACCGGAGTCTCGTCGGGGGTCTCCTCCTCCCACTTCCTCTTCGGCCTCCAAGACAATCGTCGTGGCCGCCTGTACTCGGTGGACCTCCCAACGCCCCAGCAAGGCGACGAGCTTCAGGCGAACGAGTCTCCCGTTTCGCTTCCCCCCGGGCGGAAAACCGGGTGGGCGGTCCCCGACGGGCTCCGCGAGCGCTGGGACCTATCTCTGGGCCCAAGCCAGGAGCTGCTTCCCGCGGTGGCCGACCGGGCGGGAACGATCGGCCTCTTCCTCCACGATAGCCTCCACACGCCGCGCCATCTCACCTTCGAGCTCGAGACCGTGCGGCCCCACCTCCTCCCGGGCGCGGTCGTCCTGGCCGACAACACCGAGTGGACGGGACAAGCGTTCGACCGGTTCGCGCGCTCGCTCGGTGTGCCGATCGTGCGGCGCGGGCGGTCCGGCCTTGTGGGAGTTCGGATCCCTACGGAGGCGATGCGGGCCAGCGCTCCGCGACGTACGAGCCGATCGCGAAGCAAGCGGTGAGCCCCGGCGACTCGATCCCGAAGCAGTGGACGACCCCAGAGCCTGGGGGCTCCTCGAAGATCTGGAACTCGCCAAACGGCTCGGCCGATCCGGGCGGCACGGTCGTCGCCCGGACTCCCGAGGGAGCCGGGACGAGGTCGTGTTCGGTGATTCCCGGCACGTAGGCGTTCGCGAGCTCGGCGAATTCGGCGAGCGGCGTCACCGGCAGCGGAGGCGGTTCGTCCGAGTCGATGTACGATGCCGTCGGCCCGATCAGCAGCTCCCCCCCCGCGGTCCGGGTCAGGTGGACGCCGATGCCGGGGTACCGCGGCGGTGGGAAGCCGTAGACCATGGTCCGCACCCAAGCGGAGCGCTCGCCGACCACTCGAGCGTACTCCCCGAGGCAGGGGTAGATCCTCCGGCCCGGAGCGCCGAAGGTCGTTGCGACGCGACCTGCGCCGACGCCCGCCGCATTGATGCAGTGCCGTGCTGCGACCGATTCCCCGGCCGAGCCAAACAGCGTCCAGCCGGACTCGGACCTCTCGGCCGGCCGGAGCTCGACGTTGTAACGCCGCTCGACGCCCCGCCGGGCAAGATCAGTGTCGAGCGCTCGAACGAGCCCTGCGGCGTCCACGCGCCCGCCGGTGGGCGCGAGAAGACAGCGTTCGCACGGCCCGAGGCGGGGTTCGATCTGCCGGGCCTCCTCGGGGGAGGCGAAACTCAATCCCGGCACGCCGTTCTCGCGACCCCAGCGACCGTACTTCTCGAGCTCCGCGATGTGGACCGGACTTCGGGCGACGACGAGGGTCCCGCAGGGCTCTACGGGGACGCCGAGCGAGGCGGCCTCCTCGTACATCCTCCGGTTCCCCTCGACGTTCAGGCGGGCACGCAGCGTGCCGGGGCGGGCGAACACGCCCGAGTGGACGACGCCGCTGTTGTGGGTGGACTGCTCCCGCCCCGGGCCCGGGTGCCGTTCTACGACGACCGTCCTCGCGTTCGTCGCCGCGAACGCCCGAGCGATCGAGAGCCCGACCACCCCAGCTCCGATCACCGCCACGTCGAACGGATCGACGCTCATCGAGATCGTCCCGAAGGCAGGCTCAGGGCGGGCGACCCGTGTTCGCGCATGGTACGGATCCTAGAAAATGGACCGACAGGGCGCGGCGGTGGTAGGGCGCTATCGCGGACCCGCGCGTCGGCGGACCGAAAACCAGGTGACGAGCGCCGCCGCCACGACCCCGATGCCGAACCCCAGGGCCAGTTCTTGCCCACCACTCAACCCGAACGGACCCAGACTGGGGCCGCGGGCGGTGACCGCGGGGGCTTCGACGATGATGGAGACGGTCGCGTTCGCCGACTGTCCCGATTTGTCCGAGACCTCCGCTTCGACCGAGAACACCCCGACGGCTGGCACGTCGCAATTGACGGAGGTCGAGCCAACGGCCCGACACCCGCCTGGGAGAGGTCCCCACCGCAGCGAAATGGGAGGGACACCGCCCGAATACTGGCTGGCGATGACGACCGGTGTCCCGAGCGAGCTCACGGAGGGCGAAGCAGTGAGCGCAAAGTTCAGCTTCGGCGGGACGACTGAGACGATGGTGCTCGAACTCGAGAACTGCCCCGCGGAGTCGCTCGCCGTCAGCGACGGCGCGTAGGTTCCGACGGCCGTGGGGGTGCAGTTCAGCGATGGACCGATCGCGGACGCACATCCGTTCGGCAGGCCCTGCCAGGAGTAGCTGATCGCGCCGCTCCCTCCCTGGACCCTCGCATTCAGCTCGACGCTCTGGCCTAACGTCACCGAGTTCGAGCTCGAGTTCAGGGAGACCACCAGGGGCAGCGGGCGGCTCACGTGGACGATCCACGGCCCGCCCGAGGCTGTGGTCCCGAAACGATCGGAGACGAGTAGGGATACGGTGAACGTTCCCGCGTTCGTGAACGTGTGCGATCCGTCCAGCAAGACACCGTTTGCTCCGTCGCCGAAATCCCAACGGATGAGGAAGGGGGCGCCCCCACCTTGGACGGCCGCGCGATAGGTGATGGGAAGCGGCGCGAAGCCGGACCAGGGCGTCAACGAGGCACTGACGTTCAGTGCCGCAAAGACTGTGACGTTCAGCCACGCGTTCGCCTGCTCCCCGGCGGCGTCGACAACCACCATCGAGACGAGGAAGGCCCCCGAGGTGTTGTAGGTGTGATTGGTCGTCGCTCCTTCACCGGACGCACCGTCACCGAAGTTCCAGAGGTAGTAGTCCGGGGGGACTCCCCCGGCCGCCGAGCCGACCACGTGGATCGTGACGGCGGCGTCTCCGGCGGCCGGTGCCTCTTGGGCGGAAGCGCGAAGCGCGCCGGGCGGACCCGATGTCGTTGCCGCCAGTTGCAGCTGCCAGGTCTGCCCGCTGGTCAGCACCAACAGGTCCAGTCGGAGCTCGGGAATGTATCCGAACCCCGGCGAGAAGGCGGCCGTGGGGACGAAGGTGCTCCCGAACGACACGTTGTGCCAAGCACCGTTGGAGAACGACCAGGTGTCCTTCGTCGCGCCGTTGTAGCCCCCACTAGAGTCGACGCCGGATCCGCCGGTCAGGACGACGCTCTCGTTCGCCGCGTCGTAGGCGATCCCTGCGAACGCGCGGGCGCGTGGGCTCGCCACGGTCCGGAGGCTCGTCCAGGTGCCGTGGGCGAACGCCAACGAGTCATTGGCCACCGTGCAGTTCGCGGGCGGGGCGCACTCCAACCCGCCGAACATGAGCATGTACCCCTCCGCGGAGTCGAAGACCAGCGCAGCGTAGGCGCGCGCGGGAGGCACATCTCCGGACCGCAGTTGGATTTGGAACCACGCACCATCGACGAATCCCCAGCTGGCCGAGGACCAGGTGCATCCGATCCACCAGTACCCCGGATAACAGTCGGAGCCGCCGAACATCAGGAGGTAGCCGTCGATGGGATCGAAGGCGAGGGCGGTCCCCCATCTCGCCGGGGGCTCGGTCGTCAGATTGAGGCGGGTCCACGAGCCGCCCTGAAACGTCCACGTGACGTTGAAGTTCCCGCCGAACAGGACAACATACTGGTCGACGGGGTCGTACGCCATGGTGGCGCCGTTTCCGGTGAGGGGGTCGCCCGACCGGCCCGCGGACAGCTCCGTCCACGCTCCATTCTGAAACTTCCAGGTCGCCACCGGATGGGTGTCGTAGGTCGGTCCCGAAATGACGAATAGAATGTAGCCGTCCTTCGCGTCGTACGCCATCAGGAGGCCGCCGTTGTAGGTCGGTGGGACCGGTCGGGGATCGAGCGAGGTCCAGTTGCCGCGAGAGAAGGCCCAAGCGGGAATCCCGAACAGGAAAAGAGCGCCGCTCAAGAGGCCGCTGATCAACGGACTCGCCCCGTCGCTCCCCGGGGGCTGGGGCCCGGGAATCGGACGCCAGCTCGCGTTGGCGTAGATCCAAGAGTCGTTCAGCTGCGAGAAGGTCCCGCCTCCAAAGAGAACGAACTCGGAGTCTGAGGGGTCGTACGTGAACGCGGCGCCCCATCGGCCGGGGGGGGCGCCCGACGTATTGGTCTGGCTCCAGCGCCCGTGGAGGTAGGTCCAGGTATCGTTCCAGGCCGTGGTATAATTCCGGTTGCAGAACAAGAACCCCCCTCCGAACAGCAGCAGTCCCCCGGTCGCCGGGTCGAATGCCAAGGACGCACCGAACCTCGCCTCGGGGGGATTCGCTCCGCCCACCCGGCCCCAGTGCCCGGCAGAGAACCCCCAGGTATCGCGGAATGTCCATCCGAGGCAGGTCCGGTAGTTCCAGGAGCGGTTGGTCCCGCCGAACAGTACGACCTTCCCGATGGTCGGGTCGTAGCTCATCGACGGGTTTCCTCGCGCCGGCGGGGCGCCCGCGGCGGACGCGTTCAAGACCGACCAATCGGCCCCCGAGAACACCCAGGTATCGTTCGAGTAGGGACCTTCCCCCAACGCTCCCCCTCCGAACAGGACGACCTCCCGGTCGGCAGCATCGTAGACCATCGAAGCACCCCAAAGGGGCGGGGGTGAATGGAGGACGTGAAGCTGGACCCAGCTGCCATTTGCAAACGTCCAGGTTGCGTTGAATTGGGCTCCGGCAAGTCCTTGAAACAAGATCACCCGGCCTTCCGCTTGATCAAACACCATGAGTGGCGCCCCCTCCGTCACGGCCCCGGTCTCATTCCATCTCGGCGAAGTGTCGGCAGCCGCGCGAGGGCCCGCGCCGTGAGAAAGGGCGGATCGGGCGGTTGCCAGCGCGATCTGGGCGGTTTCGGCGGGCGAAACGACTCCCGTCCTGGCCGGAGTCGGGGGGGGTCCGGCGCTCGGCGCCATCAGCGGCGAGAGCAGAAACAGGACCGCGAGCACGATCGCCGGCACCTCACCGCATCGGCGGCTCCGCCGAGTAGACCCCATGAGCTACTTGCGCCGATACGGAGGATGGGCGAGGGATACTTGGACGTTTCACCGGCCCAGTTCGGCGTCGTTCTCGTCACGGAGGTCGGTGGGTCTCATCGAGCCGGGGGAATCTGGACTGCCCCGGATCGCCGAGCCGCATCGAGGACTGAGGGATGGATGTGTGCGGTCTCGAATGGCACGCGACGCCGCTAATAACCCGCCGATACGTGGAGACCCCGATGGCGGGGAGTCGTGCGGCGTCGGGCCGGGCGTCGCATCCCGATCCCATCCAGCCTGGTCCCGGTGGCGGTCCTGACCAGGCCCGACGGCGGTGGGAAGCAGAGGTCCTCCAACCCTCGCTCGCGAGAACGCCCGAACGGAAAGAGCGGTTCGAGACTCTCGGCGGAATCCCTGTCGAGCGACTCTACCTTCCCCGACCCGACGACGATTTCGACCGCGTCGGCTACCCGGGTCAATTTCCGTACACGCGCGGCATCCACCCGACGATGTATCGTGGCCGCGTCTGGTCGATGCGGATGTTCTCGGGCTTCGGCACGCCCGAGGACACCAACCGCCGGTTCCAGTACCTGCTCGCCCACGGCGAGTCCGGGCTCTCGATCGCGTTCGACGACCCGACGCTCTACGGGATCGACGCCGACGACCCGGAGGCGCTCGGGGAGGTCGGGAAGTGCGGGGTGAACGTCTCCTCGCTCCCCGACATGCGGCGGCTCCTGAAGGGGATCCCGCTCGCCGACGTCACGACATCGATGACGATCAACGGACCCGCGAACATCGTTTGGGCGATGTACATCCTCGCGGCCGAGCACGCGAAGGTCCCGCGCGCGAACCTTGGCGGGACGACGCAGAACGACATCCTGAAGGAGTACATCGCCCAGAAAGAATTCCTCTACCCGCCGCGCCCCGCCCTCCGCTTGGTGATCGACACGATCGAGATGGCGACGAAGTCGATGCCGAAGTGGAACCCCGTTTCGATATCGGGCTACCACATCCGCGAGGCCGGCTCGACCGCCGTCCAGGAGCTCGCGTTCACCCTCGCCGACGGGATGTCCTACGTCGAGGAGTCGAAGAAACGCGGCCTGGACGTCGACGACTTCGCGCCACGCCTCTCGTTCTTCTTCAAC
>JAKIWD010000196.1 GCA_022750205.1 Thermoplasmata archaeon
GGAGAAGGGGATCGAGGCCGCGGCCCGGGATGCCAAGGTCTCCGTCCTCGTCCAGTCCGTGAACGGGATGCTCCAGTTCTTCTTCACCCGGCGCAAGAAGATCACCAACTACCGCGAGTCGTTGCAGATCGACTGGAACCTCTATCTGAGGAACCACCAGCTCCTCCTGGACAAGGGGATCTACATCCACCCCGACAACTACGAACGTCTGACCTTCTCGAGCGCCCAGACCGAGAAGGACGTCGAGCAGTTCCTCACCGCGCTCAACGAGACGTTCACCGAACTACGGACGCTGCCCCGCGACTACCTCCCGTAGGCCGAACGCCCCGTCCAATGGGGCGGGGGAAGAGCACTCGGAATCGATCGGAACGAACACCTTCGCGTCGATCGACCCGATCCAGCGCGGCGACCCCGCTGGATGGTCCCCGGCGTGAGACGGTCTAGCACTACCATTTAGTAGACCCCCGGGGTTCCGGCGCTTGCCGGGCCGTGTCGCGGCCCCGGCGCTCACGGGGGCGGTAGGCGCATTGGGTCGCAGCCTGAGCAGCCTGTTGGTCTTCGTCGGCAAGCGCCTCCTCCAGCTCATCCCCGTCCTTCTCGGCGTCATCGCCCTCACCTTCTTCTTCAGCCACATCTCGGTCCGCAATCCGTGCGCGGCCTGGTTGGGCGGGCACGCCCGGCAGTCCGCGATCGACGCCTGCGTGCAGTACTTCGGGCTCAATCACCCGCTGTACGTGCAGTTCTGGGATTACCTCACCCAGCTGTTCACCGGTAACTGGGGCACCTCGGTCCAGGGCCTCCCGGTCCTTCCGACGGTCCTCGCCGCCTTCCCGCAGACGTTGGAGCTCGTGTTCGCCGCCTTGTTCCTCATGATCGTGATCGGCATTCCGCTGGGGGTCGTCGCGGCGAACTCCAATGGACGTCTCGCGGACCACTTCGTTCGCATCTTCTACCTGAGCGGCTGGGCGACCCCCACCTACCTCGGCGCCCTCCTGCTCGCGATCGGGGTGGGGCCGCTCCTCGGCCTACCGACCTCCGGCGACTTCACGGGGTCGCCGAACATCCCCCAGCCGACGCACATCAGCGTCCTGGACGCGCTGTTGGCGGGAAACGTGCCCTTGGTGGGCGACGCCATCTCCCACCTGATCCTCCCCGCGACCGCCCTTGCCTTCCTCAACATGGGGATCGCGACCCGGATGACCCGGGCGTCGATGCTCGAGGTCCTGCCCCTCGACTACGTCAAGACGGCTCGGATGAAGGGCCTCTCCGAGTTCTTCGTGCTCTACAAGCACGCGCTCCGCAATTCGCTGATCACCACGACCACGGTGCTCGGGATCACGGCCGGCGCCCTCCTTTCCGGGACCGTCGTCATCGAGGAGATCTTCCAGTGGCCCGGGATCGGTCGGCTGGCGTTCGACAGCATCACGAACTACGATTTCGCGCTCACGATCGGCACGGTGATCGTCTTCGCCGTCGGGGTCGTCGTTTCGAACCTCGTCGCCGACGTCCTGTACGGTGTCCTCGACCCGCGCGTGGAGTGGCGCTAGGTGAGCGAGAAGGATCCCCCGGCATCGCCCCCGCCCCGGCGGAAGCGGCGGAGCTGGGGCGCCCAGCTCGTCGGACTCTGGCGGGTGATGCGGGCGAACCCGCTGACGTTGTTCGGCTTCCTCCTGGTCGCGCTGATCGCGGTCACCGCGTTGGTGGTCGCGGGGCTGCCGGCCGTGACCGGAGTGTTCGGCCACCCGGTCTCCGCGTTGCCCTACAATCCGGATTCGTACTACGCGCCCGGCCAGCCGCCGAGCCTCTCGCATCCGTTCGGGACCGACAATCTCGGCCGCGACATGTTCTCCCGGGTCCTCGCGGCCCTCC
>JAKIWD010000179.1 GCA_022750205.1 Thermoplasmata archaeon
CGTCGACCGGGGCTGGTATTCGCGCCCTTTCCCGAAGTCGACGCTCGTCCCCGGGTAGTCGGTGGCGCCGAAATTGAAGGCGTGGTCCGAGCACGAGTAGCTGAACCACGGGTAGCTGCACCATGCGCTCGTTTCGTGGCCGAGGCAGGTGAACGTGAACGAACCGAACAGGTCGCCTCCGTCGATGTAGTCGAGCGCCCCGAGGTCCTGGGTGAAGCCGACCTGGGTCGACTGCTGCCGGGCGCTCGAGTTGAAGAACGTCGGCGCCGCGATCTTCCAGGGGAGCAGCGTGTCGTTCACCCACGCGCCGGGGTCGTAGCTCGGGCACGGCACCGCGGGGTCGGTGGGGGTCGAGGGCGGGGCCCCCGGCGAACAGCCCCCGAACGAGCTGTTGCTCGGGTACGAGGGGTTCGAGGCGTGACCGGTCTCGAACGCGAACGAGATGGGGAGCTGACCTCCCGGCGTCCACCACAGGGCGTTCGTCCAGGAGTTGGTGGCGTACGAGGGGTCCAGCGGATAGTTCGCGCTCGCATTGTAGAGATTGAGGGTCGAGGACTGGTTGCTCGATACGTCGGCGACGGAGATCGACTCGCCCGCCGCGTCGCCGGACCATCCGGTCATCGTGACGTTGATCGTATCGCCCTGGGTCATCGAGAAGAAGTTCCCGGGATGCCCATCGAGCAGTAGGGGCTGGTAGAAGCAGGGGTTCTCGGCACCCGTCGACGCCTCGATCTGCCAAGCGACGGCGGCGGCGGCCCATTGGCCGTTGTCGGTCGGTCCCGGCGAGGTCCAGCTCGAGTCCGGGTAGAACTGGAGCTCGAGGAAGCAGGTGTTCATCCAGGCGTACGGGTCGTTGAGGCCCATCGAGAACCAGATCGCGCCGTAGAGGTCGGACTGGTTCTGGGTCGGGCTCCGGTCGACCGGCAGAGTCACGTTCCAGCTGACGTTCCCGCCGCTCCCGACGAGGTTCGAGTACGGGTCGATGCCGGGCTCGTCGTGCCCGTAGCAACCCTCGTAATACTGCGATTGGCCGCCGAGCGTCGGCCACACTCCGTAGCAGTGCTGGTCCAGCCCGGACGAGTTGTCCGAGAGGCGAGCCCCCAGTGCACCGGTCGGTCGGGGCGCCGGCGCGCCCGGCGGCGTTGACCCTCCCCAGGACTGGGGGTGCGGCCCGGCGACGTGGTAGGCGACCCGCGGTGTCATCCCGAGTGGGGAAGGTGCGACGGGCGGGGTACGGACCGCGGTCGGTCGGGCGCCCGGCGCCGATGCGTGGCCCGCGGGAACGTGGCCGTCCGCCCGGTGGCTTGGCGTGGCGGCGTGAGGGAAGAGTCCGGTCGGGAGCGCCGCGTAACTGGCCGTGGTGATCGCCACGATCGCAACCGCGACGAGGATCCGGCGAAGGCGCACGCCGAGCCGGAACGATCGAGCCACACCAACCATGGGTCTGGCCGGCGGGACTCCGCGTTCCTTCATAGTCGTTCTCCCCCCCCGGGGGGAGGACGCCCGCCGGTTCCGGACCGGCACGGACGGGAACGGGTGCGGGCTCAGTTGCCTTCGAGGTCCTTCGGCGTGAGCCCGAGCCTTCCGGCATGGATCCAGTTCGCACCCGAGGTGCTCGGGTCCGGCACGAATCCGAGGTGGAGGTAGAGGCGTTCGGCCCGCCGGTTCGTCCGCGTCACCACGAGGCGGATGTCATCTCGTCCCTCGTGTCGCAGGGCGGCGATACTGGCCGCGATGAGTCGGGAAGCGTGTCCCCGCCCTCGCGCGCTCGGGTCGACCATGACCTGGGTGATCAACGCCCCCCCGTGCTCGTTCACGAGGGTGGCCCCCACCAGGGAGCCGGCGTGCTCGATGACGAACGACGCCGAGGAAAGCCACGCGCCGACCGCGGTCCCGAAGATCGCTGCCGTCCCGACGCGCGCATCGGTCATGGGATCCCGGGAGCGACGGAACAGCGCCGTGTCGACGGGGTTGTCGCCGTAGGCGCGGACGGTGAGCGCCGCGATCCCCTCGAGGTCCTCCGCCCGGGCGTTCCGGAGTCGAGTCGTCGGGTCGGGCGCGATGACGAGCCGGGGGCGCTCCGGCGGGTAGCGCATGTCGATCCGTTCGACCGGCACGAGGCCGAGCGACCGTGTCACGGGCTCGTAGGATGCCGCATCGACCGTTCGCGGTCGGTCGGGAAGCTCGACGAGCGGTCCGAAGGCGTCCGGAGCATCCAGTCGTCGGAGGAAGGTGGCGAGGGCCGCGGGGTGGCGGAACCCTTCGTCCAGGGAGACGACCTCCACGCGGCCCCCGACCTCGCCCGGCGGCAACCCGATGGCGAGGCCGACCGCCTCGTCCCCCCCCGGGCCCACCCACAAGCGACCGATGAAACGCCCGTCGGCAAGGGCCTTGGTGGCCCACTCGAGCATCGCGGGATTCCACGTTCCATCCGGGGCCGCGAACGACGCGGCCC
>JAKIWD010000066.1 GCA_022750205.1 Thermoplasmata archaeon
ACGAGCACCTGGAGAAAACGTTCCACACGCTCAACCTGGCCGACATCGCCCGCCAGATCATCCTCAAGGGCGAGGTCCAGGTCACCACCGACCAGCGCCACCAGCTCCAGGTGGCCAAGCACAAGCAGATCGTCACGACGATCGCGCGCAATGCGATGAACCCTCAGACCGGCGCCCCGCACCCGGCGGCCCGGATCGAGGCGGCGATGCTCGAAGCGAAGATCCACGTCGACCCGTTCCGCCCCGCGGACGCGCAGATCCAGGAGATCCTGGCCAAGCTCCGCCCGCTCCTCCCGATCCGGTTCGACGTCGTGCGGGTCAAGATCCATCTTCCCGCCCAGCATTACCCGCGGGTGATCGGCGATCTGAAGGGGATGGGCAAGCTCTCCGACGAACAGTGGCTGGCCGACGGGTCGTGGAGCGCGATCATCGAGATCCCCGGCGGCGTGCAGACCGAGCTCTCCGAGAAGCTCAATGCGCGCACAAAAGGCGCCGCCGAGACCACCCTTGTTAAATAGCGACCTCCCGTCGCGCGCGCCGGTGCACGCACAGCAATGGGCAATCGACATCGTCCCGGCCACTCTCATCGTGGTCGCGAGGATCCCGCCGGTAGTTCCGGTGGGGACCACACTTTAGTCCTTCCGGGCGAGGAAATCCCCGCGGGCGGTCTCCGCCCCGGCCCGGGTACGTACCGGGTCAACGGGCGCGTCTACGCCAGCGTCCTCGGACTGCTCCGGCGGCGCCCTCCGATGGTCTCGGTCATCCCACTGGCGGGCCGCTACATCCCCAAGGCCGACGATGTGGTGATCGGGACCGTCACCGACGTCCAGGGCACGTTCTGGCTGCTGGACATCGGTGCCCCGCGCTGGGCGCCGCTCCACATGACCGGCACTCCGTGGAAGATCGATTACGGGGAGACCGAGCGCTATCTGCACGTCGGCGACAGCGTCGTCGTCCAGGTCGAGAGCATCGAGAACACCGGGCGCATCGGCGTGACGATGAACGGCGAAGGGCTGGGCAAGGTCGAAGGCGGCACGATCGTGACCGTCTCGCCGGCCAAGGTCCCCCGCATCATCGGCCGGGGGGGTTCGATGATCCAGACGATCCAGCGCATGACCGGCTGCCGGCTCGTGGTCGGCCAGAACGGCCGCGTCTACGTCGACGGCCCGGCCGAGCAGACGATGCGGGTCCGCGAGACGCTCCATCTCATCGATGAGGAGGGCCACCGCGCCGGACTGACCGAGCGCGTGCAGGGTTTCCTGGAATCCACGGCCGACCGCGACGCCACGGGACGCCCCCAAGCCCCGGAGGACGCGTGGCGGACGATGACGCCCGAGCGACCCCTCTCCACCCCGCCGGGGCCCGCCCCGCCGCCCGATGCCGAGGGCGAGGAAGGCCCGCCCGAGCCGTAGTTCACTGTCCAAGGAGTCACACATGGGAAGCGTAGGAGCAAAGGAGGTCCCGGTCTTGTTGACCGCGGACCAGCGCCGCATCGACGGTCGACGGCTCGATGAGCTGCGGCCGCTGAAGATCACCGCCGGGGCCCTCAAGCAGGCCGACGGTTCGGCGTTCGTCGAGTGGGGGCTGAACAAGGTCATGGCCGCGGTCTACGGGCCGCGCGAGGTGCACCCCCGCCACCTCCAGGTCAACGACAAGGCGATCGTCCAGTGCCGGTACAACATGGCCGCCTTTTCCGTCGACGAGCGTAAGCGGCCCGGCCTCGACCGCCGCTCGCAGGAGATCTCCAAGGTCATCGCCGAGGCGTTCGAGTCCGTGATCTTCGCCGAGGAGTACCCCCGCACGAGCATCGACGTCTACATCGAGGTGCTCCAAGCCAACGCCGGCACCCGCTGCGCCGGCGTCGTCGCCGCCTCGGTCGCCCTGGCCGACGCGGGCATCCCGATGGTCGATCTCCTCCCCTCGGTCGCGGTCGGCAAGATCGACGGCCACATCGCCCTCGATCTCAAGAAGGAGGAGGACAACTTCGGCGAGGCCGACCTCCCCATGGCGCTCGTTCCCCAGTCCGGGCGTCTCGTGCTCCTCCAGATGGAGGGCCACATGACCCGGGACGAGCTCTCCCAGGCCCTCGACCTCGGCGTCAGCGGCTGCCGGCAGATCTACACGGTGATGAAGTCCGCGCTGCGCGAGCGCTACGACGCCGGTGGCGTCGCGCGGACGGAGGTCGCGGCATGAGCGACGAGGTCAACGCCGAGATCCTCACCACCCACATCCTCGACATGGCCCGGGAAGGACGACGCCTCGACGGGCGGGCGCCGGACGACTACCGCACCGTCAGCGTCGAGCCCGGCTGGATCGTCACCGCCGACGGCTCGGCCCTGTGCCGGATCGGCGATACCGCGGCGGTCTGCGGCGTCAAGCTCGAACCGGGTAAGCCGTTCCCGGACACCCCCAACGCCGGTGTCCTCACGACCAACGCCGAGCTCGTTCCGCTCTCCTCGCCAACGTTCGAGCCCGGTCCGCCCCACCCGCGGGCGATCGAGGTCTCGCGCGTCGTCGACCGGTCGATCCGCGCGGCCGAGACGATCGACCTGACCAAGCTGTGCGTGGTCCCCGGGGAGAAGAGCTGGGTCTGCTACGTCGATATCCACATCCTGGACCACGGCGGCAACCTGATCGACGCCGCGCAGCTCGCCGCGCTCGGCGCGCTCACGCACGCGATCATGCCGAACAAGCGGTTCGGGATCGCCGACGCGGACACGCCGCTCGCCGTCCAGCACTTCCCGGTGGAAACGACGTTCACGCGCCTCGGCGAGACGATCGTCGTCGACCCGACGTTCGACGAGGAGCGGGCCGGCCAGGGCCGCCTCACCGTCGCGACCGACGAAACCGGGCGCGTCGTGGCGATGCAGAAAGGTCTTATCGGGGCGTTCTCCCCGGACGACGTGCGCGACGTCGTGGACCGCGCGTTCCGCCACGGCGACCGGCTCCGCAAGGTCGCGCAGGGCAGTCTGCCATGAGCAAACGCACCAAGAAGGTCGGCAACACCGGCTGGATGGGTCCGCGCTACGGGATCCGGATCCGCCGGCGGGTACTGGAGATCGACCGGGCGCGCTCGGTCTCGGCCGCCTGCCCCCGGTGCTCGACAATCACCCTCGACCGGGTCGCGAGCGGGGTGTTCGAATGCCGCCGATGCGGCGTCCGATTCGCCTCGGGTTCGTACCTGTTCTCGCCGCCACCGCCGATCACGCGCTCGGAGCGGACCGGCGAGGTCACGCCACCGCCCGCCCCGGCAAAGCGTTAAACTCCGGGGGGCGAGAGCGAGCCATGTTCCGGTGCATCCGCTGCGGTGAGGCGCTGCCGAGCGACGCGAACCTCTTCGGGGTCCGCTGCGACAACTGCGGCGGGAAGATCTTCACCAAGGAACACCCCAACGTCAAGAAGACCCTGAAGGCGCGCTAGCCCCGCCGGCGAGCGGGGCGCGCCGGCGTCCCCTTATCCTTCACGCCCCATGGCCCCGGCCCATGCCGACGCCTCGCCAGCCGACCGGGATCGTACCCCTGGACGCCCTCTTGGGTGGCGGCCTCGAGGCCGACGGGCTGACCGAGCTCTACGGGGAGGGTGGCAGCGGCAAGACGCTGATCTGCCTGGAAGCGGCCCGCACCGTGGCCCTTTCCGGGCGGTGGGTGCTGTACATCGACACCGAGGGGGTATCGGTCGACCGGCTCGAGGCCGTCGCCGGGGCGCGGTTCGGCGAGCTCCTCGACCACCTGTTGCTCTCCACACCGAAAAGCCTGGACGAGCAGACCCGGGCGGTCGAGACGGCGACCGCGCTGGCACGCGAAGGGAGCCGCCCCGTCGGATTGATCGTCGTCGATTCGGCCACGATCTACTACCGGCTGGCGCTCTCGAGCGACGACGACGATGGGCGTCAGGCGCTCGCCGCGGAACTGGCGGCGCTGCTCGCGACCGCGCTCCACGAGGAGGTACCGGTGCTGTTCACGAACCAGGTCTGGCGGCGCCCGGTCAGCGGCGAGCTCGAACCGCTCGGCGGGTCGTTCGTCGGCCACGCGGCCAAGACGATCGTGCGGCTGGACCGCCTGACCGGCGCCCGACGGCGCGCGGTGCTGGTCAAGCACCGGGCGCTCCCGGAGGCGACGGCCGAGCTGCGGATCACCGCCACGGGCATCGACTGACGGCCCCCCGCGGAAACGGAGTTAAGCCGGGAATCTCTGCCCGGGCCATGGACCCTCTCCAGTTCTCCGATATCTCCACCTCGATCGGCACCTTCCGGATCGTCTACCGCCAGCAAAAGGTCGTGACCGTCGACCTGCTCGAACGCGGCGTCGACCAGAGCGCGCTGCCCGAGGGGGCCCAAAAGCGGCGCGGACCGTTCCCCACTGGAAGCCCCCCGCGCCAGCTCGTCGAGTATTTCCGGGGCGAGCGGCGGGCGTTCGATGTCGAGGTCGACCCGTCGGTCGGGTCGGCGTTCGACCGCTCCGTGTGGAACACGCTTCTCAAGGTCCCGGCCGGCACGACCGTCACGTACGGGGAGCTGGCCCGTCGCTCGGGCCACGCCGGCGCGGCGCGCGCTGTCGGCGGCGCGATGCACCGCAACCCGATCCCGATCGTCATCCCGTGCCACCGCGTGGTGGGCGACGAGGGCAGCTTGCACGGGTTCGGGATGGGCCTGTGGCGCAAGCGATGGCTGCTCAGCCACGAAGGCGCCTGGCCGATCCGTTCCCGTAGCTTCGAGGGACCCCGCCACCGGGACCAGCGGACGCTCGACGAGGTCGTCCTGTCCTCGGACGCGCCCCGGAAGACCCCGCGGACCCGGCGCGCGGCGCGCGCTCAGCCCGAGTAGTAGGCGGCGTCGTACGGCTCGGGCTTGAGCCCGCGCCGCTGGCGAACCTCGCCGACGACCGTGGATTGGAGCGAATCGGGGAGGATCTCGAACCCTAGCGACTCCGTCGACCAGAGGACCTTGCCGGCCGTGGCGCTGCGGATATCGCTCGCGAAGCCGAACAGTTCGGCCACTGGCGCCTTGGAGACGATCGTCTGCAGGTCGCCGACGCTCGTCATGTCGAGGATCTCACCCCGCCGGCGCTGCAGCTCGCGCGTGGCGCCCGAGAGCACTTCCTGCGGGACGTTGACGGTGACCTTCTGCATCGGCTCGAGCAGGATGCGCCCGCCCAGGCACATGGCGCCGTAGATCCCGCTGCGGGCGGCCGGGATCGTCTGGGCGGGCCCGCGGTGGATCGAGTCCTCGTGGAGCTTGGCGTCGACCAGTCGGGCCTTCATGCCGTAGACCTTCTCGTTGGCGAGTGGCCCGCGGTTCATCGCCTCCTTGAACGCGTCGACGATGAGGTCCATCGTCTCGTTGAGGTATTGGATCCCCTTGGTGACATCGAACAGGATGTTCGTCCCCTCGACTGCGATCAGGCCCCGGCCCTCGTCGCGCGAGATGCCGAGCTCCGCGAACCGGGCCACGAGGGTCTTGATGTCCTTGAACGACTTTCCCTGCGGGATCTCGCCGTCCTTGATCGCCTTGACGACGGCGGCCGGGAGCGGCTCGACCTCGAAGTAGAACTTGTTGTGCTTGTTCGGCGACTTCCCTTCGAAGGGGCCCCCGGGGCCCTTGACCGTCTCGCGGTAGACGACGATGGGTTTACTCGCCGTGATCTCGACCTTGTAGTCGTTGATGACCCGGTACTGGGTGATCTCCAGGTGGAGCTCGCCCATCCCCGACAGGAGGTGCTCTCCGGTCTCCTGGTTGATCTCGACGCGCAGGCTGGCGTCCTCCTTGCCGACCTTGCGCATCGTCTCGATGAGCTTGGGGAGGTCGCCCATGTGCTTGGGCTCGATCGCGACGGTGACGACCGGCTCGGAGACGTGCCGGATCTCCTCGAACGGCACCATGTCGGCGACGGTCGACATGGTCGTCCCGGCGAAGGCGTCCGTCAACCCGATGACCGCGGCGATGTTGCCGGCGGTGACCTCCTCGACCATCAGGCGCTCCGGGCCCATGAACAGGGAGACGTGCTGGATCCGGTTCTTCGACTTGGTGCCGGCCAGCGAGAGCTCCATGCCCTTGGCGAGACGGCCGGAGAAGACCCGACCGGTCGCGATCTCGCCGGCGTTGGGGTCCATGGTGATGTCGGTGACCATGAACGCCGTCGGGCCGGAAGGGTCCGTCGAGACCATCGCCTGGCCGACCGCGGAGGTAGGCTCGCCCTTCCAGATGTTGGGGATGCGGTAGCGCTGGGCGACGGTGGGGCTCGGGAGGTGGCGCACGACCATGTCGAAGACGACGTCGTTGATCTTGGCCCGCTGGGCGATCTCGCGGGATCGGCCCGTCGAGACGTAGTCGAAGATGTCGGGGAACTTGACGCCGGTCTTGAGCATGTAGGGGACGCTGATCGCCCAGTTCTCGTAGCCGCTGCCGAAGGCGACGGAGCCGTCGCGCGGGTCGACGGACCACTCGTCGATGAACTCCTCGGGGGCCATGCGGCGGATGAGCTCGTTGACCTCGGCGATGATCGTCGTGAACCGCTTTTGCATCGAGTCGGCGGTGAGCTTGAGCTCCTTGATCGCCCGGTCGACCTTGTTGATGAACAGGACCGGTTTGACCTTCTCCCGGAGCGCCTGGCGGAGCACGGTTTCGGTCTGGGCCATGACGCCCTCCACCGCGCAGACGACGACGACGGCCCCGTCGACGGCGCGCATCGCGCGCGTGACGTCTCCGCCGAAGTCGACGTGGCCCGGCGTGTCGATGAGGTTGATCAGGTACTGCTTCTGGTCGTACTCGTGGACGATCGTCACGTCCGCGTTGTTGATGGTGAGCAGCCGCGCCTGCTCCTGCTCGTCGAAGTTGAGATAGAGCTGCTTACCCGCGAGCTCGTTCGAGATCATCCCGGCGGCCGCGAGCAGGTTGTCGCTGAGGGTGGTCTTGCCGTGGTGGATGTGGGCGACGATGCCGATGTTCCGGATGCGGTCGGTCTGGCGCATCATGTCGGGGATGGCCTTGGCCAGCTCGGCGCGGATGTGCGTCATGCCCTGGAACCCTCCGACCTAACGCGCCGACTGGGCGACGCGTTCGACCTCTTCCTTGCGGCCGACGGCGAAGCTGGTGAGGTCGCCCTTGGCGGCGAGGCCGATCTCCGTTGCCAGGCAGGCGTGGATCGCCTTGGTGGACTTGCGCGAGGACTGGATCGCCCCGAGCGCGAGGTTGCGGATCGCGACGTTGACCCGGCGGGCCGGTGACGCATCGACCGCGCGCGGGACGGAGATCCCGCCGAACTGCAGGCGGGTGACCTCCTCGCGGGGGGCGGCGTTCTCGATGGCGTTGACGAGGAGCTGGAGCGGGTTCTGCTTTTCCGAGGCCGCAAGGGCGTCGAAGGCGAGTCGGATCGTCTTGAGGGCCTTCGACTTCTTCCCGGTGAACTTGCCCCCCTTCATCAGGTGGTTGGCGAGCCGTTCGACCACGTGCATGTGGGTCTTCATGAACGGCCGTCCGCTGAGTTTTCCCTCGGTGTGCGGCGCGTAGATCGGGTGGAGGTAGAGGTACGGCTGAAGGCCGGGATCGTGGACCTCCAACCCCTCGAAGGAGTACTTCCCGAACAGCGGGGGGATCGGGAACGGGGGCGGGGGCGGCGGGGTCGGGCGCACGATGACCGGGCCCGGGCCGTCGTCGTTGTCCAATCCCAGCGACCGGGGGCTCGGCGCGCCGCTCATCGTTGCGGCTTCTCCTTGCGGCCGCGTACGAGCTCGTCGAGGGAGGTACCGTTGACCTGGATGACCTTGTAGCGCACGCCGGGGATGTCCCCGTAGGACCGTCCCATGCGTCCGCCGATCCCCTCGACCAACACCTCGTCGTGCTCGTCAATGAAGTTGATAGCGCCGTCGCCCACCGCGAACGCAGTGATCTGGCGGCCGTTCTTGATCAGCTGGACCTTGACGCACTTACGAATGGCCGAGTTGGGCTGCTTGGCCTCGACCCCGACCTTCTCGATGACGATCCCGCGGCCCTGTGGAGCGCCCTCGAGGGGGTCCGACCGCTCTTTCAGGTGCAACGTCCGTCGCTTGTAGTACCGGTCCGACCAGCGTCGCCGCTGGCGGAGTTGGGCTAGCTTGCCCGCCGTGTACAAACCTGCTGGCGGAGGCATTTCTCGTCTCGAAGGTTGCGAGCCACCGGGCCGCCCTATTTAAGATTCCCCCGGCGAACGTGTTCCCTATCGGTAAAACGCGTGTTCGCGAGCGCCCGTGCGAGCCGAACGCACAAAGGGTCGGCCGTCCTGGGACCCTGGTGGAATCGGCACGGAACTTGGCAGCGGCCGCCCCGGTCGCTCCCTCGGGCGCGTTCGAGCAGCTCGCGCGCGAGATCGAGGCGTGTCGACGCTGTCCGCTCGGGTCAACGCGCGCGCATGTGGTCGTGTACCGGGGGGCCGCCCACCCCACGGTCGTCTTCCTGGGTGAGGCACCGGGGAAGGCCGAGGATGAACAGGGTTTGCCGTTCGTCGGACGTTCGGGACGACGCCTCGACGCCGCGATCGCCCAGCTCGGGCTCCCGACGTCGGCGTTCGGGATCCTCAACGTGATCAAGTGTCGCCCGCCGGGCAACCGCCTCGTCGCCGAGGCGGTCCGGCAGTGTCGCCCCTTCCTCGAACGGCAGCTCGCCCTGCTCGAACCCCGCATCGTGGTCACGCTGGGCGCGGCCGCGTTGAAGGCGATGGACCCGAAATCGCCACCGATCACCGAGGCCGCGGGGACGGTCCGATCGGGGGCCTCCGCCCGCGTCTTTCCCCTCGTCCACCCCGCCGCGACCTTCCGTTCCCGGCGCTACGCCCAGCGCTGGGAACAGGATCTCGCGCGGCTCCGCGAGCTGTTGCGGACGTTCGAATTGGAAACCCTATAACTCGCCCCCCGCATCCCGCGGCGTGGACACCGTCGACCTGTTCCTCCTCAGCGGGTCGTACCGCTCGGTAGACGGCGGGGTCGTCGTAGAGCTCTACGGCCGGACCCGGACCGGCGAGACGCTCGTCGCCCGGTACTACGGCTTCGAACCCTACTTCATGGTCACGGAGCCGACCGCCGAGGCACGGGAGCGGCTGAAGGCCGACCCCCAGGTCAAGCGGATCGATGACATCCAGATCTGGGTCGCAGGTTCCGCGCGCCCCGCCGCCCGCGTGACCGTCACCAATCCCTGGACGGTCCCGGAGTACCGCGAACGGTATCGGAAGGCCGGCGACGACAACAGCGTATTGGCCTGCGACATCCCGTTCGTCCACCGGTTCCTCTACGACAAGGGCCTGGGCCTCACCCTGCGTTTCGAGGCGGAGGACGAAGCGTCCGAGGTGCGCCAGCTCTACGGCGTGACCCGGGTGGTGCGGGTCGTCACGACGGAGGGCCACGAGATCCGACCTTCCGAGCCGTTCCGACCCCCGCTCACGGTCCTCTCCTTCGACATCGAGAACGCGATCCGGGAGCGAACGATCTTCACGATCTGTGGGGTGGTGGCCCGGGCGAACGGGGAGCGCAGCACCTTTCGGTTTGGCGACGACGACGAGCGCACGATCCTCCAGCGGTTCGTGGAGGTCGTCCTCGCCGAGGACCCCGACGTCATCACCGGGTACAACATCGGCGGATACGACTTTCCGCTCCTGATCGAGCGCGCGGCGGTGCTCAAGCTCAAGGAGCTCGGCCTCGGGAGGGACCGCAGCGCCCCCCGGGACCTGGGGCAACGGCTCTGGAGGCTCTCCGGCCGCATCATCGCCGACGCCTGGTGGTCGGCCCGGCGCGAGCTGCATCCCAAGCAGGAGACGCTCCAGTTCGTCTCCCGACTCCTCCTCGGGGAGGGTAAGCTCGACGTCGACCGCCGCCGGATCGAGCAGGAGTGGGCCAAGGACCGGGAACGGGTGATGGAGTACTGCGAACACGACGCCGACCTCGCGCTCCGAATCGTCCAGAAGCTGCGGACCGTCGAGAAGGCGGCGGACATGGCCACCGTGGCGCACCTGCCGCTCGAGGACGGGCTCAACGGCCGCACGTCGCTCTTCATCGACGCGATGCTCGTCCCACGGGCCGACCGGGAAGGCGTCGGGGTCCCGCCGACCCACCGGACGGGGCGCGACGCGCCCATCGAGGGCGGGTACGTCCATGCGATCCGGCCCGGGCTGTCGAACTGGGTCGTCGTGCTCGACTTCAAGTCGATGTACCCGAGCATCATCATCGCCCGCAACATCTGTTTCACCACGCTCTCCCCCACCGGCACGACGGTCGCCCCGGGAGGCGCGCGGTTCGTCACGGCCGATGTTCGCCGCGGGCTCATCCCCGGGATCCTGACCGAGCTGCTCGCCGACCGCGACCGGTTCCGCCAGCTCGCCAACAATGGCCCGGACGTCGAGCTGCGGCCGTACTACGACGGGTTGCAGTACGCGGTCAAGCTCCTGATGAACTCGTTCTACGGCGTCATGGCGTCGAGCTTCTACCGGTTCACCAACAAGGACATCGGTGCGGCGATCACCGCCTTCGCCCGCGACGCGATCACCACGATCATCCGGGAGCTTGAGACCGAAGGCAGTGAGGTCGTCTACTCCGACACGGACAGCGTGTTCGTCCGTTCCCCCGAGCCCTCGCTGGAGGGGGCCCGCAAGTTCGGGGAGGAACTGTCGCGGCGCTTCACGCACGAAGGCGTCACCTTCGAGTTCCAGTCGGTCTACGAAGCGCTCTTCTCGCACGGCGCGAAGAAGCGGTATGTCGGGCGCACCGCCTGGCCCAAAGTCGAGCTCGTCGTGCGGGGCTACGAGAGCCGCCGCACCGATGCGTTCGATTACCAGTCCGAGGCCCTGAACGACGTCTTCGAGCGGGTGCTGCGCGGCGACATCGAGGGCGCCATCGCTCAGGCGCGTGAGCTCGTCCAACGGTGCCGCCGGGGGGACGTCCCCCCAGAGCGACTGGTCGTGGCGCGCTCGGTCCGCGCCGAGGAGGAGTACAACGAATCGACGCGCGAGGCCCTGCCGTTCCTGCGGGTCTTCAAGCAGTTGCAGGCCGAGGGGTACGATGTGATCCCGGGCATGAAGGTGGCGTGGATCGTCACCGATGCCCGCCACACCCCCCAGGAGATCGAACCGTGGGTGGAGGGCCGTCCGCTCGCCAAGCCTCCGGACTACGGCTACTACGCCGAGCGGGTCGCCCAGACCCTCGCTCGGGTGACGGAGGTGTACGATTGGGACGCGGCCGCGCTGCTGGGTGGCAAGACCCAACGCAAGCTCGACGATTCCGAACCGCCGACGCCGAGCGCTCGGGCCCCCCCGCCGGCCACCCTCGACACGCCGATCTCGGAGCTCGCCAAGCCGGGCCGGCGCCGGCCCAGCACGTTGTCCGAGTTCGGGTGACGGTTGCGGGCTACCGGCCCGCCGCGGACGCGGCGTAATCGGTCGTCCACGGATCGTGGGGGCCTTGGAGAGCGAGGATGGCCCCCAGGGTCGCAATGGGGATTCCGGCCAGGCTCAGCCAAGGCGGCAGCGTCCGATCGACCAGCACGCCGAGCGCGACGGTGAACACCGGTATCGCCGTCATCAACAGCGCCGGCAGGACGAGGCCGGCGACCTCGATCGCCCGGAAGTAGAGGTACGGTCCGAGGTAGAAGCTCGTGACGCCGACGGATACGATGAGAGCCCAGTCCAGCGGGCTCGATGGGACCAGGCCGGCCAGTCCGCCGGGGAGGAGCGGGCTGAGCACGATCGCGAACGCGGCCGCGACGAGGGTGGCCTGTCCGACGAGGGCCGTCATCGGTACGGCCCGGCTCGCCCGGGCAGTGTAC
>JAKIWD010000192.1 GCA_022750205.1 Thermoplasmata archaeon
GGGCCTGACGCAATACCGTTACCCCGGGCAGTCTCAACGGTACTCATCCCTAGTGTGAACCGAGGGTGCCCAGAGGGGATACGGCGGGGCGCGGGACGGCGTTCATGCGGCCGGCAACCACAATTGCCGGCGTCCTGCGCCCCGCCCCCCTACACCCGTGAGCAGGAATACCGTCTCAGCCGTATCCGGACCAGGAATCGAGCGGGGTCCGACGCTCGAGCCCGTTCCGACCACGCCGAGCCGCCGATCCCCTGACGGGACCTCGGCCCATGCCGGCGGGGTGTCTGAGACCGAGTGGAGCCGTTCGTAAGGTGGGGCGTGGCGCGCCCGGGGGCGACCCCTTCGGAGTGTCCCGCCGCGAGAGGATGATGGGTCTTGCCACGGACCAACCAAAACCCAAGGCCGACGCAGAGAGCGCGGCGCCCAGAAGCGAGCCGAGGGAGCTGGGCGCGCTGGGGGCCCCCGTCGGGGGCAACCTCGATGGCGGGGTGGGCGCTGCTCCCCTTGCGGGCTTTCCTGGGCGGCACCTTCGCATTCGCCGGCCTGCAGAAGCTCGCGAACCCCGACTTCTTCTCCGCCTCCGCGCCGATGTCGTTTCAATCTCAGGTCCACGGGGCGATGAGCGCCTCGCCGATCGCGCCGCTCCTCCGTCTCACACTCCACGCGCCAGTGCTGATCGCGGCCTCCATCGCCGTCGTCGAGGTGCTCGTCGGGCTCGGGACCTTCTTCGGCTTCCTCGCGCGCTTCGCCGCGGCCGGGGGCGCACTGCTCTCGCTCTCGTTCTTCCTGGCCCTCAGTTACGGGACTTCGCCGTACTACTACGGGTCCGACATCGTCTTCTTCTTCGGCTGGACCGTCCTCATCTTCGGTGGAGCCGGACCGCTCTCGATCGACGCGCTCCTGGCTGGTGACCACGAGCGCGCGCGTGGGCCGAGCCACGCCCGACCCCGCCTCGCGATCTCGGATCACTCGTTCCCCCGTCGTGCCTTCCTCCGTCGCGGTGTGGTCGGCGCCGTCGGGGTCGTCGCGGCCGGAGCGCTCATCGGCGTCGATGTCGCCGTCGGCCGGGGCACACGGTCGAATCCCGGCCAAGCGAGCGCGCCGTCCTCGAGTCCAGAGACGGTCCCGGCCGCCGCGAACTCGGGATCTGAGACCACGACGACCACTGGCCGCTCCGGTGGACCGTCCACTGGGCGGACTGGGATCGTCGCCACCTCGAGCATCGCTGAGGGCTCTGCGTTCGCGTTCACCGACGCCACGAACGGTCAGCCGGCGTACGTCGTCCACGAAAAGGGCGGCGCGTTCCGCTGCTTCTCCGCGATCTGCACCCATGCCGGATGCACCGTCAACTTCGACGGGTCGACGCAGCAGTTCACCTGCCCGTGCCACGGCTCGATCTTCAACGCCCTCTCCGGCGCGGTCGAGAACGGCCCCGCGATCGAACCGCTGCCGTCGATCCCGATCACAAGCGACAACGGTTTCGTCTACCTGAAAAGCCGGTAGCCCTTGAGCTCGACGGCAATGCCTTCCCGCCACATTGCCCGTTCACCTCGCTCGACAGCTTCGGAGCGGGAAGGACTTCACGACGACGCAGAATCTGCACCGAGCCCGAAAAGCCCGCGTCGCTGAGCGCGACGACGGCGACCTTCGGCACGCCGCGGTCCGACTCGTCGTAGTGCGCGGTAGTGCGCGAACACGTGCGGACCGCGCAAGATTATGACCTCGCCGTCGTGGACGACTCGCTGGAGCGTCATGGCTCCGGCATCGCTGGCAGGGGGTTCGACAACGTGAGGCACCCAGGTACTACCCAACCCGACTGAGCGTGCCAACACTCGCCGCGAATTGCCCGACCACGCGAACAGCCAGGCAGCAGTGCGTTGACGACCAGGCTAGGCATTGTGTCCGCGAATGTAGCGGTCGACAACCGATCGCGTCAGAC
>JAKIWD010000024.1 GCA_022750205.1 Thermoplasmata archaeon
GAGCGCGATGCAAGCCACCCACCGTACAGCTCCAAGGGGGAGAGCGGGTAATTCGTTCCGTTCCCACGCGGTTACCCACTCGCGTGGCAGGAACGTCCGAACGCCGCCGGTCGGTCGAGCGCGCCACCGGAACGGGCGGGGGGCTCGCCGGCATCGGCCCCGACGATTTGGCCGAAGAATGTGGTCAAATGGGTCGAACCTGACGCTGGACCTCTGCGAAAGGGCGTATCTGCTATCATTTCGGTGACTATTGGTCGAAATAGTTCGGTAATTCTCTAGAGGATACTAAGTAGTGCGGTCGCCATTTCATTTCCGATGAGGAAGGTGAGGGCAATCTCCGACGCGCCACGATTCCCATCGACCCACGCTCCAGCCCGGGTACGACCCCCGGCCCGGGCTCACTCGGCCCGGAACTTGGCGGTGGCCGCGTTCATGGTGCTCGTTCTTGGCGCCTCGTTCACGAACGGGCCGCTCGCCTCCGGCGCACCCGCCTTTTTTGGAACGGTCCTCCCCTCGCAGGTCGGAGCGGACCTCACCTCAGGATTGGCCGACGCGGGGCCGCGGTTGATCGTCACGGCGTCCGCGACGCCGACCAGCGGGCCCGCTCCGCTCCAGGTCGCGTTCACCGGCACCGTGGCCGGTGGAAACGCTCCCTACACGTATGATTGGACGTTCGGCGATGGCGCGACCAGTTCGCAGGCCGACCCGTCCCACACCTACAGCCAATCCGGGAGCTTCACCCCGGAGCTCACCGTGAAGGGCGCCGCGGGGGTGACGGCGACTACCTCGATCAACATCGTCACCTCCGGGACGAGTTCGGGAACGACCGGCAAGCTGGTGACCGCCGGGGTCGTCGCGACGACGTCCGGCTCGTTCTGGTCCGTCGACGCCCAGACCTCCTGCGCGACGTGTATCGAGAGCAACCAGTCGGTCAAGAACTACCTCGCGTCGACGCCGTTCACTTGGGTTCGGTACGGGCAAGGGATCGACTCGTGCAACATCTCGGCCGCCCGTTCCTACAGTTCGTCCGGGGTCGCCTCCACCGGCTGCGGGTTCAACATGACCTCGCTCAAGTCCTGGTGCGATTCGACCACCCCCCATTGCCACACGATCATCAGCCTGCCCGGCGAGAACAACAACTCGCGGGAGGACGCTGCCATCGCCAAGTGGATCGTGCGGACCGTGGGGATCCAGCCGGATTACTGGTCGATCGGCAACGAACCGACCGGTTGGACCCACTACGGCCTTCCGTGGACGAGCTGGAAGACGACCGACGCCGCGTCGGCGTCGCCGCTCGCCTACGCGTTCGACGTCAAGGTGGCGATCACCGCGGTCTCCGCGGTCGACCCCGGCGCGAAGTTCCTCGGGATCGAGGCGGCGTGCTCGTGCAACACCCTCTGGTTCCAGGACGTCGCCCACATCGACGGGGCCAGCCTGGCGGGCATCGCCGTCCACAACTACCCCTCGAGCGGGTCGACGACGGAGACCCTGGCCAAGTTCTACGCCCCGCTCTCCACCTCGAGCAACATCACCAACAGCGTTGCCACGGTCCGCTCCGCGCTCGCGGGTCAGTGCACGGCGTGCGGGACGCTCCCGATCTTCGTCAACGAGTACAACGCCGGGCCGGGCTGGGCGCCGTCCAACTACGGGGGCACCTACGCGAACGCCGTCTTCCTCGCCGCGTCGGTGACCCAGGCCCTCACCTCCAACGTCAGCCAGATGACGGTCTTCAACCTCGAATCCAGCTCCTCGTCGGGGTACGGCTTCGCCCTGCTGAACTCCCACGGCTCGCCGGGCCCGACCGGCACGCTCTACTCGGGTCTCCTCCGCCACCTCGCGGGAGGTACCGTCACCGCCGCGCACGTGTCGACCACCCTGACCGGCGTCTGGGCGGTCGCTACCACCAACGCGTCGATGGAATCGATCCTCGTCGTCAACGCGAACCTGACGCACCCACTCGCCCTGTCGCTGGGGCTCGGTCTGCTGAGCCGGTTGACCGCGACGCGCTACGAGTGGAACTCGACCCTCGCAGCCCCTCGGGAGCTCGTCGGGACCCTGGCCGGCACCTACCTCGTGCCGTCCCAGGGGATCCTGCTCGTCTCGTTGCCGAAAACGGTCGGGCTCGCACCGCTGGCCCCAGGCCCGAGCCCGTCCGCCCCCGCGACCTCGCTTCACCTAGGCGGCTCGGGCCTGGCGGCCTCGCCGGGCCTCGCCGCCGTCGCGGTGGCACCCCTCGCCGGCCGGCCCCGTCGCCCCGCATAAGTCGGCCCATGGACGTTGGACGGTCGCGCTCCGATCGGCCCGCGGGGCCGGGCCGCGCCGACCCCGCCCCGCGGGTCGTCCACGACGACGACGGGCGGGGCGGTTACCCCGTTCTGGCAAGGTATATCCTCGGCCGGCGTCGAGGGTGGTCCATGGCCGTCAGTACGGCCCGTTTCGCGCACTGTACGACCCGGGGACCGGTGGGGTATCGGCCCAAGTCGCCGTTCCGACCGGCGATCTCCGCGCCGCTCGACTTCGCGGTCCGGGCCGGTCAGCTTTACACATTCGACCACGAGCTCGACCGCGTGGCGCTGAGCGTCGGGGATCACGCCCGGCTGCTCGACGAGGCGATGGAGGGCCACCCGGGTCCTGGCCGGCTCTTCGTACGGCCCGTGCGGAGCGGAGCCATCGGCAGCCGATCGAGGGCGTCGGTCTCCCGCGCCCGCCGGCAGTTCGCCCTCAACGAGACGCGTCTGGCCATGGAGGCGGCCCGGTTCCGGCCCCCCTGGAGCGTCGCGCTCCTCCAGGAGGTGCACGCCTCCCTGCTCCGGGGGCTGCCGATCGATGTCGTCCCCGGCGAGGTGCGTACCGGGCCCTTCCAGGCCGAGGACGACCGGGACCAGCTCGTGATGTACGGCTGCCCGCCCGAGCGCATCCACGCCGAGCTCCAGGCGGTGCTGGATTGGGTGGATCGCTTTGGGGCGATGTACCATCCGCTCATCCCCTCGACGGTCCTTTTCCAGGCGATCTACAGCATCCGGCCATTCCCGATGGGGAACGTGACCACGGCCCGCACGATGGCCATCCTCTACCTCCGCTATTTCGGTCTGCCGAACGTCGCGTTGACCCCGTTCGTCCAGACGAGCGGGGCGGCGCCGGACCTTCTCGCGCGCCTGCTCCAGTGGACCGAGGCCACGGGCTCGTACACCGAGCTGGTCGATCTGACGCTCGACTCCCTCCTGGAGGCGTACGCCCAGTCCGCCCGCCGCTGGCTCGACCCGGCCGACCCGACGCGACGGATGGAGGAGGCACCGCGCCGCCTGCTCGCGCGGGCCCGTCGGGACGCCGGCTGGTTCTCGGTGCGGGACGCGGTCCGCTGGGTCGGTGCCCGCAGTGACCAGACGATCCTGCGGCATCTCAACGAGCTCGTCGCCCAGGGCTTCCTCGAATCCCTCGGCAAGACCCGGGGCAAGCGGTATCGGCTCGCGTCCCCCGCGGCGGTGCTTCCCAAATTGACCCAGGAGCTCGACCTCGCCGAAGCGAATGCGGAATCCAACGGGTCGGCCTCCGAGCCCGAGGTGCGCCCCCCCGCCGCTGCGCCGCGGACCCTGGACGGCCGGACCTAGCCCGGTCGGCTCACCGTTCGGAGCCGGCGTAGCGTTCGACCCGGACCACGCCCGATTGGGGGTCCGGCACCCACAGCAATTCGTCTCCGGCGCGCAGTCCCATGGTCGTCGCGACCACCTGCGGGATGGTGACCCGCAGTGACGCCGATCCCCGTGCGGCTTGCACCGCCCGGGTGACGAGGTGGGGGCCGTGGGCACCCGCCGACATGGCTTCGGTACTCCGGATCTCGCTTTATCTCCGACGGGAAGGACGACGGAGGGTGGGTAGGCCGTATCCCGAACCCCCACCCGCTCGACGCAGCCGGGTGCGGGGCCACGACCGGCATAGGAGCTACCCGTCTGGTTGGAGTGGGAACATCTACCCCGTCGACCTTCGTGGCCTGCCCTCCCTCGGGCGACCGGTGAATTCGTGGCGACGAGACCACCGTCCAGTTGGCAGCGCCCGCCGGCAAGAAGTCCGGCTCCTCGAACGGATCGGGGGCGGCACGCCGGAGCGGTGGAGGTCGTCGGCCCCGTCCCGACCGAGCACGCGCCGGTGCTCACGCTGAACGTACTCGAATTCATCGGCCGCCTGGTGGATGAGTTCGGCCCCCGCCGGGACCGCTTGCTGGAGGATCGGTACTACTTCCGCGAGGAGGAGCGCGCGGGGCGCCGACTGGTCCGGTTGCCGGAGACCGCGGGGATCCGCGAGTCCGAATGGAGCGTCCCGGCGCCGCCCGAGGGGCTCGCGTCCCGCACCGTGGAGCTGCTCGGCCCGGCCGACCCCCGAAGTGTCGTGACCGGCCTCAACGCCAAGGCGAACGTGTACGTCGCGGACTTCGAGGACCTGCATTCGCCCACCTGGGAGGGGACGCTCCAGGGCCATCGCACCCTCGCCCGCGCGGCGCGGGGTACGCTCGAGTACACGGCGGCCGCGGGCGAGCGATTCCGGATCGTGCGCCACCCGGCGACCCTGATGGTCCGACCGCGCGCCTGGCACCGGTCCGAGCCTCACGTCGTCGTGGACGGCCGACCCGTGCCCGCGGCGCTCTTCGACTTCGGGACCTACGTCTTCTTGAACGCCCGGGACCTGGTCGAACGCGGTCGGGGACCGTACTTCTACCTCCCCAAGCTCGAGCGGTATCTCGAGGCCGCCCTGTGGGAGGAGATCTTCCGGGCGTCCGAGGTGGAGCTGCGCCTCCCCCCGGGCACGATCCGAGCCACCCCGGTCATCGAGACCCTGAGCGCGGCGAACGAGGTCGAGGAGATCCTGTTCGCCCTGCGGTCGCACGCGGCCGGCCTCGCGTTCGGGCGTCAGGGGTACATCCTGAGCTTCCTCAAGCAGTTCCAGGACAACCCGACGTTCCATCCGCCCAACCGCGCCGAGATCGGGGTCGACACGCCGTTCGTCGCCGAGGGGGCCCGGCGCGTCGTGCAGGCGGGCCACCGGCGCGGTACGTTGGCCCTGAGCGCGACGCCGCTGCACCTGCTCGACCTGGAGAGCGGGGGGCCCCGCCCCCCCGCGATCGCCCGGGAGCTCGCGGAAAAGGTCCGGGAGGCGCGGGAAGGGTTCGACGGCACGTGGCTCACGAACCCGGAAGCGGTCGCGGTGGTCCGAGAGTTCTTTGCCCTGCGTCGCGGCCTGACCGTCGCGCCCACCACCCCGGTGGACCCGATGCCGTCCCCGGCGAGCGAGGTCGATGGGCTGGCCGCCGTGGAGCGGATGTTCGAGGGCACCCGCACGGACGTGCGCTCCTCGCTCCGTTACTACGAGGCCTGGGCCCGCGGCGCGGGCTCGGTCGTGGTGGACCACCGGGTCGAGGACGCTTCCACGATCGAAGTCGCGCGCACCCTGCTCTGGCTGTGGACCCGCTATCGGGGTCCGCCGAGCACCAGCACGAAGAGCGCGACTCCCTCGCCGCTCGCCATCCTCGACGAGGAGTGCGCCGCGATGATCCGGGACGCCGCGGGGGACACGGGCCAGATCCGCCGGATCCGGCGGGCGGCGCAACGGGTCAAGGACCTCGCGACGAAGCCGTACCTCCGGGAGTTCCTCACCTCGGGCCGGCCGAAGCTCCGGTCCGGGTGATCCGACGGCCGGACGAAGTGCCGCTGGCGTGGTCGGTAGCGACTAATCCGCTGGTTACGGACCCTATGTAAGCGCCGTACCGGTTTCAACGGATGCAATGACCGGCGCAGACGCGCCCGCGGCCGCATTCGACCGTTCGCGCTCGGGGGACCCTCGCGCGCTCGCCGCCCCCGCGGTGTTCTGGACCGTGGGAATGACCCTGCTGGCGACGGCGGGGTTGCTCGTCGTTCCGCTCTCGGGCGGCGCGAGCGCGCCCGCGTCGTCGGGAGCGACCCTTTCCGTGGACGGAGCGAGTCCGGGGGCCATCGGCCTCTCGTGGAACGAATCGACCGCCATTCTGTTCGCCTCCTACCAAGTCGAGGAATCGACCGCGGGCGCCAGCGGTCCCTGGACCACGGTAGCCACGATCGGGACCCAGTCCGAAACCCACTACTTCGGCACGGACCTCTCGCCCGGGACGACCTACTGGTGGGAGGTAGTGACCGCCAACAGCCTGATCGTGAGCCAGACCTCGAACGTGGTCGAGCAGACCCAGCCGAACCCCGCGGCACTTCACACGGTCCTCCTCTCCCCCACCGTGGCCAACCTCAGCTGGACCAATGGCGCCACGTATGGAGGCGACGTGCAGTTCTCCTCCTACGCTGTCGGCGTTTCCGTCGGGAACGGTACGCCCTCGAACATCTCGACCCTGACCGCTGCGGCGACCGAGTCCTATACGATCCGGAATCTCACGCCCGGGAGTGACTACGCGTTCATCGTCTGGACGACGGACGCTTGTCCGAGCGCCGACTGCGGAACCACCGAGCCCTCGGTGTCCGCCTCCAACGTCGCCCAGGTCGTGGTCCCGCTTTGGCTCCAAGCCCGCATCAGCACGGCACCCTCCGAGATCAACGAGTCCGCGCCGGGCTCGTTCGTCTGCGAGGCCCGGGGCGGCTTGCCACCGTACGCCTTCTCGTGGGACTTCGGCGATGGCGCGACCGGCAGCGGACCGAATTCGACGCACGCGTTCACCTCCCCCGGGAACTACACGGTCACCTGTGCCGTGACCGACTCCTGGTCCACGACGGTCCACGCCTCGACGACCGTGACGGCCGTCAATCTCTCGACGAACGGGTCCGGCGGCGGCTCCAACGGCGGCTCGGGCGGAGGTTCCGGCGGAGGTTCGGGGAGTGGTTCCGGTGGGGGCTCGGGTTCCGGGAGCGGGTCCGGCAGCGGATCCGGAAGCGGGTCCGGCTCCGGGTCAGGTGGTGGCAGCGGATCGTCCGCTGGGTCCGGCAGTGCCCCCGGAGGAGGGGCCCTACCGGCCGGGCCGCCCGCCTCGACCATCGCTCCCCTCGCCCCCCTCGCTGCGCTTTGTCTGGCGCTCGGGTTCGTGGCCGCGATCATCTGGATGGCCATCCTCGTCAGCCGTCGGAAGCCCGCCCACCACAGCGCCCCGCCGCGACCTCCAGCCCCGGCTCCAGCGGCCGCCGCGGAGAATGGTCCGCCCACCCCGGCGCCCGGAGAGGGCCCGCGGGCCACCGCACCCAAGGACCTGGATCAACTGCTCGGGGAGCTCGATGGGACCCCGTCGCCCGCCCCGTAGTCCGCATGAGGGATCGGCGGTGGCGTGCAGCCGCGGCGACTTCCCATTAGGTTAGGGAATAACGTGGGGCGATATCTGCGAGTCCCAGACCTAGGTCCTCGGAAGAGGTGAGGATGTCCAGTGAGCCGGCGCTCCCGGCCCAGCCTACGCACACCGTGCTGCGGAGCCCAAACCCCTTCGCCGCGAACCTCGCCGGCTTTGCCTGGGCCTCGGCGTGTGCCCCAGAGCTCGCCGTTCTGGAGATCCAAACGGCTCCCGGCGAGGTGGGGATCGATTGGGATGGCGTGATGGCGCCGGACCGGCACCTGATCAGTTACGCCGGGGCCGACAACCCCCCCGACCGCGCGTGGCCGCTGGTGCGCTCCGATGCCCGCGAGCAGATCATCTCCTACCTTCCGCAGTTCCTCGCGGCTCCCGAGGCATCGGAGCAGCTCCTCCGCCAGCGTTTCCCCCTCCGCGGGCCGATGGCGATCCTCATCGCGAACGGCTGGCACGTGGCCCGGCAGTTCCCCGACGATCCGGCGACGACGGCGCGGTTGATGCAGGTCCAGCGGGAGTTCGGGATGTCCGTGGTGCTGGCGGCGGACCGGACCGAACGCCGGGACTACGCGGTGTTCGATCTCGTCTTCGATGTGATCGCACGGGGTGTCCGTTGGGGCGCGACCCGGTTGAGGTGCGTCCAGGCACAGTCGGGCACGGGATTCCGCGCCGGGGACGAATTCGCGCTCGAGGACGTGGCGGCCTGCGGCGCCGCGCTCCATCGGCTGGCCCCGCTCCTGCCGCCGCTCCCGGGACCAGGCTGAGGGCGGGCTGGGGTTTCCCCCGTCCACGCCGCCCCGCGGGGCTCAGCACCGCGACGTACGCGCCGATGGTCCGCGCGGCGCATGGCGGGGCAGCGGCGACCGCGATCGGCCGACGCTCTGCCAGCGTACTGTCCCGGCGACGGGTGGGGACGGCCACGACCGGCCAACGATGGCCGGATCGCTTTCGGCGGGGGGAAGGGCGCGCCTAGGAGAAACGCGCCGTCAGGGTCCCGCTCGAGCTGATCGTCGCCGAGGTGGAGAGCGCGGAGCGGGTGGTTACCCACGCTCCCTCGGTCCGGCTCCAGCCGAGGAAGGTGTCGCTCGCGCAGGCCGCCACGTGGATCGGCAGGGCCGTCGACGAGGGCGTGACATTGACGACGGCGCCGCTCGCGTACGAAGTTCCGTCGAACGTGATCGGCCCGCACGTCGTCGGAGCGACGGCGAGGGTAACGGTCGCCGTCGGGGCGTAGACCGCCTTGAGGCTGATGCTGTAGAGGAGGGCGCCGCAGACGTTGCGGACGTGGTCCAAGAGCGCCCCCGGGCCGAGCGATTGGTTCGGGGGCAGGATCTGCACCGAGACCGCCACCGGCGGCGAAGCGCCGGAGGTCGTGTCCGTCGGGGTGTTGATGACCACGTTACCGGTCGACGCGTTCTCGAGCACGCTGTGGAACGCGGTGTCGGAGATCGCGCCCGAGAGGTAGGCGGTGAACTCCGCGCCGATATCGACGGTGGTGTTGCTCTTGGAGGCGAGCGAGACATAGGGCGCCGGATAGAACGTGTTGGCGCTCGGTCCGGTCGTCACGACGCGGCTCCACGGGCTCGTGACGCCGGTGCCATTGCCGGCGAAGACGACGCTCCAGTCCCAGCGGAAGGCGAGGCTCACCGTCTGGTACGAGGCATTGGCCATGATGGCGAGAAGTTCGCTGGTCATGTACGCCGACGAGCCGGAGAAGGGCGTGGCTCCGCTCATCGTCTTGGTCTTGGTGGCCAAGGAGCCGTTCGACCACAGGGTGTTGGTCAGGGTGATCGTTCGAGGAGCGAAGTAGGAGGTGAGATCGGTTCCGTTCGAGAGTGGGAACTTGGCGAACAGGCTCGGCACCGTCAACGCCAGGTCGATCGGGGAGGTCGAGGAGCGGACCACCTCGAACTCGAACGTCGCGGTGAGGGAGTCGCCGCTTGCCAGGGAGAACGAGGGCGGCGCGAGCCGCACGTCACGGTCCGAGGAGTCGGGCGTGGTGTTGAACGCGCAGACGTACGGGTTGGTCCCCGCGGCCCCGGACGCTGAAGCGGTTACGGTCGACGCCCGCTGCGCCGCCCCGCTCCCCGGGGGAGCGAAGGCGGTCGGTAGCAACAGGAGGGCTACGATCGCGACCACGGCGAACAGCCCAATGACGGGGCAGGATCGACGAAGGGACCCGCTCGTGGACGGCGTCGCAGTTGACATCGTTCGACGGTGGCGATCGTGGCTGATAGGGGCACGGAATAGGGCGTTGCGATTAGGGAACCGTCGGATCTGAGTTGCGCTGCCCTCGAGGGACTCGGGCGGGCGATCACTCCTGGATCATGGCGACTCCTCGACACCCAGTCGTTTGCCTCGTCGGCGTAGCTACCTGACCCGCGGTCTTCGCAGGAGTGGTCGGGCCTCGCTAACACGCTCTGAATCGGGGCTGGTCCGGCTGCCCGTTTCGTGGGAAGGACCACCGTGGCCCGATTTGGCGGGGCGGCGTCAAGTCTAAACAGCCCGCCCTAAGGGATTGCGCATTGCTGACGGACGTGCGGGCCCAGGGATGGAGGAGGATGGTGTCACGGACTTCCGGCGGGACCCAGATCCAGCATCGGGAACTATTCCGCTGGAAGTGGACCCCGTCCAAAGTGCACCTCGTCCATCGACCGGTGGTCGACGGAGGGATCGTCGTTCAGCGCTTGGAGCTTCTTTCGTGGCCCACAGAGCGCATCGGTCACCGTGGACCAGGCGGGGCCTCGGCTGGCGAAGTCGGAACGCCCTTCGCCTGCCGGCAGCCAGATTCGCCTCGGGCGACCTCGCAGGGCACCGCTACCTGCCCCGTGCCCGCCAGGAGAACCGACCCCAATCCCAGCAGTTAGGTCATACGTCCACGGCTTCTGACGTGAGTAGTCGCGAAATTATCGGAGGCGGACTTCGTTCGCATCGGGGCGTTGTCAACGTTGATTCCCCTCGCGGGAGGCGGGACCGTTCTGTACAACCGCGGTAACCAACTGGGGGAATCGCCGCCAATCTTGGCTATAGCCTCGGTCTAAAAGGAGGTCTAGGTCGTCGGCCCGCTGGCTTGTCCGCGCATGATGCCGCCGGGCTGCGGTCGCAGAATCGCTCGGTCGACCCCCAGGGACCCGACGTATTCGTAGCCCGCGCCGATCAATCGTTCCGCTTCGGCCAGTGAAACGACTCCCTGCGGTCGATCCTCCGCCTCGGTGGCTGTCAACCGGCCATCGCCTACGACCGACGTTTCGGCTGCCGAGTCGGCCCCGCGTCGCCTCCCTGAGCGACCACCGGTTTTCTGGCGTTCGGCCAGCATCCGCGCTAAGAACTCGACCGCCTCGGGTTGGCGGAGTAATTCAGCCAAGCGCTCCTCTGCGCCTCGAGCCTCCTCGATTTGCTTCACCGCAGGCAGGGAGAGCGGCCCGCCGCAGTTCATGCAGAACGCCGCCCCGGCAGGATTCACCGTCTTACATCGCGCACACTTGACGGGGGCACGAGATGTCTGCACCCTCTCTTCGGGGTTCGGCACCTTGACGCCGTAGCGGGCGTTTAGGGCGTTTAGGACGTCCTTCCCACTCAGATGCACGTAGTGGCGCGCCACGTTGCTCCCGGGGACCCATCCGGCTACCTTTTCCAGAATCGAGGTGGAGACTGCCGGGTCCTTCGCGAGAATAGTTAGGCGGGAGCGGCGGAGAGCATAGGGTGTCATCGGCTTCGCAATCTTCGCTCGGGTAGCAGCGCTCTCCAAAGCCTTGCACATCGCCCGGTACGTAGCCCCCGTTCCCGCCCGGTCCCCGCCGAGGTGGACCCAGAGAGGGGCCTCCGGATCCTCACTCCGCGGATACGCCCCAAGCCAGGCGAGCAACGCGGGCACCGCATCCTCGTACACGGGCGCTGGCTCGGGGGCTGAGTTCTTCTCCCGTCGAACCCGAAGCTCGATGTACCCCTCATCGTGCGGCGTCACGTCTCCAACCCGAAGCTGGTAGACCTCGCCCGGACGGCATCCGGAGTTGAAGAGGGTCCAGATCCATGCCTTGTCACGGAAGTTGAGTGCGTGCTCGGCGATCTGGCTTACTTCCTCCCGAGTCAGCATGTCGGAAGGGCCGGTGGTAGACTTCCATTTCTCTAGTCGAAGATGGAGCCAGGATGGGAACTCCTTGCCCTGGCCCGCCAGCCACCACCTCCAAAACGACCCCAGACAGTCGGCGCCCGTCGCGCGGATTCCTCGAGCGTACTCTCGCGGCGAGAAGGCTTCCGCGAAAGCGGTCGACGTCTCCCGGTCGGGCGTGAGAAATCGTGTTCCAAGGCGGGCCGCGACAAAGGGTAGCCACGAGAGGAAGGTCCGGATCCGGACTTCGCTGACCTCGGGGCGACGCGCTCGTATGAAGGCGAGAATCGCGTCCCGCTCAGGGCGCTCGAGTCAGATACCGCCGCCGATCGCGTCGTTCGATTGAAGCTGCTTCAGGCGCTTGTCGATGTAGCCCGAAATCAGATGGACGTCGGCAAAAGGGGTCGCCGTAGGGCACTTCCGTGACGCCATCGCTCCGAGGAGAGGCGCACTAGAAAATGAACCAAGTGGGAAAGCCAAGGGAGGGAATCGAACCCCCAAGAAACGGATCTGCAGTCCGTCGCATTAACCATTCTGCCACCTTGGCGTGGCTCGTGGGGGAACTTGAACCGGCTTAAAGCTCTCGGGTCTCGAGGGCATTGTGGCACGGGCCGGATGCGGCCGGGCCGAGGTGGCGCGGTCCCCCGAGCCAGGGAGGAAGCTGGTCGAACCCCCCTCGGAGCTAAAGTGGATACGGCGGGTGTTCCGACCGGGTGAAGCGCTCTGGCCCGTCGCCGGCCCCCCGCCGACAGGGCCGGCCCCGCCGCCGTCGCGTCGGGGGCCCGGCCCCACGGCTCGACGATTACGGCTTGGTCGGCGACCTTCGAACGGCGGCGCTCATTTCGCGTGCCGGCTCGGTAGATTGGTGGTGCATTCCCCACTTCAGCTCGCCGAGCGTCTTCGGCCGGATACTCGACGCCGGGAAGGGCGGGTTCCAGGCGATCACCCCGGTCGAACCCGCGGACGGCACCCAGAGCTACCTCCCGTCGACGAGCATTCTCGAAACCCGGTTCCGCCTGTCCCGAGGCCGCCGGCTGCGGATCCTGGACTTCATGCCCATTCTCGCGCCGGCACCGGCCGAGCGGCCGTCGGCCATCATCCGGATCGCCGAGGCCTCGGGGGGCGCGATCCCGGTCCGGGTGGAGTGCGAGCCCCGGTTCGACTATGGGCGCCGGCAGGCGCGCTGGTCGGGTAGTTCCGAGGAAGGCTACCTCGCCGAGTCCGGGCCGTTCGCCCTGCGCGTCACCTGCCCGTCGGAGCTGGCGGCTCGCGACGGGCGGATCGCCGCCGAGATCCGGGTCGGTCCTTCGGAACCCCTCGCTCTCCTCCTTTCAGGGGGGCGGGCGCCGCCGATCGAGGGCCCCGTCACGGAGCTGCTGCGGCGCACCCAGGCGTACTGGCTCGGATGGGTCCATCGGGCCGATGCCCCCCTCCACGCCCTGACGGCGCGCTGGCACCCCTGGATCGAGCGATCGGAGATCACGCTCAAGCTGCTCTCCGAAGGGGACAGCGGCGCGTTCGTCGCCGCCCCCACCACTTCGCTGCCCGAATGGCCCGGTGGGACACGTAATTGGGACTACCGGTACGTCTGGATCCGGGATGCCGCGTTTGCGGCCGAGGCGTTCCTCCTCCTCAGCCACGACACCGAAGCGGTGAGTTTCCTCCACTGGGTCGTCGGGCGTCTCCGACACCGCCCTTCCGGTCACCCGCTCCGCGTGATGCACCCGGGCAAAGGGGGTCTCACGAAGTCCGAGCGGGAGCTCCGCCACCTCGCCGGCTATCTCGGGTCACGGCCGGTCAGGGTGGGCAACCGGGCGGCCGGCCAGTTCCAGCTCGACATCTACGGTGAGCTGCTCGAAGCGGCCGAGCTGTTGTCGTTCGTCGACCCCCAGCTCATCCGGGAGAGCTGGTCCTCGTTCTCCGCCCTCGCCGACGAGGTCGTCGAACGGTGGCGCCAGCCGGACCGGGGGATCTGGGAGGTGCGCGGCCGTCCGGCCCACTTCGTGCACTCCAAGCTGATGGCCTGGGTCGCGCTGGAGCGGTGCATCCGGCTGGCGCGCGGCTTCGGGACGACCGAGCGGCTGTCGACCTGGCGTGCCGAGGCGGACGCCGTGCGCGAGCAGATCCTGACCCGCGGATGGAACGAACGGCACCGGTCGTTCGTGCAAGCGTTCGGGCGCACGGCGATCGACGCCGCCAACCTGCGCATCCCGTTGGTCGGGTTCCTACCGTTCGACGACCCGCGGGTCACGGCGACGATCGACCGCGTCGAGCGGGAGTTGTGCGACGGCCCGTTCGTCCATCGCTATCGGACGCCGGACGGGATCCGCGGGCCGGAGGGGGCGTTCCTGCCCTGTAGCTTCTGGCTGGTCGAATGCCAAGCCCGGCAGGGCCGCCGCAGCCGGGCGCTGCGCGGGTTCGAACGGCTGCTCAAGGTGGCCGGGCCGCTCGGACTGCTCCCGGAGGAGTACGCGCCGCGTCGGCGCCTCCCCCTGGGCAACTATCCCCAAGCGCTGTCCCACATCGGGCTGCTCCGTGCGGCCCTGGCCCTCGGGCTCGCCGACCTCCCGAAGGAGCCGGACGAAGGCAAGCTCGGGCGCGAGGGGCTCCACCGGCTCCGTCGGGTCGCCAAGGTCAGCGAGCCACCCGATTGGCAGGACTGAGGCGGTTAGATCGCCCGGAACCCGCGCGCCGCGCGCGAGAGCGCGGTCTGCGTGCTCACGCGGATCTGCTCGCCGAAGGAGAGGGACCGACCGGAGCCCCGGCTCGCTCCGCGCCGCAGCAACGAGAGGATGTCGTCCACGCAGGAGACGTCACCGGTGAGCTCCGTGAAGGCGCGCCCGACGTCCGCCGGTCGGTGCGCGTCGCTGCCACCGGTCGCGGACACGCCTCGCCGTGCGGCCACGAGCTCGGCCCGGGCGTTGGTCACTTCGGCATTGTGGCCGTTCGCCGTCTCGATGCCATCGACCGGCGCACGCTCGGCGAGGGCACGTCCGACGCCATGGGCCCTTCGGAACGGATGCGCGAGCACCGAGATGGCGGCCCGGGCGCGTACCCAGTCCAGGGTTTCCGCGAGCGGTCGGTGGGCCGGGGGCGCCTCGCCCGCGCCGTAGACCAAGAGGTGACCCTCCTGCGTGGAGACCTCGACCCCCGGAATGAGCCAATACATCGGGAACGCCGCTTGCAACTCGCGCAGGCGCGGGTGGCCGGCGACCGAGTTGTGGTCGGTGAGGGCGAACCCCTGAACGCCGGCGACGCCGAGCTGGTCGACGATCTGCCCGAGCTCCATGTGGCCGTCCGGCGAGAAGCGGGAGTGCACGTGGAGATCGAGTCGGACCGTCGCCGTCATCGGACCTTCGTTCCGTCGGGGAGCTCGGATGCGGGCTCCAAGGCTAGACCGGGGCCGAACGACACGATAACCCCTTCGGCGGCTCCCTCCGACGCCAGCCGGACGATCACCCGGGCGCCGGTCTCCCAGCTCCCCGGTACCGTGACCAACCGTCCGCCCACCTCGACGCGACTGCGGTCGGCGTCACCGCCCTCGACCGTTCCCACGACGAGCGGGGTCGCCTGGAATTCGTCGTACGTGATCGCCCGGTCCGCCTCGTTCGTGCCGTCGGCATACAGTCCGGCCGCGACGCCGTTGGGGGGTCGAACGAGGACCGCCCTGTCCCCCGAGTCGGCGGCGAGCACCATTCCCTGCGAGGTGATCCGTCGGATCGTCCGGGGCTCCAGGTTCGCCAGCAGGGCCACTCGGCGCCCCACGAGTTCGCCGGCCGGGTAGGAAGGGCGCAGGCCGGCCACCACGGTTCGGGGCGACGGGTCGCCGACGTCCAGCGTCAGGATGTACAGGCGGTCGGCCGCGGGGTGCTCCTTGACCTCGCGGACGACGGCGACCCGGACCGCTAGGGGGGGAAGCGGGGCGGCGGGCACCAGGGGCGGGGGAGGGGCCGGTCGGGCCGCGGCGGCCGCCACGTCTTTCGGGAAGAGCGGGCGGACCTCTCCGAGCGATTGGAGCGGCACGGGCGGCTGGAGGGCGCGCTCCCAGTCTCCCGAGCGCGGCGGCTCCGGTTCCCCGAGCATCCGGAACACCTCGGCCGAGGAGAACGGGAGATACGGGCTCAACCAGGTCGCGGCGGCCCGGATCAACCAGAGCGTCTCGTAGAGGGTCCGCTCCCGCTCCCCGTCGGAAGAGGACCACGGTTTGGCGTCGTGGAAGCGGCGGTTCCCCTCCCGCACCTCGACGAAGATCCGATCGAGCGCCTCCTTCAGATGCACGGCGTCCAGGTCGCGCGTGATCTCCCGGTGCGCCTCGTGGAGGCGGGGGCCGATGGAACTCGGCAGGCTCGGGTCCCAGCCGGCCGGCGGTTCGGGGATCTTGCCGGCGCACCGCTCGCGCACGAGGACCAGCACGCGCTGGACGAGGTTGCCCCACTGGTTGGAGAGTACCTCGTTGGCGAGCTGGTGGAACTCGTTCCAGTCGAACTCGGTATCGTGGTTCTGCGGCGCGAGCTGCGCGGCGTAGAACCGGATGACGTCGGGCGGATACTGTTCGAGCAGCGCGGGGATCGTCGCGTCCCCCCCGCCTGCCCCGGAGGACTTGGCCAACTTGACGCCCCCGACGAGGAGCCAGGCGTTGGCGCAGACGTCGTACGGGACCTGGAGCTCGCCGTGCCCGAGCAGGATCGCCGGCCAGACCACGGTGTGGAAGAAGATGTTGTCCTTCCCGAGGAAATAGTACTGGCGCACCTGCTCCTCCGGCGCCCAATAGCGTCGCCATGCGTCCGGCCGGCCTGCGCGGATCGCCCATTCCCGGGACGCCGAGAGGTAGCCGATGACCGCGTCGAACCAGACGTAGAACCGCTTGGTCGGGTACCCATCGAGCGGCAGCGGAATGCCCCAGTCGAGGTCCCGCGTGATCGGCGTCGGGTGCAACCCCTCGGTGAGGAAGTTCTGCGTCACGCCGGTGACGCTCGGTCTCCAGAAGCGCTTGTCGGCGAGGTACTCGGTCAGGCGCGGCGCGAGCAGCTCGAGCCCGAGGTAGAAGTGCTCCGTGGGCCGGAACTCGGCCGGGGTGCCGCACAGGCTGCACCGGGGCTGGCCGAGCTGGCGCGCCTCGATCACCTTGCCGCACCGGTCGCACTCATCGCCCCGCGCCTCCTCGAACCCGCAGTTCGGGCAGACGCCGACGAGGTACCGGTCCGGGAGGAATCGCTGGTGGTGCGGACAGTAGGCGTTGTCCTCGGTCTTGCGGCTGATCAGGCGGTGCTCGAGGAGGACGAGGAAGAGCTCCTGGACGGTCTTCTCGTGGACGATGGTGTGCGTGCTCGTGAACAGATCGAACGAGAAGCCGAGGCGCTCGAACGCCCCGCGGTTGATCTCGTCGTACCGACGAGCGATCGACTCCGGGCTCGCGCCCTCCTTCTCCGCCCGGACGAGGATCGGCGTCCCGTGCATGTCCGACCCGGACACCATCAACACCTCGCTCCCCCGCAGCCGGTGGAAGCGCGCGAAGATGTCGCCGGGGAGGTACGCGCCCGCGAGGTGGCCGATGTGGAACGGGCCGTTGGCGTACGGCCACGCGACCCCGATGAAGATCCGCGTCACGGCGCCCTCCGGCGGCTCGAGGTCGGCGGCGAGCCTAAAGATTTGGGGGCATCCGCGTCACGCTCCCCCGGTCCCGCGCCCGCTATTACCCGGGCGTTCCGTGGACCGGTGATGGACGGCCCGGACGCGCCGATGGCCCGCCCGTCGGTGCCCGAGGCGGACCGGCTCATCGGCGTTCGCCGCCCCGTGCTCACGCATGGCTTCGTCGCGCTCGTCGATTACATGGGTCACGACGGCGCCATCGTCCAGGCCGCGCGGGTCTCCTACGGCATGGGCACGAAGTCGGTCCGGGACGACCGCGGGCTCATCCGCTACCTGTTGCGGCATCGCCACACGACGCCCTTCGAGATGGTCGAGCTGAAATTCCTCGTCCGGCTGCCCATCTACGTCGCGCGCCAGTGGGTCCGGCATCGGACGGCTTCGCTCAACGAGTACTCCGCCCGCTACTCCGTCGTCCCGGACGAGTTCGACCTTCCACCCCCCGACGCGGTGCGCCGGCAATCGACCCGCAACAAGCAAGGACGCGGGGAAGCGCTGCCCCCGGAGGTCGTCGAGGCGTTCCGGGGGGACCTCGACCGGGTCAGCCAGGACGCGTATGCCGCCTACCGACGCGCGCTCGACGCCGGCGTTGCCCGAGAGACCGCGCGGCTGGTCCTCCCCCTCGCGTACTACACGGAGTGGTACTGGAAGACCGACCTGCACAATCTGTTCCACTTCCTCTCGCTGCGGCTCGACCCCCACGCGCAGGAGGAGATCCGCCTCTACGCCGTCGAGCTCGCCGGCATCGCGCGCGTCGTGTGCCCCGTGGCGATGGAGGCCTTCGAGGAGTTCACGGTCGCCGGACTCTCCCTGGGCCGGCGCGAACAACGCGCGGTGCGCGCGCTGCTCGAGGGGGCGACCCCGGAAGCCGCGTGCGCCAGCGCCGGCCTCTCCCTCACCCGCGAGGACGGCCGCCCGATGACGACCGGCGAAGGGGTCGAGTTCCTCGCCAAGCTCGAACGGCTGCGCGCCGCCGACTGATCCGGCCGCCTACCAGCGCGGCTGGTCGCCGGGCTCCAGCGTAAATCCGGGACGCGGCGCGAACGGCGGCCCGGCCCCATGGAACCGGCCGGCCCAGGCCGGGCCCAACGCGGCCTTCGCTTCGGCCTCCGGAGCGGAGTCCGCCAACAGGTCGGCGAGCCGGCGGGCGATGCCCCCGGCCCGCATCACCCCGAACCCGTTGAGACCGGTAAATACCGTAAGGCCCGGAGCGGCGGCCACATCGCCCACGATGGGATGTCGATCCGGCGTGGCCGTGCAGACGCCGGCCCAGGACCCGACGACCGCGCTCTCCGCCCACCCGGGGAACCGTCCCGCCAGCGTCTCGGCCATGTGGGCGAGGAAGGCCGGATCTCCACCGGTCACGAATCGTTCGGGGTCGGACTCGTGGGATTCCGTACCGTCGCCCCCGAGGATGCGGCCCGGCCCTTCGGGCCGGAGATATACGTCGGTGTCCAGGTCGTGGACGGCCGGGAACGGTTCCGGGGCGACGGGGGGCGCGAGCAGCGCCGCTTGGGTGCGGTACGGAGCGAGGGGGAGCGGGTGGTCGATCTGTCTCAGGAGCTCCTTCGACCACGCCCCCGCCGCGACGATCAGGCGGGACGTGGTGACCGACCGCGTCGCCGTGTGGAGCGTCCATCCGTCCGGACCCTGCGCCAGCTTTTCCATCGGCACGCCAAAGTCGAACGTCGCGCCGTGGCTCCGCGCTCCTTCGGCGTAGATCGTCGTGAGCGAGCTCGGACGCACGCAGGCGTCGTGCGGGGTGGCGAGCGCCGCGCGCACGTCGTCGAACCGTCCCGCAGGTACCCATCGGGCCAGCTCGTCGGAGCTGGGCTCTTCGACCCGGACGCCCCAACCATGCAAGCGCTCGCGCGCCGCGTCGAGCGCCTCGGCGCAGGCCGCGTCGGTCGTCCAGCGGACGAACCCGTTGGACTGGAACGCGTCCGGCTCCCAGCGCTGGCAGAGTTCCGCGTATTCCCGGTGGGACTCGCGGGTCACCTCGACGTCCCACCGATCCCAGAGTTGTTCGGTGACGACACCCGCGGCCCGGCCGCTCGCGCCGGCCGCGGGAGTGCGCGGGTCGTAGACGAGCACCGATCCGGCCTCGCGCCGCCGCAGGTGATAGGCGAGCGCGCAGCCGGCGATGCCGGCTCCCAGGACGAGGAAGTCGACGGACGCCGATTCCACGGAGGGCGTAACCCCCGCCCGTTAATACTCAGGCTTGGCCCGGGAGTACGCCGCTCGCAACGCCTGCGTGTCGACGTGCGTGTAGATCTGGGTCGTCGCGACCGACGAATGGCCGAGCAGCTTCTGGATGTAGCGGATGTCGCAACCCCGGGAAAGGAGCGCCGTCGCGAGCGTGTGGCGAAGCATGTGGGGCGTCACGCGGCGCGGGATGCTCGCCCGGACGGCCGCCTTGCGGATCAGACGCTCCACGGTCACCGGCCCGACCGGAAACAGCCGGCTCGTCCCTTCGCCGGCGAGGGCGCGCTCGGTCAGGTAGCGGTCGATCGCGGCGCGCGTGCGCTCCTCGATGACGACCTCGCGGTCCTTGTCGCCCTTCCCGGAGCGGACGTGGAGCACATTGCGTTCGAACTCGATGTCCTCGATGCTCAGGTGGCAGAGCTCGCCGACACGCAGACCCCCGAAGGCCAGCACGTGGACGATCGCCGAGTCGCGCGGTGACTCCCGCACCGCCTCGAACAGGCGGTGGGTCTCCTCCTCGGTCAGGTAGTGGGGCAGGCGCTCGGGGCGTCGGGGTGCCTCGAGACCCTCGGCCACATCGAGCTGAAAGCTCCGGAACAGGCACGTCAGGCCGCGTACGGTCGTGTAGACCGAGTTCTTCGAGTAGTGGCGCTGCAGCACGATGTGCTCGCGGAAGGCGTCCAGGTCCCGGCGCGTGACCTCTTCGAGGGGCTTCCCGACGAAGCCGAGGAACATGCGTGCGATGTGGCCGTACTGCTTGACGGTGCACGGGCTCCGTTCCTGCGACTGCAGCAGGCGCTGGAACCGTCCGACGACCTCCCCGACGGAGAACTCTCCGGCGGGCGTGATGCCGTGCGGAGGACGCCGCAGGGCGCCGGATCGGTCTCGCGACACCACTGCGGAAGCCATTCACTCGACGGGCCGGGACCTTCCTAATTAATGGTTGAGTCGGAAAGGAACCCGGCGGCGCTCGGCCGATAAATACCGAGGGCTCCCTGTCGACCGGTGTGCTCTGCATCCACGGCGACGCGGCGGCCGTGGTCGACCGGCCGTACGCCGGCGATCATCTCTGCGGCCCCCACTTTCAGCGCTCCGTCGAGGAGCGCGTCCGGCGGGAACTGCACCGGCAAGCACCGCGCTTCCGGGCCGGTGTCGTCGCCGTCGCGCTCTCCGGCGGGAAGGACTCGGCCGTCGCCCTCACGCTCACCCACCGGTACTTCACCCGTCTCCCCGGCGTGCGGATCGTCGCGATCACGGTGGACGAGGGGATCGCCGGCTATCGGAGCTCGACGATGGCCCGCGCCGCGGAGCTGACCGGATCGCTCGGCGTCGAGCACGTCACCGTCCGAGCCCGCGAGCGGCTCGGCACGACCACGGACGAGGCGGTGCGCGCGCTACCGGGAGTCGCTCCGTGCTCGTATTGCGGGGTCTGGCGCCGGCAGCTCCTCAACCGGGCCGCTCGCGACGCGGGCGCCGACCTTCTGGTCCTCGGCTTCAACCTCGACGACCTCGCCCAGACGATCCTGATGAACCTGGCGCGCGCGGACCTGACCCGGATGCCCCGGATGGCGCCCCATCGCCGCCGTCAGGACGGTTTCGTCCCGCGCCTCGCGCCGCTCTCCCCGATCCCCGAGCGCGAGGTCTTCCTGTACGCCCACCTCGGGGCCATCCCGTTCGACCACGGAGAATGTCCGCACGCCGGACGCGCGTCGCGCAACGTCTTCCGCGAGGTCGTCTGGAAGCTCGAAGAGGAGCTCCCCGGGACCCGGCACGCGTTATTGCGCACGCATCAGCGGATCGTGGAGCTGATGGAAGCGACGCCCGCGGGGACGCTGCCCGGCCGCTGCGGGGCGTGCGGCGAGCCGTCGACGGGCTCCCGGTGCCGCGCCTGCGAGTACCTGAAATCGGTCGAGCGCCCACCCGGGATCGAGGCGGCACCATGAGCGCGTCCCTCCCGAGCGACCCGCGCGCCTCGCTCCAGCATCGCGTGTTCATCGTCGGGGCTGGGATCATGGGTAGCGGCATCGCCGCGCAGGCCGCGCTGGCGGGTTGGGCCGTGACGCTCGAGGACGTCAGCGAGGAACTAGCGCGCCGCGGCGTTGAGAACTGCCAGCGCGCGCTCGACGCGGCCGCCCGACGCGGAACGGTCACGCCGTCCCAGGTCACCGACGCGACCGGGCGCATCGAGGCGGCGATCGGGCTGCGGCGGGCCGACGCCGCCGAGGTCATCGTGGAAGCCGCTCCCGAGAAGCTCGAGATCAAACGCGCGCTGTTCCACGAGATCGAGGCGTTCGCCTCGCCCGGCGCGATCCTGGCGAGCAACACCTCGTCGCTCCCGATCACCTCGATCGCGGCCGAGTTGACCGATCCCGGACGGCTCGTCGGCGTCCACTTCTTCAATCCGGTGCTCCAGATGGAGCTGGTCGAGGTCATTCCGGGCCTCCGCACCCGCCCGGAGGTCGTCGAGCGCGCGCGTGCGTTCGCGACGGCGCTGGGAAAGAAGGTCGTGCTCTCGAAGGATACGCCCGGGTTCGTCACGACGCGGGCGCTCGCCGTGCTGGTCAACGAGGCCGCGTGGATGCTGTACGAGGGCACCTCCTCGAAGGAGGAGATCGATCTCGCGTACAAGCTCGGGTTCCATCACCCGATGGGGCCGTTCGAGCTCGTCGACCTGGTGGGCCTCGACACCGCCGTGTCCATCCTCGATGTGCTGTGGGATGGGTTCCGGGACCCGAAGTACCGGGTCTGCCCCTTGTTGCGGTCGATGGTCGCGGCCAAGCAGCTCGGTCGCAAGTCCGGCGAAGGATTCTACAAGTACCCGGCGGCCGCCCCATGACCGACGTCAGCGTCGGGCTCGAGGACCTCCTCATCCTCGTCATCGTCGCGCTGGTCCCGGCCCTGGTCTACCTCGCGTGGATCCGGCGCAGCGAACGGTACCTGACCCAGGGCTGGGGACCGCTCCTCGGCACGTTCGCCTACGGCGCGATCGTGGCGACGATCGTCGCCGCGATCCTGGAGCTCGTGCTCGTCAACGTCGGCACGGCCGTCAGTCTCCAGTATCCCGCACCGGAGTTCGTCTTCCTCAACGGCAACTCTTCGCTCGGGGCGCTGTTCCTGGTCCTCGTCATCGCACCGATCGTCGAAGAGGCGCTCAAGGCGACGGGCGTGATCCGCGCGGCGGGTCGGCTGCGCGTCGTGTCGGACGGGCTCGTCATCGGGGCCGCGGCCGGATTCGGGTTCGGTTTCTTCGAGACGTTCCTCTACGGCCTCGGCGCCTTCCTCTCGGGCGGCCTGGCGGCCGGCATCGCCCTGATCCTC
>JAKIWD010000025.1 GCA_022750205.1 Thermoplasmata archaeon
CAGGTGGTCGACGTAGAGGAACTTCCACCGGAGCGGGCACTCGAGGTACGTGTGCACCGAGGAGTGACTGAGCGCCCCGCCGCTGGCCATCGGGCGGGGAGCCGGTGTTGGTTAATCCGCTTTACCGGGCCGGCCTACTGCCCGTCCGCGAGGAGGGCTTCCTCGGGATTGGTCGGCACGCGGGCGACCCCCGGTCGGGTCAGGACCGGCGGCGTTCCACGTGCCTGGGGGTTGGCGAGGTTCTTGGGCAGCCCGAGGAGGTCGAGGAGCTCCTTGTAGTGGTTGCGGATCGTCACCGGCGTGACGTTCGCGACGGCCGCGATCCGGTCCTGGCTGCGCGGTTCGCCCATCAGGTTCGACGCGATGTAGATGATCGTCGCGAGGATCCCGTTGGGGAGCACGCCGCTCGTCGAGTAGACCTGTTCGACCTGCTCGAGGAGCTCGAGGACCTTCTGCCGGACCTCCTTGGAGAGGTTGAGGTCCTGCGTGAACCGGACGAGGTAGTCGCGCGGCTCGACCGGCTTGAGACCGAGCTTGAGCTCACGGGCGAGGAGCGTGTAGGCCCGGCCCACCTCGATCTTGCTGGCCTTGGAGTGGGCGATGATCTCCTTCATCGTGCGGGGCACGTGGCACTGCCGGCACGCCGCGTAGACGCTCGCCGCGACGAGCGCGACGATCTTCTTGCCGCGCGTCGCCTTGTGCTCGAGGGCCCGGCGGTAGATGTACGTCGCCGACTCCTTGACCTCGCGCGAGAGGCCGAGCACGCCCGCCAGTCGGTTGAGCTCGCCCAACGCGACGACCAGGTTGCGCTGGTGGGTGCGAGCCGCCCGGAGACGATGGTTGAGCTTGCGCAGGTGGTAGAACTTGAGCGAGGTGTTGCGGCTCAGCGAGTTGCCCTGGAAATCCCGAGTCGGGACCCCGATCTCGCTGAACAACCCCTTGTCCGGCATCAATGGGCTGATGACCGGTCCCCAGCCGCGGGCCTCGCGACCGGTGTCGTCCTTGCTGCCGCGAGTGCCGCGATCCGAGACCAGCGCGCTGGCGTCGACGACCAGCCCGCAGTCCGCACACACGATCTCCCCGCGCACATCGTCGCGGGTCAGATGAGTGGAACCGCATTCCGGGCAGACGTCGTCTGCCACGGCGGTGGCCGGCGGCTCGCCCGCTCGGCGGGAGGGAAGACTGGCGTTGGCCGCAGCGCCGCGCGCCGCGGACGATGACGATGGCTTCATGCTATCTGTTTAAGGGGAACCGCCCACTCGTATATATAAGTGGGTCCCACTCCTGTTTCTGCTGTTTGTACAACTCTTACACCGTGTTCGCGAGTAGCACGGGCGTCTATGCGGGCGTAATGGTGAACTGGCAACCCTTGGTCGCATGACGGCGGGGGTCGGGTGCCGAGACCTGGCAAGGCGTCCCGACGTGGGCTTCGAACACGGCCCCGAGCATCTTCGGGCAGAGCACCCGGCCGATCTCGGGCCACTGCGGCGTGCAGGCAAAGCAGCCCGTCACCTTGAGCCGCAGGGGCCGGTCGCGGGCGATCTCCAGATCCCCCAACGCGTGCTCGTGGTAGTACGTCACGAGCGATCGCGCGACCTCGGCCGGGGATTGGCCGGTGACCTGAGCGGAGATCTCCCGACCCATCTGTCGAGCCAGCGCCTGGATCATGTCCGGCAGATCGAGCTGGACCTCGGGGAGTCCGGTCGCGCGCATCCCCAGCTCCGTGATCTCCTTCAGGCGCTGGAACGAGGCAGCGGCCGACCCGACCGTCACGGAAAGGGCGGCCGTGGGCGCCGGGCCTTCGAGTTCCACGAGCCGTTGCGCGATCGGGACCGAATGGCCCCACATGCGGTGGTGGTAGCCCCGGGCGAGAGCGACGACGCTCGGCGCCGATGACCAGAGGGCGATCTGGTGCTCGCCTTCGGTACCCAGGCCGTCCTCCCCCGACACAAAGACCAACGCGCCCGCGCGGTCCACGAGGATGGCCCGGGTCGTGACCGGTGTGCGGGCGTGGCGGACCTCGGCGAGCGCCGCGAAATGGCGCGCCTCGGGGACATTGGCCGCGGAGATCTCCGTGACCAGGCGAACGCGGACGCCCCGCTCCGCCGCGGCGCGCAGCGAGCGGTCGATGGCGCCGTCGATGGCCGGCGCGAGGGCGAACCCGGCGACCGTCAACCGGATCTCCCGGCTGGCCCCGTCGATCCGCTTGCGCAGGAACCGATGCGTCGCCGCCCTCCCCTCGAGCACCGCGAACTTGCGGACGTCGTCCGGCTCCGGGTCCGCCGACATCATCTCGCGCCACTCGTTGATGAGCCGGTCCCGCCCCGTCCTCAGGCCGTCGAGCCGGTCCGAGGTCCGGCGGATCCAGCGGTCGATGAGCTGGTCGAGCGGCAGCGCGACGAAGCGGGCCGGACGGCTTCCGGTCGGGCGGAGCAGGCCCCGCTCCTCGAGCCCCCGGATGTACCGGTACGCTTCGACCCGATGCAATCCGGCCAGACGGGCCAACTCGGCAGCGGTGAGCGCCCCCTCCCGGCACGCGGTGAGGTAGATCCGGGCGCCGCGCTCCGGGATGCGGTGCTCGACGAGAAACTCCGTCAGGGTGGTGGCGGTTTGCACCACGGAGTTAGGACCGGTGCGCGGGTTAAAAGGCCGATGTTTCGGGGACGGTCGCTAGAGCGCGGCCTGGAAGTCCTCGATGGTGAGCGTGAACGGCGCGTCGGCGGCCGGACCGCCCCGGGCCTTCAGGATCTCCCGGGAGAGGAGCCAGTACACGGTCGCCAGGGCGACCCGTCCCTTGTTGTTGGCCGGGATGACCAGGTCGACGTTGCGCGTCTCGTTGTTCACATCGCACAGCCCGACGACGGGGATCCCGATCGAGACCGCCTCGCTGAGCGCCTGCTGGTCGGTGGCCGGGTCGGTCACGACCAGGACCTTGGGCTCGAAGTAGTCGGCGAGGTTCGGGTTCGTCAGGCAGCCGGGGACGAACCGCTCGGAATAGGAGACGGCGCCGACGGTCTTGGCGAAGATCCGCACCGGCTTCTGGCCGTACTGGCGCTGCGAGACCGCGAGGATGCGGTCGGCGGGGAAGCTTGCGAGGAACTTGGCGGCGTGCCGGATGCGGCGGTCCGTCTCGCGGATGTCGAGGACATGCAACCCATCGAACCGGACCTTGTAGACGAAGCGGCGCATGCTCGCCGATTTCTGCTGCGTGCCGATGTGGACGCCGGAGGTGAGGTACGTCTCCTCGGGGATCAGCAGCTCGCCCGGAGCGGTGTCCTGGCCCTCGCTGGCGTCGGGGTCGATGAGCGGGCCCAGTGCTTCGTCGGGGGTCAACTAATCGGCTCCGGTGGCGGCGCCGAGACGCAGGAGTTCATTTAGCTTTGCCACCCGTTCGCCGCCGAGGAGACCGCATTTCATCCCGGCCGAGCCGAACCCGACCGCGAGGTGGGCGAGCCACCCTTCGGGGAGGTCACCGGAGCGATGCGACGTCACCGTCGCCATGCCGCGCCGCCGGGCTTCGTCGACCGTCGCGAGGGTGTCGGTGAGGGTGCCGACCTGGTTGACTTTGATCAGGATCGCATTGCTCGGGCTGGTCTCCCCCATCCGGACGAGGCGGTCCCGGCGCGAGACGTAGATGTCGTCCCCGACGACGAGCGTCTTGCCTCCCACCGCGCGCGTCACCTCCGCGAGGGGCTCATACTCCTCCTCCGCCACCGGGTCTTCCAGGTAGCGGATCCCAAAACGGTCGACCCACTCGGCCACCAGTGCGACCTGGCCCTCCGAGTCGACGGTCCGTTCCTTGTAGCGGTACCTTCCGTCCCGGAAGAACTCGCTGGCCGCCAGATCGAGCCCCGGGTGGACCTCCACGTGCAAACGGTCCGTGACCGCGTGACAGGCATCCGTGAGGATCTCCAACGCCTCGACGTTCGACAGGGGCGCCACCCATCCTCCCTCGTCACCGCGGCCCAGCGCGGCCCCGGGGAAGCGGCGGACCAGCGCGGCTCCGATCTCGGCGTGGACGGCCAGGGCGGCGCGGACAGAGTCCCGGGGGTGGGGCGCCGGCGAGAACGCGATGAACTCCTGGATGTCGGGGCCGCCCACGGCATGGCGGCCGCCGTTGAGCGAATTGCCGACGATCGCGGGGAACCGGCCGTGCGGCACGCCGGGGCGCCGCACCACCTCCAAGAGCGATCGGCCACTCTCGCGTCCCCGGGCCAGCGCCGCCGCGATCGAGATCGCCGTCGCGACGTTCCCGCCGATCTCGTGAAAGTCGTCGGTCCCGTCGGCATCGTGGAGCCGGGCGTCGACCGTCGGCCCGTCGTTGTCAACGCCGATCAGTCGGGGTCGGACGCGCTGGGGGAACCGTTCGAGCGCCGCGGAGACCCCGCCGGGAGGGAACGCACGGGCCTCATGGCTGCCGGTCGAGGCGCCGCTCGGCGCCCCGGCGACCCCGATCGCGCCGGACCGAGTCGTGACCGTGGCCTCGACGGTCTCCTTGCCGCGGGAGTCGTAGATCAATCGAAGGGCCACGTCGGTGATCGCGCTCACGGTCGCTCCACGAACTCGACCAGGACGCCGTGATGGGCCGCGGGGTGCGCGAAGCCGACCCGTCGACCCCGGGCGCCGGGGCGCGAGGCAGTGTCGACGAGACGACCGCCGCGACGTGCGACCTCCGCCAATGCGGCGTCCACGCTCGGCACGGCGAACGCCACGTGGTGCAGCCCCTCTCCCCGCTGTTGAAGGAAGCGGCCGACGCTCCCGTCGGCTTCGGTGGGCTCGAGGAGCTCAAGGTGGGTGCCTCCGGCGTCGAGAAACGAGACCTTCACCTTCTGCGTGGGGACCGCCTCCGGAGAGGAGCCGCGGACCCCGAGCGTGGACTCCCACCCCGGGAGGGCATCGGCGATCCGGTTCACCGCGATACCGATGTGATCGACCTGCACCCGTCGTCTCCTAGAACGCGCGTTGGGGACGGTACTCCCCGAACTCCTCGCGCCAGAGGCCGGCGATCTCGCCGAGGGTCGCGCCGGCTGTAACGGCGGCGAGCACGCTGGGCATCACATTGCGACCGGCCCGGGTCTCGGTTCGCAGTTCGGCAAGGGCCCGGTCCGTACCGGCGGTGTCTCGGAGACGCCGCCAACGTCGGAGGGAGCGGACCTGACGGGCTTCCTGGGCGGGCGTCACCTTGAGCACGCGCGGGCCCCGCTTCCGACCGGATTCGAACAACGAGAACCCCTTGCCGCCCTCCTTCAGGTCGTTGACCCCGACGACGATCGATTGCAGGGACTCGAGCTGCCGTGCCTCGCGATACGCCTCGCGGGCGATCTCGGCCTGGAAGAACCCCTTCTCGACGGCAACGAGCGCCCCGCCCATTCCGTCGATCCGGTCGAGGTATTCGCGCGCCTGTCGCTCGACCTCGTCGGTCAAGTGCTCGATCTCATACGCCCCCGCCAGCGGGTCGACCGTGGAGGGAACTCCGGATTCCTCGGCGAGGATCTGCTGCGTACGCAGCGCGAGGCGGGCCGACGACTCGGTGGGGAGCCCGAGGGCCTCGTCCAGCGCGTTCGTGTGGAGCGACTGCGTCCCCCCGAGTACGGCGGCCATCGCCTCGTAGGTCGTCCGCACGACGTTGAGCTCGGGCTGCTGCGCGGTGAGGGAGGAGCCGGCGGTCTGAGTGTGGAAGCGAAGCTGGGTCGAGCGGGCCGACTTGGCGCCGAGGGTCTCTCGGGCGACGTGGCCCCACAGGCGGCGCGCGGCGCGGAACTTGCCGATCTCCTCGAGGAAGTTGCGATCCGAGGAGAAGAAGAAGGAGAGGCGGGGGAGGAACTCATCCACGTCCAGCCCCCGCGCCTTCGCCGCCCGGACGTACGCGATCGCGTTGGCGATCGTGAAGGCGACCTCCTGGGCCGCGGTCGCGCCGGCCTCGCGCATGTGGTAGCCGGAGACGGAGATGTAGTTCCATTGCGGCATCTCCCGGGTGGCGAACTCCATCAGGTCGGCCGTCAGGCGCAACGACGCCTCGGGCGGGTAGATGTAGGTACCGCGGGCGATGTACTCCTTCAGAATGTCGTTCTGGACCGTGCCGCCGAGCCGCGCACGCGGCACGCCCTGGGACTCGCCTACGGCGACGAGCAACGCGGTGAGGATCGGAGCGGTCGCATTGATCGTCATCGAGACCGTCGCCTGATCGAGCGGGATCTCGGCGAACAGGGCGCGCATGTCGCCCAGCGAGGTGATGGGCACGCCGCAACGCCCCACCTCGCCGCGGGCGCGCTCGTGGTCCGAGTCGTACCCGATCTGGGTGGGGAGGTCGAACGCGACGCTGAGACCGGTCTGCCCGCCCTTCAGGAGATAGCGAAACCGTCGGTTCGTCTCGCTGGCGCTGCCGAACCCCGAATATTGCCGGAAGGTCCAGAGCCGCCCGCGGTACATCGTCGGTTGGATGCCGCGGGTGTAGGGAGGTTCCCCCGGGAATCCGATCCGGTCGAGGTACGCCCCGTCCGGGTCGTCGGGCGGACCGACGAGGAGCGGGACCGCACCCCCGTCGACCTTGTCACCGATGGCCGCTCGCGCGTTCGCCTGCCAGCGGGCGCGCGCATCCCCGGTGGAACGCCGACGGGGAGCCATGCGCGCGCCGAGCCGGCGACCGTATTAATTCGTTTGTGGGCGACCCTCGTGGGCCGTCTCAGAGCCGCCGCGAGCGGTCGGCGAAATCGCCACGAGGCGTGTCGAACTAGGCCGCGCGGGCCATCAACGGCCACAGGCGGCTCAGGTCCATCTCGGCCCAGGCCGCCGGGACCGGGACGCCCGTCTCGGAAAGCACCCCGGGGCTGAGCTCCCCGATCTCGGCGACGACCTCTCCGGCCAGCCGGATCCGTGCCGCACGCCCGGGGATCATTCCCGGCAGCTCGGCGGGTTCCCGGACACCGAGGGTGCCGAGTGCTCCGAGCAGATACTCGACATGCGCGGCGACGTCCGCAAGGCCGGCGCGCTCTCCGGCGAGCAACACCGCCGCGTGGTACCGGGTCGCCCCGCCGGATTCCGCGGCGTGGTCCGCCACGATCACCGGTCCGACCTCGCTGAACCGCTGCGGGTAACCGTGCCGGACGTTGTGCTCCAGCGCCGCCACGAGGCTGACCAGGAGTCGATCGCGCAGGTGCGAGTAGAGCTCCGAGGCTGGGTTGGCCACCGAGATCGCATCGGAACGGCCCAGCCTACGGATATAGGCCCCGCCGACCAGGACCGTCCCGCCGAGCGGAACGAATCCGAGCCCGAGGAGCATCTCGCCGACCCGATCTCGGAAGCGCGATTCCGCCAGTCGCCGTCCGCGCGTGAACGTCGGCGCCAGGACGGCGTCCTCGGTCCGGAGCCCTCGGGCGATGAGGAGGTCCTCGATGACGTCCACCTCCGCGAGTAGGTCCGGGCGCCACGGCGGCACCTCCACGCTCCAGCCGTGGGCCGCGGGGTGGATCGACAGGCGAGCCTTCCCTCCCCAGTGCTCGACTTCAGCGGCCCCGACAGGCTCCCCGAACAGGGCGCGCAACCCCTTCTCGGTGAGCGGGATCGACCGAGCTTCGAGCGGGCCCTTCCGCGCCGGCGCACCGGTCGGATCGAGGACCTGGAGCGGAGAGACGTGCCAGCCGCGGGCGACGAAGACGAGGAGAAGGAGTCCGAGGGCGTCGTGCACCCGGCCCTCGAGCGTGCCGGTGGACTCGAGCAACAGCCGACGGTCCCCCACGCGCGCTTCGCCCCCCGTTCGGCTGTTCAAGACCGGCGGCAGGCTCAGCACCTCGCCCGCGCTGTCGCGCAGCGTCAGGCACCGGTCCCCCGAGCGGCCATACGGGCCGAACTTCACGGCGAGGGGATGCTCGGCGAAGAACGACTTGGCCGAGACGCGCTCCGTGCCGTCCAGCGGGACGAACGCGACCCGATCGATCGGCTCCAGCGCGTAGCGGAACGGGGGTTTCAAGCGCTCCAGCGGGTAGATACCGAGGCTCGCGAGCCGCCGATCTCTCCCTACGGTGGCGTGGAGCACCTCTTGGAAGCGGATCGCCTCGGCCAGAAGACCTTCGTCGAGCCACCCGCCGTCGGGCGCTTCCACGATCAGGCCCGCGAACGCCGGCCGGAGCGGAGAAACGGAGGCATCCACGGTCCCGTGGATCGGGGAACCGCCCGCGGGCCCGGGGTGCGGCTGTCCACGGGCCGCGTCGAAGCCACCGGCGAGGTAGAGCCCGAGACCGCCCTCGGAGAGCAGATCCAGGCGGTCGGCGGTGACCTCGATCTTCATCGCATCGTCGGTCCAGTCGGCGAGCTCTGCCTTCGAAGCGAACAGTCGCGCCTCGATGTCCGCGCGAGACGGGGGCCCGGGAAGGAGCTCGAGGACGCGGCGGGCCGAGAGCGTGCTCTGCGGCATGGTCACATCCGTCCGGTCGTCAGCCGGTCGAGGTCGTCGAGGTACAGGTCGCGGATGTCGTTGAGCCCGAGCGCAACCATGGCCAGGCGGGTGCTGCCGATCCCCCACGCGGCAACGGGCACGTCGATCCCCAATGGACGGAGGACCTCGGGCCGCAGCATGCCGCCGGGAAAGACCTCGATCCAGCCCAGTCGAGGATGCTTGACGTACCCCTCGATTGACGGTTCGGTGAACGGGAAGTAGCTCGGTCGCAGTTTGAGCTCGCGGATCCCGATCGCCTCGGCGAGCGACCGGAAGATGCCGACGAGGTGCCGAAGGTCGATCCCCTCCTGGCCGAGGACCCCCTCGCACTGACCGAACTCCAAGTGATGGGTCGCGTCGAGCGACTCGCGCCGGAAGTTCCGGTCGAGACAGTACATGCGGAACGGCGGCGGGGGCCGTCCGCTGAGATAGCGAGCGGAGACCGCCGTGGTCTGGCTCCGCAGCACCGGGCGGCGCGCGATCGCGCGATCGTACGGGGTCCGCCAGCCGGGCGTGATGGGGGCGGCATCGCCCGGCAACGGGCGACCCTCCTGGACGGCGGCCACGCGTTCGAGCAGTTCGGACGGCGGGTCTCGCCCGTGGATCCCTTCCACTGTCAGGACGTCATGGATCGAGCGCGCGGGGTGCTCCTGCGGCATGAACAGGACGTCGGAGTTCCAGAACTCGGTCTCCAGGAGCGGGCCTTCGGCCTGCTCGAAGCCCAGACCGATCAGGATCTCCTCGAACTCTCGCAGCCACGCGAGGTACGGGTGCGGGCGCGCGCCGGTGAGGTACGGGACTTCCGCGCGCACGTCGTACGGACGGAACGAGGCGTCCCGCCAGGCGCCGGTACGGAGCAGCTCGGGTGTGAGGGGCCCGAGCAACGGCTGGCTGCCGTCCGACATCGGGAATCGGCGGCCCTCGTCGGACGCGCTCCACCGCCGGCGGGTGACGTGTTCGACCTCGATCAGCCCCCGCCGCCGGAGCCCCGGGACGAGCGCGCGATCGACATCCGTGGACGTTCCGCTCGCCAGCGCGGCGAGCGTGCGTTCCTCGGGCAGCGGTGCCTCCGCGGCCGGTCCACGAGGGTCTAGGCGGAAGGGAACTCCGGGAAGGAGGTACTTCTGTCGGCGGAGCTGGCCGACGGCCGCAGACTGCTGCTCGCCGTCGAACCCCTCCGCGGAGAGCGAGGAGGGATCGACGGTCCCTCCGCGCGCAACGAGAAGCCGCAGGAGGCGGCGCTCGGGGAGCCCGGCGGTCACCGTAGCCTGACCCCGTGGAGTCAGGCCGAGTCGCTCACCGTGTTCCTCGGCAACGTCCGCCAGGTGCTTGGCCCGCAACCGCTGCAATCCGCCGCGCACCGCGTCGGACGCGAGCCCCGTACGGGAGGCGACCAACTCTTCCGGAACCGGTCCGTCGTGGGCTTCCCGGAGCAAGAGCAGGAGCGTGCGCTCCGAGGGAGAAAGGGGGGAGGTCTCGGACGGCGCCGGGCCCGAACGGTCCCCGCCGTCGGCCACGGCGGTTGGAGACGGGGGCCGTGTCAAAAGGTTTGGGGCGGAGCCGTCGTTTCGACGGCCCCGCGGACGGTTCGCCTAGGTCGATCCCGGGTACTGCAGGCTGTTGCCCGTGATCCCGAAGAACGGGGCGTCCCCGCCGCCACCGATCGTCACGTTGGTGTTGATCGAGGAGGGATCGATCCAGCTCGCGGCCGAGGCGACCTCGTTGCTCTGGCCCGTGTACGTGTACAGGCACAGCTGGTAGGCGATCTTCTCAGCGAGGTCGTAGAGCATCAGCCGGTACGGGAGGTTCGACTCTGTAGACGCGATCCCGAGCGCGAAGAGCATCGACTTGTACGCCTGGCCCTGGCAGTTGTTGCCCCAGGTCGTGTTGGCGAAGTCGTTGTAGTCGGTCACGCCGTACGGGCAGCCCTGCGTGAAGGAGGTCGTGAGGAGCGACTGCATCACCGCATCACCGTAGGTGTAGGTGTTGTTCGATTCGTAGAGGGGTCCGACGTAGTCGGTGGGGTCCGGGTAATCGGGCGCCCAGCCGAGCGCGTACACCGGCATGGGGTTCGTCCCCGGTCCACCGTACTCGGCATCGATGACCACCTGCACGAAGTTCTGATCGACCGGGTTGATCTTGATCGCCCCGCCGGAGAACGTCGAGACCTCCGACTGCCAGAGCTGCAGCTCCTGGTCGAGCGCCGGCGAACCGGTCTCGCCGACGATCGGCAGCTGGCACGGGTTGGACGCCGTGCACTGCGTCGCCTCCTTGTCGAAGTACGGGCTCTGCGGATCGTTGAGCTGTTGCCACCAGTACGACGGGCACGCGACGTTGCTCGAGTCGGAGCACGGGTCGGTGTTGGGCCAGGCGATGTCCTTCGGGTAGTAGTTGGCCATGTACTGCGGGATCGCCCCGCCCATGTTGAACCCGAGAACGATGCCGTCCCGCGTGTTGATCGTGTTCTCGATCGTCTGATAGGGGTAGGCCCGCGCGAAGAACTCGCGCATGCCAAGGTAAGCGAACCAGTCCGATTGGACCGTCACCGACTCGGTCGTCAGCTTCTGCGCGCCGCCGATGTTGAAGTTCATGTCGAAGGGGAAGAACCCGACGCTGAGCGTCGGGGCATTGATCGCGTTCGCCTTGCCCTGGCTCAGGAGCTCGATGAGCAGCGCGAAGTCGGTCGACGGGATCGAGGCGAAATCCGCGACGCCGTTGAGGTAGGCGTCCTCACCCTGCGTCGCGCTGTCCTCCCAGGTGACCTCCACGTTGGGCGCATAATCGCCCTTGACGGCGGGGCAGCCGTGCCACGTGCAGTACGGGTTGGAGCCGTAGGCGGGGTTCGCCGCGAGGGTGTACGACGCACCGATCAGGTACTGTGACATGAAGTACGGGCCGCTGCCGAGCATGTTGAACTGGACGTGCCCGAAGTACGTCCCCCCGAAAGCGCCGCTTCCGAGCTGCTCCCACTGGTCCCAGCCCGTGTTCGGGACGGTCAGGGGGTTCTGGCCCCATCCCGGAGAGCCCATCGCGCCACAGGGGTGGTCGCCCGAGCCGGTAACGTTGCCGTTGGTCCAGAACGGCAGGCCGGCCCCCTGGGCCGGCGCGCTGAACCAGCCGCACGGCACGATCGAGCCCCCGAGCGGATCGGCGATCAGCTCCAGGAAGTACGGCCACGCATGGTTGTTCCCGTAGACGTGGAACGTCACGCACCCGTGGTCGGGCCCGTTCAGCGCCCCGGGGGGGCAGTCCGTGCCGTTGATGGTCATCGAGTTGGAGATGTTCGCCGGAGTGTTGTTGTACGCGCCGTGGATCGAGTCCCACGTGACGTTCCCGCGGCTGAGCAAGGCCTGGGTTAGGATCCAGCCGTTGTTCGACTCGGTCGATGGCAGGGTCGCAAAGCCCATCGTGCGGGCGATGGAGAAGACGACATCCGTCGGGTAGACGCCCCAGTGGTTGCCGGTGTTCGGATCGTAGAAGCTCGCGTTGCCTTGGATGACGAAAGTGTAGTTCCAGCCGTTGACGAGCGTGTTGCCGTCGTACAGCTTCGCGCACTGCGCGCTCCCTGGAACGCACGTCGCCAGGACGGGCACGAAGTCCTGCGGAGTCGGACCGGTGTCCGACCCGTTGTACGTGATGAGGGGCTGGTAGACGTTGAGGATCGGCTCGGCGCCGACGGTCTCGTAGTCGATCGCCGGGTCTTCCGAGAGCGCCCCGCCCGGAGCGAGTTCGTAGGCGATGATCGTCCCGGGGTGGGGGTCGCGCGTGACGGTCTGACCCTTGACGCCCGCGTTCGTTCCGGCGGCAGGGACGATGGCTGTCCACGTGTAGTTCTGATAGAGGGTCACGGCGCCGATCGCAGAGGTACCGGTGGCATTGGTCGCGCTGCCCACGAACGTGATGAGGTACGTTCCCGGAGTGGCGAAGGTGAAGGTCCCCGTGATCGCGGCGGAGCTGTTGACGACGTTCGACGCCACCCCACCGGAGGTGACGATCAGCTTCGGCGGGCTCGCGACGAACGAAGGATTGGTGGGCTGGCCCGTGTACGTCCCATTGACCGTCACCGACTGGCCGGCCCGCAGGACCGCCGTCGGACCGTTGGCGCTCGAGGGGTTCGTCGTGTTCCCGATGATCGTCCCCGAGAGCGACGGGAGCGAGCTCGCGTCCTGGCCGGTGATCGCCGGCGTCACTTGGAGCAAGGCGAGGCTCTCGATGTTGTCATGAACCAAGCCGTTGACCGTCGCTTGGGCCTGCACGAGGTAGGTCCCGGCGGTGGTGTAGTTGTGGCTGACCGAGGAGTTGTGGGAGGTCGTATGGTTCCCGTCACCAAAAAACACGGAGTACGAAGTGGCGGATTCACCGGCCGGGAGACTGATCGTGAACGGGACGCCCGACCCTTCCTGGACGGAGCGGAACGGCAGGAGGAGCGAGACGTCGTGCAGATTGATGAACTGACCACAGATCGGGGAATTGACCGGCTGACACGATGCGGGGGTGCCCGAGGAGAACCCTCCGAGCACGGCATAGGTACCGACCCCGAGGCCCGCGAGGACCAGCACGATCACTACCGCCGAAACGACCGTCGAAAGCGCCCGGCGGCTCATCGGAGCCTCCACCGAGGCCGCTGCCCATCTGTTTGCCATGGATGCCTATTTCGCCGATGCGAGAAAATCTCGTGTCGGTCGGCCCGCCTAACCGTGGGCTCATATATACCTCTTCGGCGCGGGGCGCGTGTGGGAATCACTATCGACGCGGGGTCAAACCGCCGGCGGCTCGTCCGAGCCCGCCGGAGGGTGGACCAACGCCGACAGCACGCGGAACGCGTGCAGTACGTCCCGCTCTCGCACCACGAACGTCGAGTCCGTGTAGACGCTCATCAGCTCGAGGCTGTTGATCCCCGCCCGGAACAACGCTCCGGCCAGGAAGGCGAGCACTCCGGGGGTCTCTACGATCTCCTCGGGACTGCGGACCGTCAGCGCCGAAAGCTGGGTGTGGACCCCGAGCGTGGCCTTCTTCCCGATCGAGGCGACGACGGCGTCCACGAGATCTTCCTCGCAGAGGATCGTCAGTGCGCCGGGTCCCTGGAGGAGTTGCAGCAGGTGGCGCCGGTCCGCCAGCAGTGAGCGGCCCGTCTCGAGCACCTGGCCGAGCATCTCCCAATCATTGCGGGCGGTGATGATCGCGACGCGCGTACGCACCTCCAGGCGGCTGGCTCGGACCACATCGAGGACGCGTTGTTCGAGCGGACGGTCGGTCCGCATCTGCCGCTGGTAGCGCCGGCACGCGACCTCGATCGCCTCCTGATTGGCGAGACCGGTCTCGCTGCGGATCTTGCGTGCGAGGGAGGTGAAGTTGACGATGTTGAACGACAGGCAGTCCCGGATCGACGGATGGTCCTCGATGTAGCGCCGGGTCACCTCGGCGGCCGTCGGGACGTTCGCCGTTTCCGGTGGCATCGACGCAGTGGCTCCCGGGGCGGTCGCCCCGCGGCCGCCATCCAGGTGACGCCCTTCAACGTTTCGTCACCCGCAGCGGCGGCCTTCCGGGGCCGTCCGCGGTCGTCTCACACATGCGTTCGTCGCAGCGAATGAGGCTATGTCGCCGGGGCGACACTCGCGATATATGCCCGCCGTCCCCACGGGGGTTAGGTCCGGGTCATCGGGCGCCAACGGCGTCGTCGACACGTTCCCACCGAGCACAGGGGCGAAGTTCCAACCGTGGTCACCCAGCGGCGTCATCTCAGGCTGCTGCCCTGCCGCGCCTGCTCGCACCTCCGTGCCAGCCACTATCTCCTCGCCCCGCAGGACGGACGCGTCCGCCGTCATTTTAGTCGCCCCCGGGACCGGTCCACGCCGATGCCCTGCCACGTGCTCAGCTGCGAGTGCAACCGATTCCTCGGGGACTCACAATCGTTCCTGTGCCCGGTCTGCTCGCGGGAGTACGCGACGCGGGCGAGCCTGGAGATCCACCTGTATGGCCAACACCCGGGGCTGAGCCCTCGCGAGCGCTCGGTCCTGCTCCAGGGGGCGCTGCATCCCCATGCGAGCCTGAACACGTCGTTGAGCCGCACCACGTCACGCGCGGAAACACCGGCCGAGACCTAGGCGGGCCGAACGCGCGGGGCCCCGAGCGCCCCTTTCAGACGCTCGATCCGTTGAGACTCTCGTCGCGCGAGCGCCGAGGAGGTTCGGGCGCGCCGCCCTACCTCGCTCACGAGACGACGGACCTCGCGCCACGACGATCCGCCGGCGGTGGCACGCCGCTCGGGTTCCTCGGCGGCGGTCGGCAGGCGGAACCTCCCGCCGTTGAGCTCGGGGAAGGCGGTCCAGAGTTCCGCCGCCGCGACGTCCGACAGGTGCCGGTCGCTCGTGGCGAGCCGGGCGATGAAGCGCGAGACGCGCGTGTGCGCGGTCCGGAACGGGACTCCTTCGAGCACGAGGGCGTCCGCGAGTTCGACCGACGCCGTGTCGGCGGAAGCTCTCGCCGGGCTCGACCGGTAGCGCGCCGTGGCGATCATCGGAGCGAGGACCCGCATGACCCCGATCGCGTCGGCGACCCCGTCGAAGAGGAGGGGTTTGCCCTGCTGCAGATCGCGTTGGTAGCCGATCGGGAGCGCCTTGAGCAGGGTGAGATGGGCCACGAGCCGCCCGATCGCCGGTGCCGCGGAGGCCCGGGCCAGCTCCGCCAGGTCCGGATTGCGCTTGTGCGGCATGAGGGAGCTCGTCGTCACGAACGCGTCGTCGAGTCGGACCCGGTCGAGCTCGGGCATGGCCGCGACGACGAGCTCTTCGGCGAGCGCGCTCGAGTGCACATGGAACAGCGCGAGCGCCCCGAGGGTCTCGACGGCCGCGTCGCGGTCGGTGACGCCGTCGAGGGACGACGGGCCCGCGCGCTCGAACCCGAGCAGCCGGGCCGTCAAGGCCCGGTCGAGAGGGAGCGAGCTTCCCGCGAGCGCCCCGCTCCCCAGCGGACTATCCGTCAGCCGCTCACGGATCGAGCGGAAACGCTCGACGTCCCGGGCGAATCGTAACGCGTGTGTCGCGAGGATCTGTCCCCAGTACAGGCGTTGTGCGGGCTGAAAGTGGGTCGACCCCGGGACCACGCCGCGGCCGTCGCCCGATCTCGCCCGGCCCAGCAGCGCCTCCACGACGCCGGTGCCTCCGAACTCGAGATCGAGCAGGGCATCCCGCAGGTAGAGGGCGAGATCGACGGCGACCTGATCGTTGCGACTTCGGCCGGCGTGCAGCCGGCCGCCCGCCCGGCCGATCCGCGAGGACAGGGCGGCTTCGACGTTCAGGTGGACGTCCTCGAGAGATGGGTCCAGCCGGAATCGCCCGCGCTCGACCTGGCGGGCGATCGCTCGCAGGCCCCGCTGGAGCGTGGCGCCGTCCCGTCGGGGGATGATCCGCCGAGCCGTGAGCATCCGGGCATGGGCGAGCGAACCCCAGACGTCGTACGGCAGGAGCGTGGCGTCCTCGCGCGTGGACGCCGAGAGCCTCGCGGCCGCCGGATCAAGCGGTCGGGAGAACTTGTCGCGCAGCACGCTTGGTTCCCACCCGGCTGGCCCGCGCCGCCGCCCGGCGGGCGTGCGCCAACTGGTTGGGCAGGCCGTAGAGGTGGATGAACCCGACGGCCAGCTCTTGCGGGAACCGGCTTGCCGTGCCGTACGTCGCCAGCTCCGGCGCCAGCAGCGAGTACTCCGAGGTGCGGCCGACGGCACGCACGCTTCCCTGGAAAAGGCGCAGCCGGACGGATCCGGTCGCGACCTCCTGGGTCGACGCGATGAACGCCTGCAGCGCCTCTCGCAGCGGGGAGAACCACAATCCCTCGTAGACCAGGTCGCTGAAGCGCCGGTCGACGAGCCCCTTGAACTGCAGCAGGTCTCGCGGCAGGACCAGCGTCTCGATGGCCCGGTGCGCCTCCAGGAGGGCGATCGCCCCGGGGCACTCGTACGTCTCGCGTGATTTGATGCCCACCACGCGATCTTCGACGTGGTCGATACGGCCGACGCCGTGTCGGCCGGCGCGCTCGTTCATTTCGCGCACCAGTTCGACCGGCGCGCGGCGGTGATCGTCGATCGAGACCGGGACCCCCTGCTCGAAGCCGACGGTGAGCTCCTCGGGCTCCCGCGGCCACTGGTCCGGATGACCGGTCCAGTCGAACACCTCTTCCGGCGCCGCGGCGTCCGGGTCCTCGAGCCGCCCACCCTCGATGCTGCGTCCCCAGAGGTTCTCGTCCACGGAATAGGGGGAGGCCGCGGTCACGCGGATCTTGAGCCGGCGCTGTTCGGCGTACCGGATCTCATCCTCTCGGTTCATGTTCCACTCGCGCACCGGTGCGATCACGCGCAGTTGCGGGGCGAGGGTGTGGATCGCCACGTCGAAGCGGACCTGGTCGTTGCCCTTTCCGGTGCAGCCGTGGGCCACGGCATCCGCGTGCGAGGCGACGGCCACCTCGGCCAGCGTCTGGGCGATCAGGGGACGGGCGAGGGCGGTAGAGAGCGGGTAGACACCTTGGTAGAGCGCGTTCGCTTGCACCGCCGGCCACAGGAAATCGGAAACGAACGTCGCCTTGGCATCCACGAGACGTGCGTCCGCCGCGCCGTTGAGCTTGGCGCGGTCGAGCGCCCCCTTGAGCTCGCCCTGCTGACCTACATCGACCGTGAGGCAGGTCACGTCCGCGTCGTACCGCTCCCCCAGCCACGGGATGGCGACGGATGTGTCGAGCCCACCGGAGTACGCGAGCACGACCTTCGTCCGGTGCTTTACGGACTTCGCCATCTAGATACCCCCCGGCGCCCGGGAAGCCGGAACGACGAGCGTCGGTGGACGCGCCGTCCCTCCGATCCAAGTGCCGGCGCCCGGGACCGGCCCCTCCTCGCCCAGGGCCGAAAGCGGACCGATCCAGACCGCGGAGGCGCCTTCACCCACGGCGCGGAGCGCGGCGCCGAGCTTCGGGAGCATCCCGTCGGTCGCCGATCCCTCCGCGATCATCCGTCGCGCTTCGGTCGTTGAGAGCTCCGGCCGCGATCGGCCGTCGCGACCGCGCACGCCCTCGACGTCGGTGACGAGGTAGACGTTCGCGTGGAGGGCGGCTCCCAGGGCCGAAGCGGCGAGATCACCGTTGACGTTGTAGACGCCGCCGGCCCCATCGGTGCCCAGCGGAGCGACGACGGGGGTGAGCCCCTCTTCGAGCAGCTTGGTCAGTAGACGCGTGTGCACGAGCCTGGGTTCGCCCACCCATCCGAGCGGGCGCGACGCCGTCCCGGCCGGTTTGACGAGCAGCATGCGCCCGGAGACCCCCGTCAGCCCGACGGCCGGGACGCCGGCCCCTTCGAGCGCGTTGGTCAGCCGGACGTTGATCCTCCCGGCGAGAACCTCGGCGACGACCTCGAGCATCTCGTCGCCCGTCACGCGGAGTCCGTCACGCTTCTCCGTGGCGATGCCCAGCGCCGCGGCGCGCGCCGTGACCTCGTCCCCCCCGCCGTGGACGAGCACCAGCGGTCGGCCCCGCCGCACTTGACGGGCCGTCCAGAGCGCCAGCTGTCCCAGCGCAGGACCGGGTACGAGCTCGTCGCCGCCGACCTTGACCACCCAGGGCACCACTGTTTCGCTCATGTTCGATATGCTGCGTTGATCTGCACGTAGGCGTAGGAGAGGTCGCATCCCCAGGCCGTCGCCGTCGCGCGGCCCTGGTGGAGGCGGACCGTGAGGGGGACCTCGGTCAGGCGGAGCAGACGGGACCGGACCTTCGCCCCACCCCCGTTATCGAGCCCCGGGGCCGGACGACCATCCGTGATCAGGGCCAACGAGGCCGGACCGCCTCCGAGCGAAACGTCGATCCGGGTCGGGTCGACGTGCGCGCCCGAGTATCCCAGCGCACACGCGATGCGTCCGACGTTCGGGTCGGAGCCGAAGACGGCCGCCTTGACCAGCGTCGATCCGACCACGGACCGGGCAGCCGACCGGGCATCCGAAAGGGTGCGGGCGCCCTCCACCGTCACGGTGAGCAGCTTGGTCGCTCCCTCCCCATCGCGGGCGATCTCCCGGGCGAGCCGCTCGAGGACCTCTCCGACCGCGCGACGGAATGCAGGATCGTCGTCGGCGCCCGGTCCGCCGATCGCCCCGTTGGCGAGCAGATAGATCGTGTCGTTGGTGCTCGTGTCGCCGTCGACGCAGACCATGTTGAGCGTGCGATCGGCCTCGAGCGAGAGGATCCGGCGGAGACCGACAGCCGAGGCCGGCGCGTCGGTCGTCAGGAACGCGAGCGTCGTGGCGTGCAGCCGCGCGAGCTTGGGTGCGATCATGCCGCTTCCCTTGGCGATCCCCCCGACGCGGAAGGTCCGGCCGTCGGCGAGGGTCGCGCGGATTGCCACCTCCTTCACGCGCGTGTCGGTCGTGAGGATCGCCTGGGCGGCCTGCCGGCTGGCGGTCGGATCGCGGCGCAGTCGCGCGTGCAACCCCGGAAGGCCGCCCAGGACCTTCGCCACGGGGATGCGGGGCCCGATGACTCCCGTGCACGCCGGGAGCAGCGAACCCGCCGGGAGACCCACCTCGCGCTCGGTCGCGGCCAGGATCGTCTCGTTGTCCGCGCGGCCCTCCGCACCGGTCATCGCGTTGGCGACGCCGGACACCGTCAAGATCCCCCGGAACCGGGCGTCGGCCGTGGCCAGGCGTTCCACGCCGAGGGTCACCGGAGCGGCGCGCACCGCGTTCGTCGTGAAAACGCCGGCGGCCGTGGCGTCCCGGTCGGAGAGGATGAGCGACAGATCCGGCCGTCCGCTCCGCTTGATGCCGCACGTGACGCCGGCGGCCGAAAATCCCCGCGGCGCGACGATGCCCCCGCTCACCGACGGCATCGGCTCACACTCCAAATCCGGGGTGCGCGAGGCCGGCGGACTCGTCCCAGCCGAACATCAGGTTGGCGTTCTGGACCGCCTGGCTCGCACCGCCCTTTCCGAGGTTGTCGATCGCGCTGAAAAGGACCGGAGCCCCTTCGGCGGATTGCACCGAGAGATAGCACCGGTTGGTGCCGGTCGCCCAGGGGAGCTTCGGCACAGGCCCCACGTGGACGAACGGAGAAGCGGCGTACCGCTGGGCCAGGAGCTCGCTCCAGGAGGCCGCCGTATCGCCGGAGCGGGGAGCCGCGTAGATTGAGCAGAGGATCCCGCGGACGATCGGCACGAGGTGGGGAACAAAGACGAGGGGCGGAGAGCTCCCCGCGATCTGACGGAGCGCCTGCTCCATCTCCGGGACGTGGCGGTGCGTGGGGCTGCCGTACGGGGTGACCGTGAGCGCCGCCTCCGGATGGTGACTGGTCGTCGACAACCCGGCACCGGCCCCGGAACTGCCGCTCTTCGCGTCGACGTACACCGGGCCGTGCGTCGCGCCGTCGGCCACGAGCGGCGCAAGCGCCAGGAGCATCGCCGTCGGATAGCAACCCGGGTTGGCGACGAGCCGCGCGCGTTTGACCGCCTCGCCGTTGAGCTCGGGGAGTCCGTAGACGGCCTCGCCGAGATGCGACGGGTCGGCGTGCGGCTGTCCGTAGACCCGCGCGTACTCCTCGCCGGAGCGGAGCCGATAGTCTGGTCCGAGGTCCACGACCTTCACGCCGCGCTCGAGCAGCTTCGGAACGACCTGCATCGCCTGGCCCGGCGGTTGGGCGAGGAAGGCGACATCCGTGTCGACGGCCGAAGTGTGCCCGACCAGATCGACGTCGCGAAACCGCTCCAAGTGAGGGGAAAGGTCACCGAGTGACTCGCCCGGGTGGCTGGAGGAGACGGCCTGCGTGACGGTGAGGTGAGGATGGTACGACAGCACGCGCAGCAGTTCGGTCCCTAGGTACCCGGTGGCGCCGACGATTGCCGCGCTCGCCATCCGTGCCTACGCACGGTCTATCGGTGTTCACCGCTTGAGCATCGTGTCCCGCACGGGGCGCGCGCGGCCTAGGTCTGTTGTCCTCGCGACGCCGGAGGGACCGGGGCCGCTTCCGCGAGCTCTGCTTCGAGCAGGCCCGACAGCGCCTGGTACGCACGGATCACGTCCTGGTCGCGGAAGACGAAGATCGAGTCGGTGTGGACGCTCACGGTCTCCAGACAGTTGATCCCCCGGCGGTAGAGCGCGTCGACCATGTGCGAAAGCACGCCGGGCGTCTCGGCCACCTCGGGCCGGCTGCGGAACGCGAGCACCGCGAGTCCGCGCTCGACCGCGACGCGCAAGCGCGCGGGGATCTCCGGGAGCAGCGTGGACAGGAAGTCCTCCTCGCACAGGATCGTGATCGCCTGGGTGCCTTGGAACAGCTGGAAGACCCGGCGCGGGGCATGCCCGGGGAGCGCCGTCCGGCCGACCTCGAGGAGGCGATCGACGATCTCCCAGTCGTCCCGGATCCGGACGAGCGCCACGCGCGATTGCACCTGGAGACGGCTGCTGCCGACGATCGCCCGGATCGCTGCCTCGGCCGCGGTCGCCTGGGTGAGCCCCCGCTGGTAGCGTCGACAGGCGATCGTGACGGCCTCCTCGTTCGGGAGATCGCGCTCGGCTTGGATCTTGCGCGCGAGGGCCGTGAAGTTGACGATGTCCTCCTTGAGCGCCTCGCGGATGCTCGCGTGCTCGTCGATGTACTCGCGCGTCGTGTCTGCCATCGACGCCGAGCGGGGGCTGCGGTCCGTCACGGCACGAAGCTCGAGCGCAAGCGACCGACCGGCGGCTCTTGAGGCTGACTGCGACGGAGCCGCTCAGCCCGACGCGGCGCCGCATGACGGACACGGGGGACCGAGCGCCTCGAGAGGACCCCCACAGCTCGTGCAGGCCAAGCTCGCCGGCCCCATCGGTGGGAGGGCCCGATTTTCCGGCGGTGAGAAGACGTGGGAGGGTATCTCGCCTCCCGGGGCGGGGGGCGTCGATCCGGTGGCCGCCCCCGGTCTCGCCAGGGGAGGAGGAGCCGCGCCGGGGGGATCCGCCACGTGATCCGGAACCGTCGGGAGGGCCAGCACCGGTTCGACCGGCACGGCCCCGGGGCGAAGTGGCTGCCCCCCGGCCACGTCGGCTGAGGCGGCCGGAGGCCCCGCGGCGGGTGGGGAGGGGGTCGTCGGAGGCGCAGGGGGCGGAGGATTGATCGCCACCACCGCTGGCGCTACCCGCGGGGAGGATGCCCGCGGCGGCGCGCGGGTCCCGGGTCCCGGCGGTCGGCGGACCCGAGTCCCCCCGATGCGCGCAGAACGGCGACGACCTCGCTCGCCCAGCAGGTAGGCGATCCCGACGGCGGCGCCGACGATCCCGGCGAAGAGGACCACGTTGTACGGGAACACCTGGGCCACCGCGAGGAAGCCCGCCACGCCGAGGAGGTTGACCGCGATCGTCGTGGTGTTGCTCCCATAGTACCCCTTGGAGGAGGCGACCACGGTCAGGACCGCCGACGATCCCAGGTAGCAGCCGGGAACCGAGAGGCTCGCGGTCGCCGTGCCGTTGCCATCGGTGGGCGAGGTAACGGTGCTGAATGTGCCCCCGCACGGGCCCGCGTACGTCCCAGAAGCCTGGAGCGTGAAGACGACGGAAACCGCGGCCAGAGCCGCGTGGTCGGTCGCGTTCTGCACAGTGACCGAGGCCCCGACCGATCCCCCCGGCACGACACTGCCCGAGGCCGTCGTGAGCGCGACGTCGACGAACGAGGAGGAGAGATCGTGGACCAGGTCGAGTCCGCGCGGCGACCCCCATCCGGTGACGTCATCCCACCCCGGGCCGGCGCTGGCGATGCAGTTCGCGCCGCTCGTGATGTCGACGAGTCCCACCCCCGTCTGACCCAGTTGCTCGGCGCTGCCG
>JAKIWD010000159.1 GCA_022750205.1 Thermoplasmata archaeon
GAGAAGGTGTAGAACGACCAGGTGCCACAGACGGTAATGGAATGGGTCCATATTTGGGAGACGAGGTTGTTGGTGAAAAGCCACTTTGCGGAGCCCACGTTCCAGAGATTGACTTCGACCTTCTCAGTAATTACCGCTTGTCCGGATCCACCGCCGCCGAAGCAGTTGATGCCAATGACGCCCTGTCCATTCCACGACCATGTTGGCGTGACGGTGTGAGTACCCGCGGTGATGACCGTCGCACCCGTACTGAACCCCTGCAGGGCGCCGAACTCCGCCGTGGCCGTTCCAGCCTGTCCGACAGTGGAGTTGTGCCAGAACACCGTCTTTCCCGTTCCAGTCAGTGGCCCGAATAGCCCATGGTAACTCACCGCACTCGTTCCCGTCGTGAAGGGGTAAAGGGTGTGGTTCGCATTGGAGTAGGGGGCCGTGAAAGTAGTCGCCGCGGCGAGCGGCAGGATGAGGACTACACCGAGCGCCAAGGCAGATAGTGCTCCGAGTAACGCTGTGCGACGCTGCTTCATTGGGCCCCTTGCTAAGCATTGTCACGGAGCGCTCGATAAGGCTGATGACGTGGAATCGATGATTTTCGGGACGATTTTCCTCCGCAATTCGGGCCAAAATGCGCATTCAAAGAAGTTTCCTTGGGAAGGTCGAGAATCCGATTTCGAGCTGACAGCTCGAAAAGCCCCCGCCTTCGCGTCTAGCTGCGGGCTGACCGTAGAGGCTGATCTGTCGTTTTATCCGATTTTCAGGCAACCGCTGTCGGTTTACTCGTGCCCTTGGCGTGAATCTCCGACACCTTCCGGTCTAAGCTAACGTTTAAGTATCGAACATCCGACTTGACCGTCAGAGCGTATGACGCTCGTCTGACAAACAGCGCAGAGGAACCGAACCATGAAATCCATCATTCAAGAAGCGATCGCCAAGCACCAGGAGAACCAGGCGCTGGTCGACGAGAAGAAGCCCGCCAACCCATCCTACACAAGCGCCGACGACGCCGAACTCGCGAAGCTGGCCGAGACACTCCGAGTCAACATCCGGATCGTCGGATGCGGCGGCGGCGGGTCCAACACGATCAACCGCTGCGTCGAGGAAGGGATCCAGGGCGCGGAGATGTGCGCCATCAACACCGACGCGAAGCACCTCCTCACCGTCCACTCGCCCCGCAAGATCCTCATCGGCCGCCGGGCCACGAAGGGCCTCGGCGCTGGCGCCCGCCCCGAGATCGGGGAAGAGGCCGCCCGCGAGAACGAGGAGGAACTGCGCGCCTTCCTGAACGGAGCGCACATCGTCTTCATCACCGCCGGCATGGGCGGCGGAACCGGAACCGGCTCCGCCCACCTCGTCGCGCGACTCGCCAAGGAAGCCGGCGCCCTCACGATGGGCGTCGTCACGCTCCCGTTCTCCGGTGAGGGAGCCGCTCGCATGGAGCAGGCCCGCGACGGCCTGGAGCGCCTGCGGCGCGTCTGCGACACGACGATCGTCATCCAGAATGACAAGCTCCTCGAGCTCGTCCCGCGGATGCCGCTCGACGCCGCGTTCAAGCTCGCCGACGCGGTCCTGATGACGGGGATCAAGGGGATCACCGAGATCGTGACCCGTCCGGGCCTCGTCAACCTCGACTACGCGGACATCATGACCGTCATGAAGGACGGCGGCGTCGCTCTGATCGGGCTCGGCGAGAGCGAGTCAGCGACCGACCGCGTCACCGAGGCCGTTACCGAAGCGCTCACGAGCCCGCTCCTCGGCTCGGTCGAGCTGAAGGACGCCACCGGCGCGCTCATCCGCGTCATCGGCGGACCCTCGATGACGGTCAGCGAGGCGGAGAAGGCCGCCGCGCTCGTCGGAGGCAAGATCTCCAAGCGCGCCCGCATCATCTGGGGCTGCTCGGTCGAGAACTCTCCCGACATGGAGAACACCATCAAGGTGCTGCTCATCATCACCGGCGTGCGGGCGACGAGCCTGCTCGGCCAGAAGGGAGGCTACGCCGCTGGTGAGTCCGAGGAAGTCATCGACCTCGTCCGGTAAGGATACCCGTTCTCTCCGCCCCCGCTACCTCGGGATCGAGGTGGCGGGGGAACCCGCCTTCTCGACGCGATGGCTCGAGTCCACTCTCGCCGAGCGTCTCCGTTCGGGGCGCCCCGACGTGCCCCCGATCCCGGTGCGCGTGATCCGTCGCGAAGGCGACCGCGCGGTCGCGGAGGTCGAACATGCGTGGGCGGCCGACGCCCGGAAGAGCTGGAACGCCCGCCTCGCCTTACCCTCGGGGACACCGGTCGAGCTCGTGACCCGTCGCACGTGGGGGACCCTCCGGGGCGCGAAGGCGTGGCTTCGGGAACGGCCGACCGCCCGAACTCACCCCGCTAGCCCTCGGTAGGCGGCCGCACCCCGAGCGTCCCCCCCGAACTCTCTCGTCGGCGATCCGTCCAATACGGCGCCGCCGGGAGCGGGACGTATAAATACCGCACCTCGGCGTACTCGTACTTCCAGCCCTTGGTTTGCCTCATGCGACGTTGGACGACCATTCATCAGCGGCGCTACCGGGCCCGACGCGGCCAGGTCAGCGCGGTGGCCACGATCCTCGGCCTGCTCCTGGTCGTGGCGTTCATCGCGAACTTCATCATCGCCCAGCTCCCCGGGCAGATGGACCAATTCGAGACCTCCCACATCCTGATGGTGGAGAATCAGCTCGCCCGCCTCCAAGCGACAATCGCCGCGGAGGCCCAGATATCGGGGACCCACGTCGCGCTCGCGAGCCCGCTCACCCTCGGCTCCCAGGCGGACCCGCCGTTCGGCCTCGCCGCGAGCTCGAGCGTCCAGACCGAGCTCACCTCGGTCGGGACCGTCGTCTCCTACCAGATCTCGACGTTCACGAACCCCCCGATCACCTGGAACTCGGGCAGCGCCTGCCTCGCGGGCGGCCAGGGCACCTGCAGCGCCGCCGGCGTGAAGGACACCTACAACTTCGCCGGCAACGGCTCGACGCTCGGGGTGAAGATCTCCGGGAGCGGCAACAGCCTGTTCTACAACCTTACCGGGTCGAACGACACGCTCACCGTCACCTGGAGCGGCCCGAACGCGAACACCGCCGTCGTCGTCCTGAACGGGTCGAACGACTCGGTCACGTTCAAGAAGAGCGCGACCGACGCCGCGAGCCCGACGTTCTCCTACACGTTCTTCGGGCAGGACGATACCTTCACGCTCACGCCGTCCGGGTCCCACTCGGGCGCCGGAGGCACGAAAGTCTCCGTCGCCTTCGTCGGCACCCTCGGGGGCCTGTGCCCGTGGGGGAACCTCTCGTCGACCGACACCCTCGGCAATTTCGGGAACGGGGGGAGGTTCGTGAACGTCACGACCACCTGGTGGAATGCCCTCGGATACCGGACCAGTCCGCACTCCCAGTCGTACGGGAGCGGGACCGCGACCTACCTGAACACGACCGGCTCGATCGGCTGCGCGTTCACCAAGGCATTCCCGACGACGTTCACCGCGCAGGAGAACGGCGGCATCCTCGTCCACCTGTTCAACCA
>JAKIWD010000032.1 GCA_022750205.1 Thermoplasmata archaeon
GTAACCCGACGTTGGTCTCCCTCGAAGCCTACCAGCGCCTCGATGGCCCCAAGCGTGCCGAGTTCGAACGGATCTTCGCCCAACGTCGCAAGCCACCGGGCGACCTGCTCCGGTTGCGGGCCCTCATCGACGAGAGCGGCGCTCCCCGCATCGTCGCCGAGGAGGCGTCGCGATGGGCCGACCGGGCCGGGCTTTCCCTCGAGGTCCTCCGGCCGGGTCCCTGGCGCGCGCTCCTCGATCGGCTCGCCAAGGGTGTGGCGGTCCGACGCTACTGAGCGGCCCGTCGAGCGAAACCTACAAGTCGGCCGGCTCGGGTCCAACCGCGGTCCACTCGTCCATGTCGAGCACCCCCGCACCGCACAAGCCTCGCCCGGCCCCGGCAGCGGCCCCCGTCGTCGAGCACCTTCCGCCCCAGTGGGAGCCCGGGCCGATCACCCCGCCGTTGCCCATCGGCGTGGCGATCCTCAGCGTCCTCATCGCGATCTCCGCGATCATCCTCCTGATCGCCGGCGCGCTGTTCCTCCTCCACTACTATTTCCCGGCGGCGGTCCCCGCCTCGATCCTCATCGTCAGCTCCCTCGACGCCATCGGCGCGTCGATCCTCGTCCTCTTCGGCGCGATCATGGTCAGCGTTGCCACCGCCCTCTGGAGGCAGGAGTCGTGGGCGCTCTGGACGACGGTCATCGTCGTTTTCCTGGCGTTCACCTACCTGTTCTTCACCGGGTCGATCACGGTCCTGTTCTTGATCTTCCTCGTCCTGTTCATCTACCTCATCACCGTCCGCCACCACTTCTACTGATGCGGGTCGCACTCGCCCAACGAGCCCCGGCTCCCGGCGACGTTACGACCAATCTGACGTCGATCCGGGCCACGGTCGAGGCGACCTCCGCCGACCTCGTGGTCTTTCCGGAGCTGTTCGTTTCCGGGTACCGGATCGGGGACCGTTTCCACGGGATCTCCCGGGGCTTCGTGGACCTTGGGACCTCGCCCCTGGGGGATGCCGCGGGGGCGAGCGGTCGATCGCTCGTCGTGGGCGTACCCCTCCCGTCGGCGGACCGGCCGGGGGAGGTGCTCAACGCGGCCGTCCTCGTCCGCCCCGACCGGAGCTCATCGGTGCAGGTCAAGCGGTATCTCCCCACGTACGGGCCGTTCGAGGAGGGCGCCATCTTCACCCCGACGGACCGCAGTGCCCCCCTGGCGCTCCCGTCGGGACCGGTCGGACTCCAGATCTGCTACGACGTCTTCTTTCCCGAGGTGAGCCGTGAACTCGCGCTCGCCGGCGCGACCTTGCTCGTGGCGATCTCGGCGTCCCCGGTGACCTCGCGCCCGTTGTTTGAAAAGCTGCTCCCTGCGCGCGCGGTAGAGAATGCGCTCCCCGTCGTCTACGTGAACCGAGTCGGCGTCGAGGATGGGATCGTCTTCGGCGGCGGCTCCGGAGCCTGGGACGCGCGCGGGGAGCCGATTCGCCTTCATCCCGTCAGCGTTCCCGGCCTCGGTCCGGAGGAATCGGTGCTCGAGGTCGACATCGACCTTTCCGACGCGCCCCGCTGGCGCCCATTCCGTCCCGTCCTGCGCGACCGCGCGACCCGGCCGGCACACCCGGATGCCCACGTCGCCCGCGAGCGATAAGGCTCGGCCCCCAAGTCCAACCTTTGCCTTATAGCCCGGACCTCGCCGTGCAAGCTCCGTGCCGCCCGCTCGGTCGCTCGCGCAGCAGCTGGCCTCCAAGCAGCGCGAGATCTCCGTCGCCGAGTTCTTCGAGCGGAACCGGCAGATCCTGGGCTTTGACAACCCGCAACGGGCGTTGCTGACAACGGTCAAGGAAGCCGTCGACAACGCGCTCGACGCCTGTGAGGAGGCCCAGGTCCTTCCCGACATCGCCGTGGAGATCGCCAAGGAGGGCACCGATCGCCTCAAGGTGACCGTGACCGACAACGGGCCGGGGATCCTGAAGAAGGAGATCTCCAACGTCTTCGGCCGACTCCTCTACGGCTCCCGGTTCCACGCCAATCGCCAATCGCGCGGGCAGCAGGGGATCGGGATCTCGGCCGCGGTCCTCTACGCGGGCCTCACGACCGCGCGGCCGGCCCGCATCACTTCGAAGGTGGAGGAAGAGGAGGCGGCGCACGTCGTCGAGCTGCTCCTGGACACCCAGAAGAACCTACCCCGGATCGTGGCCGAGGATCTGGAGCTCTGGGACCGTCCGCACGGCACTCGGGTGGAATTGGTCCTCAAAGCGAAGTACGTGCGCGGGCGCCAATCCCCGTTCGAATATCTCCGGGGGACCGCGATCGTCAACCCCCACGCCCAACTGGTACTGACCGAGCCGGACGGGACCCGCGTCACCTACGAGCGGGCCTCGAAGGACATCCCGCCGCTTCCGAAGGAGGCGCTTCCGCACCCCCACGGGCTCGAGCTCGGGGAGCTCGCGTACCACCTCAAAGCGTCGCGCCAGCCCACGCTGGAACAGACGCTGACCAAGGAGTTCTTCGGCGTCTCCCTCCGCGCCGCTCGCGAACTGCTCGGGACGGCGGACGTCGCCCGCACGTCCCCGCCGGGCGGGCTCCACGGCGAGGAACTAGAGCGACTGCTCGCCGCCTTGCACGCCGCCCCGCTCATTCCCCCAACGGCCGAGTCCCTGTCACCGATCGGCCCGCTGCTCATCAAGCGGGGGCTGCGCAACGTGCTCGGTGACGCGCGCCCGGACTTCTTCGCTCCCCCGGTCAGCCGCCCGCCCCGCGTGCGCGGGGGATGCCCGTTCCTCGTCGAGGTCGGCCTCGTCTATGGCGGTGCGCTTCCGCCGGATCAACCGGTCCAGCTGCTCCGGTTCGCCAACCGAGTCCCCCTCCTGTTCCAACAGGGAGCATGCGGCATCACGGCGGCGGTCGAGCAGGTGGATTGGCGACGGTACGGGCTCGATCAGCGCGGGGGGGCGGGACTGCCGGTCGGTCCGTGCCTCATCCTCGTCCACGTCGCGTCGACGAAGGTGCCGTTCACGAGCGAGGCGAAGGAGGCGCTCGCGGCGGACCCGGAGATCGAGAAGGAGCTGATCCTCGCGATCCAGGCCGCCGCCCGCCATCTGAAGACCCACCTTTCCCGGCGCGCCCGCCGCGACTACGCGACGGAGAAGTTCGCGATCATCCTGAAGATCCTACCCCGACTGGCCGAGAAGACCAGCCAGCTCGTCGACAAGCCGATCCCGGACCTCACTCCCGTGATCACCAAGATCATGGACGTCGTCCACGTCGATACCACGTCGTCCACCGACGCGGTCGGGATCTCGCTCAAGACGGAGATCACCAACTATACGCCGCGTCCTCGGGTGCTCGAGGTGTTCCTGGAGATGCCCGCCGAGCAGTTCGGGGCCGTCCGGTTCAGCGACGTCCCCGACGGGATCGACCTGGAGCTCGGACGGGCCTGGTGGACGCTGCCCCGACTCGAACCGAACGGGCGGGCGACCCGCTCCGTGTCGTTCCCCCCGAAGACCGACGTCGAGGCCAACGATCTGTCCTGGTTCATCGCCGGCGTCGACGAGGGTCACCTCCTCGGCGCCGAGCCGCTCCCCGGCGACTGGGACGTGCGGCTCCCGCGCGCGGTCATCGAGGCGGCCCAAGCCGGCCGGGAGGACCTCCCCAGCGGGGAGGAAGCGGAGGTGGACTACGATGCCGCCGAAAAGAGCGCCCACGTCGAAGAAGAAGAGTGACCCGGACGAACCGAAGGTGCGGGCCGAAGCGCTCCGGCCTACCCTCGACTTGGCCCAGCAGATCTACGGCCAGCTCGACCGCGGCGAGATCCCGCGGATGCGCCTACCGCTGCGGACCAAACAGAACATCCAGTTCCAGATGCGCGAGGGGGTCTGGCGACTGGGCCGCGCGTTGGGAACCCGGTCCGCACGCAAGCTCGACGGGGCGTTGATGCTCCTGCGGACGTTCTACCTCGTGGACTTCATCAACCAGATGGACCGCGAGCACAAGACGTCGACCTTGCGCGAACTGTACTACATCTCCGAGGGGTGGGAGGACGCCAAGTTCCACAGCGAGGACGAGTCGAACCTGCTCATCGAGGACCTGGAGGTGCTCTGCGAGCGGCTGCGGGAGGACTTCCGGTTGCATCCCGAGGAGAACGGGGCGAGCGTGATCGGCGATCTGACGCTGAGCGAGGTCAACCGCAAGGGCACCGTCAAGAAGATCAACTGCAAGGACGACGTCGGCGACGGCGGCTACGCGCTCCCGTTCAACGTCGAGAAGGAGAAGGTCAAGCTCCTGAGCACGAACGCGAAGTTCATCCTGGCGATCGAATGCGGCGGCATGGTCGACCGGCTCGCCGAGAACGGGTTTGACGAAGAGCACAACGCGTTGCTCGTCCACCTCAAGGGCCAACCCGCCCGGTCGACCCGGCGCTTCCTCAAGCGCCTCAACGAGGAGCTCAAACTGCCCGTAGTGGTCTTCACCGACGGCGACCCGTGGTCGTTCCGGATCTTCGCGAGCGTCGCGTTCGGGGCGATCAAGACCGCGCACATCAGCCAGTACCTCGCCACCCCCTCGGCGGAGTTCCTCGGCGTGACCGCCTCGGACATCGAGAACTACCAGTTGCCGTCCGACCACCTGAGCGACCAGGACGTCAAGGCGCTCGAGGCCGAGCTCACCGACCCCCGATTCGGCACGGCCGAATGGCGCACCGAGATCGAACTGATGCTCAAGAACGGCAAGAAGGCCGAGCAGCAGTCGCTCGCGAAGTACGGCCTGAACTACGTGACCGAAAAGTACCTGCCGGAAAAGCTCACCGAGATGGGCACCCTCTAGGAGTCGAACCCCAGGGCGGCGAGCCCGTCGGCGGTGGCGAGCTGCGCGGCGCGGTCCTGGGGTAGGTAGGCGACCCCGCCGGGTACGGTGGCCCGTTTCCAGGGCAATCCCTGCTCGCGGAACTCGGCCGCCTCGGCCCCGGCCTCCTGGGCGGTCCCCGGATCCCGCGGACCGGGCGTGATCCCGTCCGGCGACAGCCACAGGGACTCCGTCTCTTCCTCGTACAGGAGTCGAGAGCGCGGCGCCACGACGAACAGGCGGATCACCTTGGGCCGGAGCTTGCTCTCGGTCTCGGTCTCCCGGCGCGAGAAGACTGCGTACTCGGTCCCGTCGACCTCGGCCAGTCGCTCGAAGCTGAAGCTCTTATGCCGGAACTCGAGCACCGCCGCCTCGAGCTGCGCGGCATCGAGCACGCCGGGCGTCAACCGAGCGGCCTAGTTAACCCGCCGGGGACGAGCACCTGTGGGGACGCTCCACCGGCGGGGAAAGCCGCTGGTTCCCCCAACCCTAATAAGGGGTCAAAAGTAACCCGCGCCGCTTCGGACAGGACGGAATGAAACGTAGCTCGCGCGTTTGGAAGAAGCGCGGCCACATGCGGTGGAAATGGCGCAAGAAGCGAATGCGCCGACGCATGAGGGCGCAGAAGATGCGTAAGCAGTAACGACCCTTTCCGGGTCCCCGGGCGCGAGGCGCTCGGGGGCCCACGTTCGTCCCCCGTCCGATCTACCAGGTCAGGCGGTCGAGCTTGCGAGCCTGCTTGGTCGCCTTTTTCCACTGTTTGTAGTGGTCCTTGCACAACGGCGCGCGCCGCCCCGTGTCCGGCAGATGCTCGAGCCCCTTACGGGCCTCCGCGAGGGCCAGGTGGCGGACGGATTCCGCCCCGCACCCGGGGACGAGGCACGGCTCGGGGGCCGCTTCCTCCTCGGACGGCGCCGCGCGTTCGGCGCTCATCGCCGCGCCGGTCCCGCTGCGAGCTTGGCCACGAGCTCGGGGATCTCGTACGGGAACGTCGCGACCTCGCACCCCGCCGATTTCAGGGCCGCTAGCTTGCTCTCGGCGGTCCCTCGTCCTCGGCTGATGATCGCGCCGGCATGACCCATTCGCTTCCCGGGGGGGGCGGACCGGCCGGCGATGTAGGCGACGACGGGCTTGGTGAAGTGGTGCGCGATGTGGTCGGCCGCGTCCTCCTCTGCGGTCCCGCCGATCTCCCCGACCAGGACGATCAGGTCGGTCTCCGGATCCTTCTCGAACCACGGAAGTGCGTCGACGAACGAGGTGCCTACGACCGGGTCGCCGCCGAGCCCGATGCAGGTGCTCTGGCCGAGTCCCTGGTCGCGGATCCCGCTGACGATCTCGTAGGTCAACGTCCCGCTCCGCGAGATGACCCCGACACGACCGGGTCGGAAGACGACGTTCGGGATGATGCCGACCTTGGCCTTCCCCGGTGCGGCGATGCCGGGACAGTTCGGCCCGATGATCCGCGCGCCGTGGAGCCGGGAGTAGTGGTACATTTGCAGCATGTCGTGGAACGGGATGTGTTCGGTCACAATCACCGTCAGGCGGATCCCGGCGTCGACGGCCTCAAAGAGCGCGTCCTTGGCGAACGGGGCGGGGACGAAGATCACCGACGCGTTCGCGTCGGTGCGCGCGACGCCCTCGGCGACGCTGTCGAAGACCGGCACGCCCTCGACGGTGAGCCCGGACTTTCCCGGCGTGACTCCGCCGACGACCTTGGTCCCGAAGAGCTGCATCTGCTTGGTGTGGACCGTGCCCTGGTGACCGGTGATCCCCTGCACGAGCACGCGCGTGTCGTGGTCGATCAGCACGCTCATGCGGTGCCCCCGTGGCCCGTCTTCGACGACTGCGACGCGGCGACCGCCGCGACGACGGACTCCTTGAGGTCCTTCAGCGAGGTGATGCCGGCCTGTCGGAGTATCGCGACCCCTTCCGCTTCATTGTTCCCTCGGATCCGAGCGACGAGCGGGAATCGCTCGGCCGGCGGTACCTGCTTGATCGCCTCGACCAGTCCGGTGGCAACGGTGTCGCAGCGGGTGACCCCACCGAAGATGTTGAGGAATACCGCCGACGGCTTGGCCTGGGCCATCAGCAGGAACGCTTCGGTCACCTTCTTTGGGTCGTCCGTGCCGCCGAGGTCGAGGAACACGCCCGGACGACCTCCGAACTGCTGGAGCACGTCGAGCGTGGCCATCGTCAGCCCCGCGCCGTTCGCGATCACCCCGATGTCGCCGTCCAATTGGACGAAGGCGATCTCCTTCTCGCGGGCGATCTCCTCGAGCGGAGTACGATCGTCACGGACCTCAGCGTACTGGGGGTGGCGGAACGCCGCATCGTCCTCGATAATGACCTTGGCGTCGAGCGCGACCAGCCGCTCTCCGACGCGGGCGAGCGGGTTGACCTCGACCAGCTCGGCGTCCTCGGCCACGAACACGCGCCAGAGCGATTCGAGGAGCGCATCGAGCGATTTCGCCGTGGCGCCGGAGACGCCCAGCGCGCGAGCGGCCTGCCGCTTCTCATACGCTGCCAGGCCGGCGAACGGATGGATAGGGATGCGAACGATGGCCTCGTCCGCGACGTTCTCGATCTCGACGCCCCCCTGGGCGCTGACGATGAGCACCGGGACCCGCCGGCTGCGGTCGAGGGCGATGGAAAGGTAGAGTTCCTGGTCGATGGGGAGCTTCTGCTCGAGGAGAACGGTCCGCACCCTTTCGCCCTTGAACTCCATCGCGAGGATGGCGGCGGCCGCCGCACGGGCCTCCTCGGGCGTGTTGGCAAAGCGCACGGCGCCCCCCTTTCCCCGCCCGCCCGCGAGGACCTGGGCCTTGACCACGCACGGGAGGGGAACCGACCCGTCCCGGGTCGCGGCCGCGGCCTCCTCCGGTCCCGTCGCGGTCTTGCCGATCGGCAGTGGGACGCCGTACTTTCGGAAGACCTCCTTGCCTTGCCACTCCGCCAGCTTGACCATTCCGGCTCCTCGGTGCGGCGAACCCGGTGCGCTATTAACGGCGCGGGGCGGGCGGCGCGCGTTCCGTGCGACGGGACCGTCCCCGACGCCCGGAGCGAGGTCGGCGTTGGTGTCGGCCGCGATCCGCGGTGGGCGGTGAAGCGTCGTGACGCGGCCCGAGCAACGCGAGCTGGCCTGCGAGGTCATCGAGTAGTTTTCCGGCCACGTCCGACTTCGGGCCGGTCAACCAATGGCGGGTTCCCTGGCGGCTCTGGACGATCACCGCCGTGGCCCCGGTGCCCACCACCGCGCGGTCGTTGGCGACGACGAAATCGAGGTCGCTTTCCTGAAGGAGGTGCCGCGCCGCCGCCGCGAGCTCGTCCGCGGATTGCCCGGCTTCAAGCTTGAAGCCGACGAGGATCGACGGGCGAGGGGCGCGGCGCCGGATCTCCGGTAGCACCTTCGGCGCCCGAACGAGCGTCAGCTGAAGTTCCGGCTGCGTTCGAGAGGATATCTTGCCCGGCTGGGGCGCCAGCGTGTAGTCCGAGAGCGCCGCCGGGACGAGCACGAGGTCCGAGCTCGCGAGCTCGCGAGTTTGGGCGCGGACGAGCTTGAGCAGGTCGCCGACGCCCGACCACTGTCGGACCGGCAGGTACGAGGGGACGGGCACCTGCAACCTCCCGGCCCACAGGCTCACTTCTGCACCGCGGAAGAACGCCTGGGTTGCGAGCGCCACGGCGGTCGCCCCGCTGCTCTCGTTCGACACGGACCGGACGGCGTCGATCGGCTCCCGGCTGGGTCCACCGATGACGAGGACGTGCCTGGCTGCGAGCGGCCCCCTCGCCAGGCGGTGGAGGACGGCGGCCGCCACTTCCTCGGGGCTGGCGACCTTCTCCTCCCCTTCCGTCAGAGTGGGTCCGACGATCCCGACCCCCCACGTCCGCAGGCGGGCCAGGTTCTCGCGAAGGGCCGGATTCTGCCCCATGTGGGCATGCATCGCGGGAGCGACGAGGATGGGCACTCCGCCCCCGAGCGCCACCGAGGCGCACGAAGTGACGGGAGTATCGTCAATCCCATGGGCGATCTTGGAAAGGGTGTTCGCTGTGGCGGGCGCGATCAACAGGATGTCGGCTTGGCCCTCGCCCGGTCCGAGGAGGGAGACGTGCTCGACATCGCCGGAGAGTTGGAGGATCGGCGCGTGTCCCGTTGCGAAGCGCAGCGCCTCGGCCGTCACGATCCCGAGGGCGTCGGGGCTCATCACCGCGTGCACGTCGGCCCCGTGCCGGATGAGCTCTCGCGCGATGCGGGGGCTCTCGATGGCCGCGATCGAACCGGTCACGCCGAGCACGACACGTCGACCGGCGAGAAGCTGCGATCGGTTTCCGCGGATGGCCCGACTCGGGTGCATGTCCCTCGATGACGGGCGGCTCGGCCGTCGAGGGCGGGGAGGCTTGGTGAGATAAAACCGCCTCGCAGGCCGGCGCACCGACTCCCCGTTACGGCTTGGCTTCGCCGAGGGGCGTACACGCGCGAATCGGAGTTCGGGCCCTCCCCGTTGTCTCCCAGAGAGCTAATCATGCCTCTCGCTTCCTCGAGCTGATGGAACGGTCTCCGAGACGCGCGGAACTCCCCGACGCCGCGGCGGACCCTCAACGCGCGCGGATGCCAGCGGAGGGCATGATTCTCCTCCCGTCGATCTCGGCTGAAGTGGGCCGGCTCGTCACGCCGGAGCCGCCCGTTCAGCCGCGCCACGTGCCCAAGGGCGTGATCGCCTTCGACCTCGACGGGACGATTCTCGACTCGGTGGGAAAGATCAGCGACGTCGCAGCGGACGTGATGCACCGCGCGTTCGGGACGCCGCCGGAGGAGGCCCGTATCCACTACCTCGCCACAACCGGCATGCCATTCGAGGCGCAGTTGGCGCAGCTCTACCCGGATGTCCCGGCGGTCGAGCGCGCTGGCACCGCGCGTCTGTTCCACACTCGGAAGGTCGCGGAGGCGTACGCCAAGGCCGAGCCGTTTCCCGATGTCCCGAAGGTGCTCCGACGCTTGAGCCAAATGGGCTGGACGATGGTCATCTCAACCGGGGCCGAGCGAGAGATGGCCGACCTGATCCTCGAGCGGGAGGGCCTGCGGTACTGGTTCGAGGACGTGCTCGGTTCCGGTCAAGGGACCAAGCGCGAGCATCTCGTGGAGTACACCCGGCGGTACCCGGGAGTTGCGGTCTATCTCGTGGGCGACTCACGGTTCGACATGGAAGCGGCGGCCTCTTCCAACGGCGTTACGGCGATCGGGCGGGCGTCCTCCCTTCCCGGCTGGGCGCTGACGCCGGATGACCTCAAGCGATGGGGCGCGATCTGGGCGGACTACTCGCTCACCGATCTTCCCGAACGGCTCGATCAGGGCTTCGGTCAAGGGAAGCGCGTTACCGGCGAGCTCGCTCCTACGGCCAAGATGCCGAGGATCCGTGCCACGCCGAAGGCGAGTGCCCGGTAGGGCCGGGACCGAGAATCTCCGGGAGCGGGGGTTGGCCCCGCTCTCGTTTGAACCCGGGTCGAGGGATCCACAGTCCCCCAGGATAGGCCAAACTACCCCATCCCGGCCGCAGCGCGGCGAGGTAGGGCGGAGATGAAAAGGCTTTCCCGCGTAACGCGCGCGATGTGACGTTCCCCGGGCGCGTCGGCTTATCTAGGCGCGCCGGTCGTGAGCCGCCGTGAAGGACGAGGGTCCTCCGCCGGCGCCCGCCGGGGACATCCGCCGGTGGCTGGAGCTCCCTCTCGCGTACTCGCCCTCCGTCGCCCATGACGGGGAATCCGTCTACTACCTTTCCGACGAGTCGGGACTGCCCCAACCCTTCGTGGTGCCGGCGCGGGGCGGCACAACACGTCGGGTGATCGACGGGAGCGAGCGTGTCGGGACGGTGCACGCGAGCCCGAGCGGACCGGAGGTGATGCTTTCGATCGATACAGGAGGGGACGAGCACTGGCAACTCTCCGTGTTGCGGCGGGATGCGAGCGGGGGTCGGGAACGCCTCACCGCGCTCACGGCGGAGCCCAAAGTCATCCACGCGCCGGGGCGGTGGCGACCGGGTGGCGGCCGGTACGTCTACGCGGCGAATTCCCGCGACCCACGATTCTTCGATATCTACGAGATGAATCTCGCCAGCCCCGAGCACCCGCGTCGGCTCCTCGAGGGAGATGCTCTCCACGCCGTGGAGGCCGTTCGGGACGAACGGGTGCTGGTCGCGCGGGCCAACACCAATCTCGACGTCGACCTCCTCCTGCTCGAGGACGATCGGATCGTCCACGTCAATCCCCACGCGGGCGAGCAGTCCGTCTTCTCGGCGGCGCTCGGCGTCGACGGCGTGTACGCGGGGGCCAATCCGGACCGAGAGTTCGCGGCGCTCGTCCGTTATCGCTTCGGGGGCCAGCAGCACGAGTTCCTCCGTGAATTCGACGGCGATGTCGAACTCGTCCGGCGTCAGCCATCCTCGGAAACCCTCTTGGTCCTCGTGAACCACGATGGGTGGAGCCAGCCGCACCTGTATGATCCGGCAACGGGCGAGGATCGCGTGTTCAACTCCGGCCCGAAAGGGGTGATCGCCTCCGCGAGCTGGTACCCGGACGGCTCGGCGTTCGCCTACGAAGTCTCGTCCGTCGACGGCGCCGGCATCTACCGACGCGACATCGCGACAGGCAAGGAAAAGCGCCTGGCGGGGATCACGTCAACGCCGGCGGCGACCCCGGCACCGTACCTCCGGAGCTTTCCGGCGAGCGACCGCGTTCGGATCCCCTACTGGGAGCTCGCCCCGGCGGGACCCTCTCGCGGCACGCTTCTATGGATCCACGGCGGACCGGAGTCCCAGGCGCGGCCGGGCTTCTCGCCGGTTCAGCAGTGCCTGGTCGCCCGGGGCTGGCGTGTGATCTCCCCGAACATCCGCGGCAGTTCCGGCTACGGGCGCACCTACCTGCACCTCGACGACGTGCGGCTGCGGATGAACTCCGTGCGGGACGTTCGGGAGCTCGTTGATGAACTGGTCCGCCTCCGCAAGGCGGAGCGGGGCCGGATCGGGATCATCGGCGGGAGCTACGGCGGCTTCGTGGTTCTCGCGGCGGTGACGACCTACCCGGACGTCTGGGGCGCCGCGGTCGAAATCGTGGGCATCTCGAACTTCGTGACGTTCCTCGAGCGGACGGGGGTGTGGCGCCGCAAGTTGCGGGAGTTCAAGTACGGCAGCCTCGACCGGGACCGGGAGTTCCTCGAATCGATCTCCCCCATTCATCGGGCGGACCAGATCCGTGCGCCACTGCTCGTCATCCACGGTCGCAACGATCCCCGGGTGCCATTCCACGAGGCGGAACAGCTCGTTCAAACGCTGCGGGACCTCGGTCGCCCGGTGGAGCTCCTGGCGTTCGAAAACGAGGGACACGGGATCGTTCGACGGGACAATCGATTCGTCGCGTGGGAACGGACGGTGAGATGGTTCGACGAACACCTATCCGGACCCGCCTAGGTCGGCGTCGGTCGGTCGGCTCGGGGCGTCCTCGCGAGCGGCATCAGCCCCATGCCCAGGGATTGGCCTCCGTCGACCGCCAGGATCTGGCCCGTGATGTAGCCAGCCCGAGGACTGACCAGGAATCCGACCGCGTCGGCGATCTCTTCGGGTCGTCCGAACTGTCCCAACGGGACGGAAGCCGTCACCCCGGCAACCACTTCCGGCGAGACCCAGAGCTGCCGGTCCGTCCCGTCGGTATGTACCGGCCCGGGGGAGATGGCATTGACACGGATCCCGTGGCGGGCCCATTCCACGGCGAGCGTGCGCGTCAGGGACACGACGCCGGCCTTGGCGGCGGCGGAGTGAGCGGTCCCCGGCCCGGCGCCCCACGCGTAGGCCGCGACCAGGTTCACGATCGAGGGATTCGGGCTAAGTCGTAACCGGGCGAACGCTTCGCGCGAACAATGGAATGTCCCGTCCAGGACGATGCCGACCACGGCGCGCCACCCGTTGGTGGTCAGCGACTCCGCGGGTGCCACGAAGTTGCCCGCAGCGTTGTTGACCAGCACGTCCAAGCGTCCGAACCGTCGATCCACCTCGGCGAACAGGTGCTCGACCTGAGCGATCTCTCGCACGTCCGTCGTCACGGTCTCGACCCGGCGACTGGGCGCCCGGAGCGCGGCCGCACCCGCCGCGAGGTGGTCGGCCGATCGGCTCGCCAGCATCAGGTCAAATCCATCGAATCCGAGGCGCGCGGCGATCGCGAGCCCCAGCCCGGTGCCACCTCCCGTCACGAGGGCGACCGGACGGCCGTTCGCCGCTGGTCGATCGCTCGGGCGTCGACCGCCGGCCCTCGGTCGGACCATCTCTCTATCCCCCAACTACCCCGGTGGTGGCATCCCGCCGGGCCTCCACATCGTCGGGGAGGCAGTCAAGCGTCGCAGGGCCTCCCGGCACCCGAGCCAGAGGAGGATGTACCCGACGAACGGGACGAGGATCGCCAGGATCGTCCCGACCTTCAGCAACGCCGAATCGTGGCGGGTTCCGAGCCGCCACAACCCCAGCAGTAGCCCGATGTACCCGACGAGCGCCAAGATGGCGCCGATCAGCACGAGCCCGACGGCAGCCAGGGTTGGACCGAGCTGCGCGGAGCACGAGGTCGGCACTCGCGTCGAGTTGTTGGCCATCGAAGCGCACTGGATCACGGGGGAGAGGGTCTCGAACAGGAACGGAAGCCCGACGAGGAGGAGGATCAGCCCGGCCATGGCGACGGGAATCAGGGAGGTGGGCGTTGCAAAACCCGGGTCGATCGGGCGGAGCCGGGCGAAGGCGCTGCGCATCAATACGAGGGAGGTCAGGCCAACGGCTAGGCCTGCCACGGCGGAGAAGTCGAGGAGTTCGAGCGTCGAATTGGAAGGAAGTGGCGCACCTCCCGATACGCCGATCGGAAAGGAGCCGATGAGGGCCCCGCCCCCGAATACGAGAACGGCACTCAGCAACCCCCCAACGACGCTGACGATCGCGGCGAGCTGCACGCGCTGGAGCACGGGCACGTCGACGTCGCGACTGAGCGCGGGGCGAGACCCGGGATACGTCCACCCACCCACCGGCCCCGAGAATCCCGGAGGCGGAGGCGGGGGATAGGCAGCCGCGGACGGCAAGAGTTGACCGCATCGATAGCAGAACGACGCCCCCGGTGGGTTCGGCGATCCGCACGCCGGACATCCCGAACCCGCCATGCCGCCCCCCAGGCGGTCTCGGCTACTAGACCCTTCGGCCCTTCGCCGGCGGCATCCGCCTAGCTGACATCGAGGTTGCTTTCAAGCCGCATGATCGCGCGGCTCTCTTCTTCCCGCTCGAGCTGGGCGGTGTGCGTCGGGCCGAGGCTGTGCCGGTCGATGTCCATCACCTTCTGATAGAGCCACTCAAACTCGTGGAAGACCAGAGGGTCCTTCAGCTCGGACCGGGTGCGGCCGATCAGATCGATCGGGTTGCGCAGCGCGAAGTAGTAGTTCGTGATCCACGTCCCGAACGCCTCCCAGACCAGGTCCACGTCGAGGACCTTTCTCCGGGTGAGCGCACCGATCAGCTCGAAGAACGTGGCGACCTCCACGCTCGTGAGGTCCTCCTTGCGGTCGCTCAGCAGGTGGAGGGCGAGCTGACGACGCGCCTGTCTCATTCGGGGAGAATCGAATCGTTCACGGAGCGTCAGGATCGAGTTGGCGGCGTTGAGCTGCTGGGCCTGCCGGGTCTGCCAGTACATCAACACCAGCGTGCCGATGACCAGCACCCACGCGCCGATCGCCGCCCAGGTGGCGACGTCGATGCTCACCACGAACGACCTCGGCCGTTCGCCGCGCCCGTCGGGACTTGCTCCGGGCGCCCCGGGGCCGAGAATCGCCGAGGCGAGGGGAGGGACCCCTGCGCCCACGCATACGGGCGGGGGTGCACGTCGGTCATCCCCGGGGGTTGAAGCGCGCGGGGCGCGCTACGCGCCCCCGGTCGAAAAGAGCGAGCGTTTACACTTCCGGCAGTTCGTCAGCCAGGACTCGTTGACGGTACCGCACTTCGGGCAGACGAGCGACGGGCGCTGACTGCCGGCGGTCGAGGCGGCCTCCACGTTCGAGCCGGTGTAGTACTGACGCTCCGGTTCGCCTTCGATGGCCCCGGCACCCGGCGCACTCGGATTGTTCATGGGGGCGGCCGCGGCGACCGGGATGATCGGCCGTTCCGGCTGCGGCGGTGGCATGATCATCTCGCCGGGGGCTTCGGGCTCCGACGGGGGTTCCGACTCGCCGGCCGGCTCTTCTTCCTCCTCGTCCGGCGGAGGGGGAGGTCGGCGGGCCGGGCGCGCGGGAGCCGGACCCTTGCGGCGAGTCGCCAGGGCAATGACAGCGATGGCGGCGATCACCACGATGACCACGATGAGCAGCAGGTCGGTGGTGGAGAGCGCGCCTCCGCCGTTGTTCCCGGAAGAGCCGGAGGAGGAGACGACGAGGGTCACGGTGCTGCTCGCTGAAGCGGCGTTCGAGTCGACGACCTTGACCAGCACCGGGTAGACGCCCGACGTGGTCGGCGAGCACGTGATGGTCGTTGCGTTCGCCGGATTACACCCTGCCGGAAGGCCGGTGTAGGTGAAGGTGAACGGCGCGGTCCCGCCCGTGACCGCGACGGTGAAGCTCACGGCGTGGCCGGTAAGGGTGCTGTTCGTCGAGAGCGCGAACAGAATCGCCAGGTGCGGATTGACCACGACCGAGAGGTTGGCCTCTTGCGAGTTGCCGTTCGCGTCGCTGATGTCCAGCTCCAGCGTGTAGTTACCGGCGGCCGTGGGGGTGCACGTCCAGTTGAGCGAGGTCGTGGCCGCGCATCCGGTGGGACGGATCGGGTAGCCCACCGTGACCGGGCTCACCCCGCCGGAGTAACTCGCGAGCGTGCGGAAGGTCGAACCCAGCGTCAGGACGCTCGGCGTGGCCGTGAACGAGGCGAGCGTCAGGGGCTGGAAGACCGCGAACGACGCCGAGGTGGTGGCGGAGAACCCGAACGGATTCTTCGCCTTGACCGTCACCGTGAACGAGTTCGGTGCGCCGGCGGTGCAGCTCCAGAGCGTCTTGTTGACGCTGGGGCAGGTGGCGGGGAGCCCGGTATAGGTGAAGTTGTCCGACCACTCGGGGTAGGTCGCCGTGGCCTGCAGCGTCACGGCCGCTCCGAGCTGGACCGTGGCCGGGGAGATCGACAGCTCAACGAACATGGGCGCGGCGACATTGGGCGTTATCGTCAGCAGCCCGAGGGTCCCGGCTTCGCCGTTCGCGACATACAGGATCCCCGAGAGCACCGAGTAGGCGAGTCCCGCCGGGCCGACCCCGGAGTAGGCGGATGCGGGGACATAGGCGAACGCCCCGATCCGCACGATCGAGAAGGTGTAGCCAGTGAGCACGTCGGCGAGGTAGACCATGTTGGTCTGCCGTACGTACAGCGCGGCCGTCGGATCGAGGTTCCCCGTGAACGGCGCCACGGTGCCTAAGTTCAGGGTCGCGTCGTTGCTGGAGTTCGTCAGGTTGAGGATCGCGACCACGGCGGTGAAGAAGGCCGTGACGTAGAGCTCGTTCGAGACGTTGTCCCAGGTGACGACCCCCGACCAGTTCGTAAAGCCCGGGATCGCGATCTGGCCGAACAGGTTGTCCGTGACGGTGCTGACCTCGAGGACGCTCCGGTTCGAGACGACATCGACGTACCGAGTCGTGGCGTCGTAGGTCAGCCCGTTGTCGTAGTGGCCGGCGACGACGACGTTGATGAGCGCGAATCCCGAGGCGCTGACCACGAAGATCTCGTCCCCGTAGGTGCTGGGGCCGGAGAGCGGTGCGTTGGCGGTGAAGAAGAACTCGCCGTTGCCGTAGACTCCGGCAAAGAAGGTGGTCCCGTCCCCGGGGGACCAGGTCCCGGCGACCGCACCGGTCGAGGTGCTCACGAACGCGATGGCCCCGTCGACCTCGATGACCGCGAGCAGGTTCGCCGCCGAGGAGTACGCGAGGCCGTAGCCGGGTGAGGCGAGCGCGATCGTCCCGACGACGGCGTCGGTCCGCGCGTCCAGCTCCGTGATCAAATAGACGGACGGGTCGGCGACGTACACGAGCCCCGCGACGGCACTGTACGCGCTCGCCATGGGGAACGCGCCGAGCCGGAATACGTGGGCGACGGCGTCGGTCGCGTCATCGACCTCGGTGAGCGAGTTGCTCGACAGGGTCGTGATCTCGAGATATCCCTGCGCGGGGTCGTACGCCGCAGCCCACGGGAGGCCCCCCAGGTTTACGGCCGCCTGGCCTGCGTGGGAGGTTGCGTTGTACGCGGCGAGCTTGCCCTGCGGAGCATTGAGCACGAACATCGTGTTGCGCGCCGGGTCGAGGATCAACGACGTGGCGTTGCCCGCGGACGTGGCGGGAAGACTGACCGAAGTCAGCGCACCGCCGGAGTAGATCGTGACATTGCCGGAACCCTGGTTCAGCGTCCAGAGCGAGTCCCCGGACGGAACGATCGAGAGCGACTCCGGACCCGTTCCGACCGCGATGGCGCCCGTGCTGGCGCCCGTCGTCGGGTCGATGATCGAGACGTTGTTGGAGAGGTAGTTCGCGACGAAGAGCTTGCTCCCCGTCGGATCGTACGCCAGGGCGTCGGGCTCGACCCCGACCGTCGCGTTCCGCTCGATCTGGCCGGTGGCGGCATTGACCTCCGCGACGGAGTCGTTGAACTCGTCGGCGACGAACAGGGTCGCACCCGATGCATCCAGAGCCAGCGCGTCCGGCGCTGCGGCCGGTCCGAGGAGATAGAAAGCGACCGGGGTGCCATTGACCGCGTTGATCGCCCAGACGCCGCCTTGGTTAGCGGAAGCGGCGAAGAGGAGGCCCAGCTGGGAATCGTAGGCGAGCGCCGAGATCTGCGGCACCGGGAGGTTCGGGAGGTAGATCAATGACCCGAGCTGCGTGAACGTGGCGATTGAACCGTTCTGGGGAACGTACTGGCCAACGCTCGAGGTGTAGGCGCCGGCCACGAACACGGTGTGGTTGTCCGGGTCGTACGCCGCGGCGACGACCCCCGCCACGTTCTTCGTCGGTAGGATCCCCTTGTTGATGGAGCCGTTCGTCATGAACACGGTCCCGGTCTGCGTGTCGAACGCCGAAGGATGGGGCTGCGCCGCGGGCGCCGGGACTCCTCGACCACGTTCTTGGTTCAACAGCGCCAGGGAATGATCGGGCGCGACCATCCGGGGGCCATCGGCGGGCGCAATCGCGCCTTCGAGGCCCGAGGTGGGGGTCGCAGCGCCCGCAGGGCCGGTGGAGGTCGAGCCCGGAGCGGTCACCTGCGCCGTCGGGTGGGAGCGTACCGAGGACACGCTGGCTGCGGCGACGGGGACCAGCAGCAGAAAGCAGATGAACAACGACAGGGCGAGCGGGCCAACGGCGGGGGTTCTTCGGTGCAGGGCGGGCAGGACGACGTGCGGGGGGATCTGGGCGGACACAGGCGGTTCGACAGAGAGACCCCCCCATAAGGTTACCCAAATCCTTCGGCGTAAACTTCTGACGAGCGGCGGAGCGCGGAACGGCGGGCGCGCACGCCGGACGACGGATCCCCGGGTCCGAGGATTTATCCTTCCGCGGCTCGACGCACGCGATGGCGGCCCGACCGACCCTCTTCACGATGGAGATCAGCCACTACTGCGTCTCGGCCGAGCGGATGCTCGCGTTCAAGGGGATCCGCCCCCGGCTGGTCCGGGTTCCCTACCACGACAAACAGGCGCTGATCCGGGCGACCGGCCAGGACTACGTTCCGGCGCTGAAGTGGGGCGATGAGTTCGTCGCGTGGAACGACATTCCCCGGTGGCTCGATCGAAAATCCCCTCGCCCACTCCTCTTCCCTCCGGGACAGGAGGGCCTCGCAGAGACGTTGGAGAACTGGGGACACCAGGTCCTCGAAGAGCGTGTCTGGCGCGCGGTGGTCACCCAGGTGCCGCCGATGTTGGCCGACGATCACGAAAGATGGGTCTTCGAGGAGATGCAGAGCCGAGCGCGTGGTCCCTTCTCGATCCTGGCTCTGCGTCAACCGGAATTCCGTGCGGAGCTCGAGCCGTACCTCGCGCTGCTCGATCGGATGCTCGACGGCCGTGCGTGGGTCCTCGGCGAACCCAGCGTGGCCGATTTTGGGATCTACGGAGGCCTGTCCCCGTTCCTGACCGTGGGGGAACGGCTCCCGGCCCAGCTCCCGAATCTGCGCCGTTGGGTCGCCCGGATCCAGAAACTGCCGGGCTAGAACGCGCCGGACGTCCGGCCGCGGTCGGCTTCAGGCGATGCCGAGCTGACGCCGGGCGAATTCGCTCATCTTGTCCGGGCCCCACGGCGGGTCCCAGACGACGTCGAC
>JAKIWD010000151.1 GCA_022750205.1 Thermoplasmata archaeon
ACCGTTCGGCTCCTGGGTGCGCGCTACGACATCCACGGCGCGGGCCTCGACCTGAAGTTCCCGCACCACGAGGCCGAGATCGCACAAGCCGAGACGGCGACCGGAGAGCACCCGCTCGTCAACTTCTGGATGCACGCCGGACTCCTGACCCTCCGCGGGGAGAAGATGAGCAAGTCGCTCGGAAACGTGGTCGGTCTGGATGACGCGCTGGACCGGTACGGGGCGATGCCGCTACGGTTCTTCTACCTCAACGCCCACTATCGGAGCCCCCTCGACTATGTCGAGGGCAAGTCCCTCGAGGAGGCGAGCGAGGCGTACGACCGGCTCCGGACGCCCTGGGAACGGTTGCGGGAGGCGATGGACGGGGGCCGGGACGAGGGCGACGGCGCGGAGATCCCGACCTCGTTGGAGGCCGAGTCCACCCGTACGGTGACGGCCCTGGATGAAGCCCTCGCGGACGATTTCAACACCCGCGAGGCGATCGCGCTGCTGTTCTCGTGGGGCCGCGCCCTCGGCGAATGGCTGCCTCGTTTCGGAGGGCTATCCCCGAGCTCGCTCGAGACGCTGGCGGGCCCCTACCGTTGGGCCGAGGAGGTGCTCGGGCTGTTCGAGGCGGCCACGCCGCAGGCGACCCGCCAGCGGATCGGCCCCCTCGTCGAGGTGGCGCTCGAGGCACGGCAACGGGCCCGGTCCCGGGGGGACTTCACCGAAGCCGATCGGATCCGGGACGCGCTCGCACGCGGGGGAGTGCGCATCGAGGACGCGGGCGCCAAAGCCCGGTGGGAATTGGTCGGGGCGGGGGAGTGAAGGGCTTTGGCTTCGCCACCCACGGCGGGGCGGAACAGCTTGGATCCGTCGATGTCCCGAGACCGGAGCCGGGGCCGGGAGATGTGGCGGTACGAGTGGCCGCGGCGTCGTTCAACCGGCTGGACCGATTCGTTCTGGCGGGGATTCCCGGCGTCCCGATAGAACTCCCGCATGTCCTGGGGTCGGACGGGGCCGGATGGGTGGAAGCGGTCGGGGTCGGCGTCAACGACCTCGAACTGGGCGACCGGGTTCTGATCAACCCGGGACTCTGGGATGGGACGTGCCCGGCCTGTATCGCGGGCATCGAGTGCCAGTGCCGCCAATTCCGCATCCTCGGGGAGCACACCCAAGGGAGCGTGACCGATCGCGTCGTGGTCCCACGTCGGAACGTCCACCCCATCCCCCCGGGTCTCTCCTTCGAACAGGCCGCGGCGGCGCCCCTCGTGTTCCAAACCGCATGGCGGGCGATCGTGACCATCGGAGCCGTCGCACCGGGTGAAACGGTCGCGGTGATCGGCGCCGGCGGGGGGGTGGCCACCGCCGTCATCCAGGTCGCCAAGCTGCGCGGCGCCCGGGTCGTCGTGGCGTCTCGCACGGCCGGAAAACTGGCGGCAGCCACCGCGCTGGGCGCGGACGCGACCCTGACGTTTTCAGAGGGGCGGCCCCTCGACCGGGTTCTGTGGGAGTGGAGCGGGAAACAGGGCATCGACGTCATCTTCGATTCGGTGGGCGCACCCACCCTGCCTCGTTCGGTGCGGGCCCTGGCCCGCGGCGGCCGGGCCGTGGTCATCGGCGCGACGGCCGGGCCCGTCGTGGAACTGGACGTGCGGACGTTGTTCTGGCGTCAAGCCTCGGTCCGCGGGAGCACGATGGCGACGCGCGCGGAGTTCGCTACCATGTTCGAGCACCTCGTGGCCGGCCGACTCCGGCCCGTCGTCGATCAGGTGTATCACCGGGAGGACGCGCGGGCTGCCTTCGCACGGCTGGACGCCCCCGATCTCTTCGGAAAGGTGGTCGTGCGGGTCTCGGCCGATGCCTAGAACCGCGGGTATCGCTTCCGGCGGCATCCCTGCGACCCGGAAGTCACTTTTCGGGGATAGATACATAAGTGCGGAGCCCGCATTTATGCGTACGATGGTCTCTACCGCGCGGTGGCGCCGCGCCCGCAATCATCGCGCGGTCAGCCCGCTCATCGCCACGATCTTCCTCGTGGGTATCACGGTGGCCTCGGGCGTGATCCTCTGGACGTTCTCGATCAAACCGGCGCCGGCCACCCCGACGGTGTACTTCCAAGCGCAGGGCGGCCTGACCTACCCGGTGTGGGGCGATCCCACAGACTGCCGCCCGGTCGAGCCGTTCCCGACCTCGTACTACCTCGGCAACGGCTCCGGAGACCCGCGCTACACGACCTACATGAACGACTGGAACACCGAGTGCGAGGCCTCCAGCACCGGCGTCTACAACATGATGAACGTCAGCGAGATCTCGATCGCGCGGGTCTCCCAGACGGTCCTGATGTCCAACGTTCAGTTCGAGTTCATCTGCCACAACACGACCCCGAGCCAGCTGACCACGACCCTGGTCGCGGGCTCGCTACAGTCGATGTCCTGGTTCCCGGGCTCGTCGCAGACCTTGGCCGCCAACGCGCCCAAGCTTCAGGCGTGTGGCACGTTCAACGTCTCGCAAGCCTACCCCTCTCAGGCGAATGGGGTGTTCTACAACCGGCTCGGTTTCTTCGACCCGCTGCACAACAACGCGACCCTCCTCGAGGCCGGGGACGCGTTCATCCTCTACGTCCATACCAGCAATTCCGTGTACGAGGGTGCCAGTCCCATCGAGGGCCAGAGCACCTGGTTCCTCCCCGATCACGACGATTACCACGGGGCGCCGAACTGGTGCTTCGCCCAGTCGGGTGCGTGCACGATCTACCTCGTGGACACCGGTGTCCATCCGAGCACGATCCTGGCGACGATACCGGTCACCGAGCTCGCGTGATCGCTCGGCGCCGGCCGAACGCTTAAGGAGCCCATCCCCCTCGCGGGGAGCCGCGGGATCCTCTCCCGCGGTCTCCGATGAACCCTGCTCGCAGTCCTCTCGTGGCGCCGGTCGTCGCCGTTCTCGGCGCCGGCAATATGGGCGCGGGCATCGCGCAGGCCTGCGCGCAGGCGGGGTTCGAGGTCCGGGTCCGGGACCTCACGGACGCGATGCTCGCCCGCGGCCGGGCGTCGATCGAAAAGACCCTCGATGGCGGCGTCTCCCGCGGCAAGCTCACGGCGGCCCGGCGTGCCGAGGTATTGGAGCGGATCTCGTTCACGACGGAACTGGGGCCGGCGGTCCAGGGCGCCTCCCTCGTCATCGAGGCCGTCTTCGAGGAGGAATCGGTCAAGCGTCAGTTGTTCGACGACGTCGCGGGGTTCGTGGCCCCCGAAACCCTCGTGGCCACCAACACCTCCTCGCTGAGCGTGGGCCACCTCGCCGAGGGGTTCCCCCACCCCGAGCGGTTCGCGGGATTGCACTTCTTCTACCCGGCGCCGATCAACAAGCTCCTGGAGGTCGTCGGGGGCCCTAAGACCAGCTCGGAGACGCTCGACGCGCTCACCGCCATCGGCTACCGTCTCCGTAAGACCCCCATCCGCGTACGAGACTCCGCTGGATTCGCGATCAATCGATTCTTCGTCCCCTACCTGAACGAGGCCGCACGGCTCCTGGGCGAGAACGCCGCCTCGGCCGCCACGATCGAGGCGGCTGGACGGGAATTGACCGGCGCCACGCTCGGTCCGTTCGAGCTGATGAACGTGACCGGGACCACCATCGCCTTCCATTCGATGGGTTCGCTCGGCGCCGCCTTCGGTGCACCCTACGCCCCCGCGGCGCGGCTCGAAGAGCAGTTCCGTCTCGGCCAACCCTGGGACTGGAAGAGCGGCGAGGTCGATCGCGCGGCGATCCCGGTGGTGCGCGCGCGACTCGAAGGGTTGATCTTCGGCATCGCGGCGCAGCTCGTTGACGAAGGCGTGGCCCGCGCCGAGGACGTAGAGGTCGGCGCGTGCGTCGGGCTCCGCTGGAAGAACGGACCGTTCGCGCTGATGGGCGAACTGGGACTCCCGACGGCGCTGGCGCGGGTGGAGGCGTATGCCAAGCCCTGGGGGGCGGCGTTCCCCGTCGCACCCGGGCTCGCCGCGCGAGCGCATGCCGGTGAGCGGAGCTGGCCGCTCTCGTACGTGCGCGTCGAGCGAAGGGGGGCGGTGACCTGGGTCCTTCTCGACCGGCCCCAGGTGCTCAACAGCCTTTCCA
>JAKIWD010000184.1 GCA_022750205.1 Thermoplasmata archaeon
AACTCCCGCTGGCGGATCCGTTGCTGCCGCGCGCGTTCCCGCTGTATCTCTGCCCACAGCCCGTGCCTCTTCGCCACGCCGATCCCTGCCACGGCCATTGCCCGCATCTCGCGCGAGCCCCTAATGCGAACTGTGACTGCGAAACACCGGATTGTGAAGCCGTACCAAGACGAGAATTATGGTCGGTTCATCGCTCGCTGGCTCGCCAGCGACCCCGCCCGGCTCACCCCCTCACTGCTCAACTACGTCGGCCACCCCGCTTACGGACCCGAACAGCTCCGCCAGGACCTGGAACGCTTCGCCTTCCTCCTCGGCGGGAGCGACGACGAGGAACTGTTCGGCCACGACAAGCAATAACCCGCCCCGGAGGGTGGGGTCAATTCAAACCGTCACGCCAGCCCCCAGCCGCCACCAGGTGGGGCCAGATCAGGCCGTCACGGTGGGCCAAATCAAGCCGTCCTAACCACGCCTGGGCGCTGCGAGATATGGGCCGCTACGCCGAGGCCCGCGAGCTGAACGAGGACACCCTGGCCTCGGCGCACAACCTCGCCGACGACCTTCGCGCGCTCGGGGAAACCGGTACATCCTAAATCGCCGCCGCCTGTTCCAGGATGTTCGGCAATGGGGCCCGGCCTAGTGATTCTCTTTGGCAAGACCAAAACCGCGGGTTATGAGTCCGCTTCAGCCGTTCCCTAGGTGTCTATGGGCGTCTATAGGCGCAGGCTGCAGGGCGGCGTGGACGAGTGAAGACACCGCTAGACGCACAGATCCCGTAAATCCACGGAACATCCAGTAGCGCCCAAGTTCAGCTGTCCGCGCTCTCCACGTATCTCGGCCATTGTGCGGGTGATCGTCTCAAGGCTGAGGCGAGGACCGCGGTCACGACACGGCGGTCGATGGCTTGAGCGCGTGTCATGCTTGCTCGAGCGCGAACGTGGCGTCGATCGAGGCGCTGACTTCGAGCTCTCCGGGCTCGATCGGCATCGGACCGCCTGCTGCCGCCGATGCCAGCTGAATGTTGGCCCTGTGCATCCGCGGTCTGGAGGACTCGGTGCCGGGTTCGTTCAGCTGCATCAAGCGCCCGAGTTTTGCCCCGACGCCTTCGGCGAAGGCTCGCGCCTTTCGTTGTGCGTCGGCGGCTGCCGCGCGAGCTGCGTCGAGGCGGACGGGATTCTGGGCGGCGATCTGCCATCGGGGACCGTCGAATCTCGCCTGTAGCTCTGTCGTGGCTTTCGTGATGAGCTGGCCGATCGGCTCGGGGTCAGTGAGGCGCACGGAGACGGTCGCGGCGGCTCGGTGGCCGAGCGACCTGCGGCCGCTGGGTGTGCGATCGAACTCCTCATAGACGGTGACGCCGGTCGTCGAGCGGTTGGTCCTCGCGACCCCCAGCTCATCCAACAGTGCGACGAGCGCCTCGCTTCGACGCGAGACATCGGCGAGCGCATGCCCAGGGTCATTCTCAAGCGCGGTCAAGGTTATCCACAGCATCGCCTCGTCGGGCTCGGCCCGAAGGGCCGCCTCGCCCCGGACGGTGACGGTCGGTGTGGATCCGCCAGGGACAGGATCAGTCAGGTGCGTCGACATTGACGATATGCTCCCATGATCGATGTCTTATGACCGAAGCGCGGGCGGGGTGGGCGTATGCCTGCGCCGTCACGCACCCGCTGAAGGGCTGTGGTCCGCTCGAGCGTAGGCGAGCGCAGCGCCTAGGGACCGGTAGGTCCAGTCTTCGGGCGAGCGGTCGTGTCTCGGCGAAGTGGATCGGCATGGTCGGGAAGCGGATGGTGAGCGCGGCGAGCATCTCGGTAACGATTCCGGCTTGGCTTCAACCAGTCCTCCCAACGCCTTGATGAGAGGAGCTGTGATGGGAGCACGACGTTGGATGCCTTTCTCCGCCGGATCTCCTACGGCGCCGGAGCCTCGCCACAGTCGCTGATTGTCGACAGACTGGATCCACGCGGTAGGCGATCGCCTGGGAGGCCCGAGGGCGCTCGGCAGCTCGCCGAGCCCTCCCGAGCCGCCCTACCAACTCCGCCTCAGCGCCACCCAGTTCGTCTCCGAGCCCGGCGACCCTACGCCTGGAGCTGCGAGCTGCTCGTCTCTGTCCTGGAGACGGGAATCATATGACTCCGATCCGAGACCAGGTTTGCCACGGCTGTGCACCATTCGGGGTTGCCGACCACGCCATCACCGCAATTCCGCTGTTCGGGTCGCTGTCACAGTCGAAGTAGTCGCCGAACCCGATGCGGAAGTTCGGTGATGGTCCGGCGGCGAACCACGGGCCATTGTCCGCTTCCTCGGTGCTCCACTGCGCCTGGTCGGAGGCCTTCGAATGCCGG
>JAKIWD010000068.1 GCA_022750205.1 Thermoplasmata archaeon
ACCGCGGGAAGTCCCGACGCGTGGGTCCCCAGGGGGACGAAGACGGCGTGTCCTCGCAGTCGGTGGTAGCGGTGCAGGGCGTCCGCATAGAGCAGGCCCCGCAAGTGGCCGACGTGCAGGAAGCCGCTCGCGCCGGGATAGGCGACGAGGGCGTAGAACTTTTCGCGGCCCGGCTCTCGCCGAGCTGTGGCGAGATGGCGGGCCGCCCACGCCTCCTGCCAGTGAGGTTCTCGCGCGGACTCCATCGGCCGGCGTTCCGAGCCGGCCGGTGTATTTGAACGATGGCGCGCGCTCGGTCGCGCGCGCCGGGCAAGGGGCTTTACCCCCGGCGAGGCGTGGCGGACCTGATGCGCATCATCGAGATCTTCCATTCCATCCAGGGTGAGGGGCCCCTGACCGGCTACCGGACGTCCTTCATCCGGACCGCTCGATGCAATCTGCGCTGCGAATGGTGCGATACGAAGTACTCCTTCGGTCCGGGTACCGAGCGCTCGATCCCGTCGATCGTGCGTGAGGTGGCCCGACATCGGACCCACCACGCCTGCCTCACCGGAGGGGAACCGCTGCTCCAGGGCGAATCCCCGGCTCTCCTGCGGAAGCTCTCCGAGCGGGAGATGACCTGCGTCGTGGAGACCGGCGGCTCGCTCGACGTGGAACCCTATCTCGCGATCGAACGGGTGATCCTGAGCGTGGATGTCAAATGCCCTTCCTCGAAGATGGAGGATCACAATCGGTGGGCAAACCTCGCGAAGCTCCGCCCCTCGGACGTAGTGAAGTTCGTCGTCGGCGACCGGCCGGACTACCTGTACGCCCGCCGGGTGATGCGAGAGCACCCGATGCCCGGGAACGTGGTCTTCCAACCCGTCTGGGGGACGCCACCGGGGCGGCTCGCCGACTGGGTGTTGGCCGACCACCTGAACGCACGGGTCCTCCTCCAAGAGCACAAGGTACTCTGGGGTGACGTTCCCGGCCGCTGAACCTCGCGGCGGCTCGTAGATATCATAAAGGGGGGAACACCCTCCCTCGCTCTCGGACCATGGCGACCGAAGGCGTCCCGCCCCGTCCGGTCGCCCGAACCCCCGTGATCGGTCTCGAGAGCCCTTTCGGCAAGGCCCGGGCGATGACGTTCCCGCGCACCGTGCTCGCAGGCCACGGCGTGCTAGGAGAGCTCGCGAACTGCGTGCGACAGTTCGACTTCCCAACCCGGGGCGCCGTCGTCACCGGCGCGACGACCCAGGCGCTTGCGGGGGACCGGGCGGCGCAGATCCTGCGGGATGGCGGCTACGACATCACCACGATCCTCGCCCACGACGCCACGAACACCGAGGTCGACCGAGTGGTCGGGGAGGTGACTTCGTCCGGTGCGCGGTTCCTGATCGCGGTCGGGGGGGGCAGCAAGATCGACATCACCAAAGTCGCCGCCGCCCGGTGTCGTCTACCGTGGGTCAGCGTCCCCACCTCCGCGGCGCACGACGGGATCTCGTCGCCCCGCGCGTCGCTGCACGATGCCGAGAAGCTCACCAGTATCGAAGCGGTGGTGCCCGTCGGCGTCCTCGCCGACACTTCGGTGATCGTCCAGGCCCCGTTCCGGCTGCTCTCCTCCGGCTGCGCGGATGTGCTCTCGAACGTCACCGCCGTCCTGGATTGGAAGCTCGCTGCCCGGCTGCGCAACGAGGAATACTCGAGCACGGCGGCGACGCTGGCGGAGTACGCCGCCCACGAGATCGCGGACCACGCGGCCCTCATCAAGCCGAACCTCGAGGAATCGGTTTGGATCGCCATCCGCCCGCTGATCGTGGCAGGGATCGCCATGAGCGTCGCGGGTTCCTCACGCCCGTGCTCCGGGAGCGAGCACCTGTTCAGCCATGCGCTGGATCGGGCGGCGCGCCATCCGAGCCTGCACGGCGAGCAGGTGGGGGTCGGCGCGATCATGATGATGTATCTGCACGGCGGGGACTGGAAGCGGCTGCAAAGCGCCCTCCATACGGTGGGTGCCCCGACCACTGCCCGCGAGCTGGGCGTCTCCCCCGAGGAGATCGTCGAAGCGCTCGTCGGCGCGCACCGGATCCGTCCGGAACGCTACACGATCCTAGGGGACAACGGGCTCACGCGCGATGCCGCGGAACGGCTCGCCAAGGTGACGGGGGTCCTCGGGTGAAAGTATGGCGGAGATCACACTGTTGTCGAGCAACCAGGCGCGTGCCGGATTCGAATTCACCTACGGCGGCCCGGCACCCGTGTGTCGCACGTGCCCGTACCGCCACGCCTGCCTGACGCTCGATCTCGGTCGCCGGTACACGGTGACCCACGTGCGCCCCGTGCAGCATCCCTGCGCGCTGCAGGAGGTGAGCGCGAACGTCGTAGAGGTCAAGCCCATCGCCCAAACGGTCGTCATCGAGGCCCCCAGCGCCATCGTCGGAAGTACGGTCGAGGTCGGTCGTTTTGCGTGCCGTCGGCTGGACTGTCCGAACTGGGAGCGGTGTGCGGGCCCGACCCTCCCGCCCAAGCAGCGCTTGCAGATCGAGTCCGTGGAGCCATCGTTGACGGAGTGCCGGATCGGCCGGTCGCTCAAGCGAGCGAAGGCGGTGTAGGGTGCGGCGGGGCTGTGGGGTAGCTACGGAACCGGGGGAAGGTCCCCCTTCCGCTCTATTGGTCCATCCTTCGGGCTTTGGGAGCCCGAGACCCCGATTCAAATTCGGGCAGCCCCACTCGCACCCGCTCTTCCCCGCCCGCCGCGTGTAACGTCTGCCGCGATCGGGATGCGAGGCGATCGGCACCGGTTGCCCTCGCCGCAAGACCCAGAAGCCGTCCGCTAGTTCGGGCGTTCCTCGGGCGAGCCGATAATACCGAGCGGCGGCTTTCGCCGCGCGATACGATGGCAGCGGGCGGTCTCTTCGCGATCGGGGCCCCCGACCAGCCGGCGGTCCGAAGACGGTGGGGCGCGCGTCTGCTCCCTCCGGCTCGACTGACCTGGATCGTCCTCGCCTTGCTGGGAGGATACGAAGTCTGGTTCTTCCGGGGGATGGGCGTCGCGTCCCTCGTTGCCTTCCCGTTGCTCGCCGTGGCCGCAGACGTCGCCTTCCAATGGGCCCGGTTTGATCGACTTCGATTCCCCGACGCCGCGATCGCGACCGGGATGTTCATCACGCTTCTCTTGCCACCGACGGTGCCGATCGTGTACGGCGGGGCGGCGGCCGTCATCGCCATCGGCGTCAAGCATGTTCTCCGCAGCGGCGGAAGGCCGTGGATCAATCCCGCTGCCTTCGGCACGCTCGTCGGGATCGCGCTCTTCGGGCTCGCGCCGGCGTGGTGGGTGACGGTCAACCCGGCCAGCGAGGTCCTCATGCTCGTCGGGGGTGCGGCATTGATCGCGCGGTCCCCGCACAATTGGCGCTTGCCGGCGGCGTTCCTCGGTATGTTTGCGGGTCTATCCGTGATGACCCGGGTGATCGTTCAAGCGGTAGCCGCTCCCCAGGTCTTGCTGCTGAGCATCTTCGACCCGGCGACCCTCTTTTTCGGGCTGTACATGGTGAGCGAGCCGCGGACCGCGCCCCGGAACCCCGTAGTGCAGATCCCCTTCGCCGTGTTCATCGCCCTCACCGGGGTTGCGCTGAACCAGGTGCTCCCGACGATGGGAATACTGGTCGCGCTCTGCCTCGTCGGCTTCGGCCACGGCGTGTTCCGTCTCCTGGTCGATCGGTTCGGGGCCCCGGCGCGTGGCCTCCCGAGGCCTCGGATCGCCTCCGGGGGGTCGAGCCGGTCGCGCGCGCGGGACGCCGGAACTGCCGCGCCGGCCGCGCGATGGAGCGTGGGCCGCCGCGTCGCAGCCGGATTCGTGCTGCTGCTGCTGGTCGGCGGCGTGGTTCTCGCGGCTCCGCCCTCGCTGAACGAACCGCCCCCCGGATTGCGGGGACTCGCCGGGGGCGGCGAAACGGGTGGCGCGGGCCAATCCCACCTTTCGAGCTGCGCTACGGACAATCCGGCGATCCCGGCATCGACCGTCTCGGCGCTGCACAGCGCCCTGGGACCGTCTATGATCCTCTCGTACGATCCGAGCACCGGGTACACCGTGTTCTACGACCCGGTCGACCACGTGACCGTGACCGAGACCGATCTCTACGAGGACTATGGGTACGCCGAGTTCAACGGCGATGACGCCGCGGTGTCGGGCTGCGTCCCATGAGTTGCTGGGCACCGATCCGCTGCATCGGAGTGGTTTCGCCCATTCTCCCGCAAGTAGGCGACGCCCGTCCGCCGAACCATACGGCACCGTGGGCCGGTGGCGGGGACATTCGGTGAAGGCGAGGGGGACGGTGTCTCCCACGAATTTCTAATATCGAGGGCGCATCAGGGAGCCGGATGAACTGCGCCAAGTGCGGGCGACGGTTCTTCCTCCACTCCCCCGTCAACGCGCTCTGGTGTGACAAGGACCGCGTCTTCACCTGTGGCAAGTGCGCGGTCCGCCCCGCACCGAAACGGCCCCCGCAATGTCCGTTCTGCCGGACCGCCGTATCCAACTCGCTCCCAGTGGCATTCTCGGCGGTCACCATCGCGCTCGTGTTTAGCCTCGTGTTCGCCTCGATATTCTACGTGGAGGCGACCTACCGGCAGGGACTTGCGTCCACACCCCAGGCCAACATCTCCCAGCTCGTTGCCGGGTCGACCGTGATGATCGTCGGTCAGATCGCGAGCCCGAGCTCCCCCACCCTCTCCGCGGTGTGGGTGGCTTCAGGAAAGAGCGGACACTGGGAATGGTCGGCGAACGATTTCACCCTCTATCAGGGCTCGAATGCGATCTTCGTGGACGTCAGCAATCTCGGCAATGCCATCTTCGGGGCGCCGTACGAGGGAAACTCATACCAGTACTACTACCCCGGCGATTCGGCCGCGGTAGTCGGCACCGTTTCCGGGTCGAACACCTCTTGGACGTTGCACGCGCAAGCCGTGTCGACGTCGCCCAGCGGCTTCATCGATCCGATCGCCGAGTACGCGTGGATCGGATCCGCGGGAATCGCCGCGTTGTCCGTCGCCGGGGTCATCTACGGTTACCGGCAGGGGTTGATCCGGCTCAAAGCGCATGAAGCCCGGGCCCGGCAGCCGGGAATGTTCGACTATCAGCCCCCGCTGGCCGCCGACCCGCCGACTTAGATCGGGTCGCGCCCGGGGGCTGCGCGCTACCCCCGCCGGAGAGCCGGCCGACGACTCCGCTCGACCCGTCGCCTCCGAGCTCGGGCGGGGACGCCCGGACCACGCCGACCGCGACCCTTCAAGAAGGCCGCCCGGATGCGACGCCCGTGCCCGGCGGGATCTCGTTCGACCGAGTGGCCGGAGTGTACGCCTCGAGCCGCGCATTACCGGCCGGAGTCGCGTCGACCGTGGCGGATCGGCTCGCGGATCGGCTCGGAGCCGGCTGGGCGCTGGAGGTGGGGGTCGGCACGGGCCGATGGGCCGTGCCGCTGCAGCAGCGGGGGGTCCGATTGGCCGGCGTGGACCTCAGCGTCGGAATGTTACAGGTCGGTTGGACCGACGGCGCACGAGATCTCATCCGGGGGGATGTCTGTCGCCTGCCCTGCCGGGACCGGGCGTTCGGAGCGGTCCTCGCCGCGCACCTTCTCCATCTGGTGTTCGACGTGCCCACGGTCCTCGAAGAGATCGCCCGGGTCACGACTGGTCGGATGTGCAGCGTCCTCGAGTTCGAGACCGCACGGCCGAACCTCGTCGATACTTATCGGGCCCTCGCCACCGAGGCCGGCCTCGACGTCGCGGCGCCCGGGCTCGGGGAGCGGGCGCTCGTCCTCCATCTGCGCCCGGACCGCCGCGAGGAGACGGTCGTGTTTCATTCCCGCGCCCCGGCCGGACCCACGCTGGATCTGATCCAGCGGCGAGCCTTCCGCGACACGTGGGGAGCGCCGGACGAGCCCCACGCCGCCATCGCCTCCCGCCTCCGGGCTGAGTTCTCCCAGGCGGAGGTGCTCACGCAGACCCGGATCGAGATAGTCGAATGGAGCGGCGCGCGCCTCGGCGAGTTCGCGCGAGCGTGGCGAAGGATCGGGCGGACACCGCCGATTCTCGAGGCCGATCCGGGATAGGATACCCCGGCCGGAGGGTCGATCGCCCCGATGCTCCCGCGCCGGCGGGGGCCGCTGGAGGGGAGGAAAAGCGTCTTGCCCTCCGCCGGTTGGTCGATGCACCCGTGTCCGAAGCTCCTGCACCTTCCCGCGTCGCGGAGCCGGCTCCGTCAAGCCCGGCAGTCCACGCGGCCATCGTCTACTGCGACACGTGCAAGGCCGAGACGTCCCACCGGCTGCTGAAATCGAAGTCGTTCCGGGACGGGACAGTGCGTGGCCTGGCGCGGTGCCGCGAATGCCGGACGATCCACGAGTTCGCCTCCACCGCGCCGCGGGCGACCGAGATCTCGGTGATCGTGTCCGACGGAAGGACCTCCAGTCGCACGCACGTTCGGTTGCCCGACCGCGAATCCCTCGAAGTGGGAGAACGCGTGCCGGGCACGCCCGAAGCCTGGCGGATCCAACGGATCGACGCCCCGGACGGCACGCCGCATCGGCGCGCTGCCGCGGCCGAGGCTGCCACGCTGTGGGTCGTGGTCGACCGGGGAGCCGAGATCCCCGTATCGCTCGTCGAGGGTCGCCGCACCCGGGCCCTGCGCCTGACCACGACGCCCGAGCGTGAGATCGGGGTCGGCGACGCGCTCGAGGTCGAAGGGTTCCCGGTCACCGTCGTCGCGGTCCGTGCGAAGGGGAACACGTGGCGCCTGTTCGGCGATCGCTTTCCGGCCGGCGCGATCGCCCGGCTCTACACCCGGCGGACCGTGATGCCGCCCGCCGGGAGAAGCGACTGGAGCCGCTCCCGAGAGACCCCCAACTCGCGCGAGAGCGAGATCTCGACCTCCGCGCGGTCGCGCTCCTCCCCGGGCGCCAACAGACGCTGAATCTGGCCGCGGGCGGCGATCGCCGACGGAGGCGCGACGGACCAGACCGTCTCGCCCTCGAGCACGATAGTCCCGAGGGCGAGCTCGGTGGGCAAATCTCGGAAGTAGTTCTTGGTGCCGTGGATGACCCACGCACCGCGCGCGACGAACTCCCCGCTGGCGCCGGCCTTGGAGACCTGGTCCGGATTCACCCAGAACGCGGCGCCGGACGCGAGCCCGGCCCGCCACGCCTTGGAGAACGCGACGCCCCACTGGGCCGCCTCACGGAGGGTGACCTCCGTGATCGGCGGACTCCCCGGAGGCGGGTGCTTGACGACCACGCTGGAAGCGCCGTGGATGTCGGCGTGCAGGTAGATGTCGGCCGGATTGAGGTACCGTCGGACGATGAGGTCGTTCGTGGCGGCGTCCCGCCCTCCGATGACGATCACGCCTTCGGAGGAGAGGAACCAGCGGTAGCGCTCGAACCAGTGCGCCTTGTGCTTGCGGGCCGGGAGCGTCTCCTGGAGGAGGGCCGCGTGCTGCCGGGATTGATGCGTGGCGAGATCCTTGGCGAGGCGGGCCTCGGTCTCACGGAGGGCGGTCCGGGCTCCGGTGAGCTTGGTCTGGAGACGCTTGGCCTCTTCGTAGAGCGCGTTGGCCGACTCGCGGACGGGTCGACCGGGTCGGACGGGGATCGACCGTCCCGCGATCTCGACGTCCCCCGCGGACGCATCCGCGGCGAGCCGCCCGATGCGTTCTTCCACCTCCGTATAGTGAGCGAGGAGCGCATCGGCCTGGGCGCGCAGATCGTCGGCCTGCGCCGTGAGCGCCGCGACGGCGGCCATCTGTTGTAGGTGCTGCCGCTCGAGCTCGCCCCGCGCTTGATCGGCGGGCGACGGGGCGAGCGCGACGACGGGCGGCAGACTGGAAAAATATTCCAACGCCGCTTCGGAGAACGTGGTCCGCGACGACTCCGCGGTCCCCGACACCGATCGCCACCGTCGCGAGGGGAACGGCTCTACATCCACCAGCACCCCATCGTTGGTGTAGAGGTATCCGGCCGGCGCTTCGCCCACTTCCCCGAGGAGTCCCCCGATCGCGGCGACGAGCGAAGCGGCCGCCTCGGCGGCGTCGGTGGAGGCGGGGACGTTCCCGGCGAGCTCGGCGCGACTGAGGAGCTCCTCGGCGATCGGTCCCCCGAATGCCAGGCGGGCGGCCAGCGTACTGGCTCGATCGGTGCGCGACTGACGGAGCGCCACGTCGAGTTGCGAGACCGTCAGCGCCCACGGATCGCCCCGAGAGGGCGGTGGCTGGTAGGGAGCCCCCACCTTCACCGTGCGGTGGGCCCAGCGCTTGACGTGTTGGACCGCGACGATCGTGCCACCCCGCGATACGACCAGGTTCCCGACGCCGAACAGCTCGCACCCGAGCAGCAGGGCGCCCTCGGCATCGGGACGGGAGAACTGCAGCGCGAGGTACCGCTCCCCGCCCGGGTCGGGAACCTCCGTGAGCCGCGCTCCCGAGAGGAGCCGTCGCAGCTCCTTGGCCACGGGGGTCAGCTCCTCGGCATGCTCGCCCCCGCGCTCGACCAGGGCGGCGAACCGGCCCGGCGTGATGCGCAGTTCGCGGCGCCCGGCCGTGGAGTGACGGAGCGTGAGCCCGAACCCATCCGGGGCCAGGTCGAACGCCTTGTCGAGGCGCGCGCCGACGTACCGTCGGAGCTCGCGCACCAGCGCGAGCGTGTCCAGCGAGCTGAACCGGTCCTTGGCCGGCGGGGCCGCGGCCCCCTCCGTCGCCATCCGGCGGGCGGACCGGGCGGCATCCATTAAGCCTTCGCGACCGTGCCGCGGACGAACCTCCAGATGACCGACGGTAGCGGCGGGTGGAGGACGAAGGCGCGGGAGTTCGCGCAGTCCACCATCATTCCCCGGGCCGAGGCGATGGACCGCTCCGACGAAATGCCCGCCGAGATCCGGGAGGGTCTGGCGGCCGGGGGGTTCATGGGGCTGGGACTCCCGACGCAGTGGGGCGGTCATCCGGCCACCGCCGCGGACCTCGTCGGCGTGTTGGAGGAATTGGCCGTGGGCAGTGCGGCCGTCGCGACGCTCCTCGCGGTGCACCTGTCCGTGGCGGCCTCGCCGATCGCGGCCTGGGGCACCGTCGGGCAGCAGCAACAATTCCTCCCTTCTCTCGCCAGGGGACGGTTCCTCGGCGCGTTCGGACTTACTGAGCCGGAGGCCGGGTCCGACGCGGCGTCGCTGCGAACCCGCTACACGCGGTCCGACGCGGGCTTCGCGCTCAACGGCTCGAAGATGTTCATCACGAACGCCGCGTCCGCGGACGTCATCGTGACGTTCGCCACCCGAGACCCGTCCCTCGGTCGGGACGGCATCAGTGCCTTCCTGCTGCCGAAGGGGACACCGGGGTTCTCCATCGCGCAGCGGCTGGACAAGCTCGGTCTGAGGGGCAGCGAAACGACCGAGATGGTCCTCGCCAATGCCGCCCTCGGTCCGGACGCGATGCTCGGCCCGGAAGGGCAGGGTCTCAAAGTAGCGTTGAGCTCCCTCGCGGGCGGGCGGATCGGGATCGCTGCGTGCGCGTTGGGCGTCGCCCGCGCCGGGTTCGACGAGATGCAACGTCAAGCGCGGTCGGAACCCGCCGACTGGAAGCGGACCGAGGTGGCGCGGGCGTTCACCGATCTGGCGGCGGCCCGCGCGCTCGTGGAGCGGGCGGCCGCGGACCGGGATGCCGGTCGACCGTACGCCGAATCGGCTTCGACCGCCAAGTTGTTCGCCTCGATGGCGGCGATGCGGATCGCGCACCGCGGGTTCGAGGTCGCCGGGCGAACTGCCGCGCGGGCCGGCGCGCCTTCTGAACGAATCCTGCGGGACGCCCGAGTGTTCCCGATCGTGGAGGGAACGACCGAGATCCAGGAGCTGATCCTCGGCCGTCGGCTCGTCAGCGGGGATGGGGCGCGGTAAGTGCCGGGCAAACCCTTTGCAACCGTCCCGGTTCGGCCGGGCGTGCCGGATCGGCGCGGTCGTCCAACCTCTGCGGCCCCGGTCCCGGTCGAGGAGCTGGGACTCGACCCCGAGGTCGTGCCGATCCTCCGGAGCGAGGGGATCTCGACGCTCTACCCGCCCCAGGCGGCCGCGATCCCCGCCCTGCTACGGGGGGCCAGCCTGCTCGTGGCCTGCCCGACGGCCAGCGGCAAGTCACTGATCGCCTACCTGGCGCTGCTCCGCGCCTTCCGTGCCGGGAAGACCGGGTTGTATCTGGTCCCTCTGCGTGCCCTGGCCCAGGAGAAGTTCGACGAGCTCCAGGCGTTCGCCGGCCTCGGCGTGAAGATCGGGTTGTCGATGGGGGACTTCGATCTCGCGGCACCGGCGCTCGAACACCTGGACATCCTCGTGGCGACGAGCGAGAAGGCGGACGCGCTGCTCCGCAAGGGCGCTCCGTGGCTCGACCGCCTGGGGGTCGTCGTGGCGGATGAGGTGCATCTCATGCGCGACCCGGAACGGGGGCCGACGCTCGAGGTGAGCCTGACCCGGCTGCGCCGTCACCACCCCGGCCTGCAGGTCGTCGCCCTCTCGGCGACGGTGGGGAACGCCCGAGAGCTCGCGGCCTGGCTCGAAGCGGAAGCCATCGAGAGCGACTTCCGGCCCGTGCCGCTGAAGTCCGGCGTGTATCTCGATGGGACGATCACCTTCACCGACCTCTCGACGCGGTCGATCGAGGGTCCGGGAGAACCCATCCCCCGCCTCGTACGTTCGGTCATCGAGGACGGAGGTCAGGCGCTGGTCTTCGTGAGCACCCGGCGGGCGAGCGACCAGCTCGCCCACGCCCTCGTCCCGACGGTCCGGGCGCTCCTGTCCCGGACGGACCGGGCGGCCACCGAGGCCGCGGCCCGCGAGTTGAGCGAGATCTCCGAGGAAGAGACGGAAGGCGCGCGCCGCCTGGCCGAACTGCTCCCGCACGGGGTCGCGTTTCACAACGCCTCGCTCACCAACGCGGAGCGCCGGCTCGTCGAGCGCTCGTTCCGCGACCGGGTCCTCCGCGTGCTGGTGGCCACTCCCACGCTCGCGGCCGGCATCAATCTCCCGGCCCGACGCGTCATCGTGCGGGATACGACGCGCTACGACGATCGCCTCGGGCTCCAGGCCCCGATCCCCGCGCTCGAGGTCCAGCAGATGTGCGGGCGGGCCGGTCGCCCCCGCTTCGACACGTCGGGCGAAGCCCTCCTGATCGCGCGATCGGCCGAGGAGGAGGAACGCTTCCTCGACCAGTACCTCTCCGCACCGCCCGAGGTGGTGGGGTCGCGGCTCGCCGCCGAACCGGCGCTGCGCATGCACCTCCTCGCCCTCGTTGCGAGCGGGGAGGTCGCGAGCGAAGAGGAGCTCGAGTCGTTCTTCGCCGAGACGTTCTACGGCCACACGCTCCCCCTCCGCGAGCTGACGGAAAAGGTCCGCACCGTGCGCGACTTCCTCGA
>JAKIWD010000163.1 GCA_022750205.1 Thermoplasmata archaeon
CGTCGACCTGGACGCCGGCGTCAGCCTCGACTCCCTCATCCGGGCGACCCTCCCCCACGGCCACTTCCTCTCGGTCACCCCGGGAACACGGTTCGTGACGATCGGCGGAGCGATCGCCGCCGATGTCCACGGCAAGAATCACCACCGGGTCGGGAGCTTCTCGAGTCAGGTGATTGACTTCGACCTCGTTACGGCCGAGGGCGAGTCGCTGCGATGCTCGCGCGAGCAGAACTCCGAGGCGTTCTGGGCGACGGTCGGGGGGATGGGCCTCACGGGCTTCGTCGTGCGGGCTCGGCTCAAGCTTCGCTCCGTCGGCTCGAACTTCGTACTCGTTCGCTACGAGCGGGCCGCGAGCCTGCGCGAGACGCTCGATGGCCTGGCGCGCGGGGATCGCGAGTTCGAGTACACCTTGGCGTGGCTGGACCTTGCCGCGCCGGGGCCGCGCGTCGGCCGCTCGCTCCTCATGCTGGGGCGGCATGCCGCCGCGTCGGAGCTCCCCACCCGGTGGGAGCCGTTTGCGCCGCCATCCAGCCTTCGATTCTCCGTCCCGTTCCCGATTCCCGCCGCCCCTCGGGGCCCGGGGATGATCGGAGCGTTCAACGCGCTCTACCTCGCGATCCACCGCCCCGGCTCGGAGGAGTTCGTGGAGTTTGGTCGGTTCTTCCACCCCTTGGACACCGTCGGCGAGTGGAACCGCCTGTTCGGCCGCCGGGGGTTCATCGAATGCCAGTTCGTCGTGCCCAACGAGGTCGCGGAGGAGGTCCTGACCCGCGCCGCGCGGGCGATCCGCGCGGTGCGACGGGCCCCGTTGCTCGGCGTCCTGAAGCGGTTCGGAGACCCGAGCGGCGGGATGCTGAGCTTCCCCCGGCCGGGGACAACCGCCAGTCTCGACCTGCCGGTCGACGACCGGTTGCCGGGGATCGTGCGGGCTCTCGAGGAGATCCTGCTCCAGCACGGTGGGCGGGTCTACCTGGCGAAGGACGCCGTCCAGAGTCCCCGGCTGTTCTTGGCGGCCTACCCTCGCCTGGAGGAGTTCCGTCGCATCCAGCGCCGGCTGGACCCCCAACGACGGCTCTCTACCTCGATGGCGCGCCGACTGGGAATACTCGGTAGGTGACCGTGCTCGACCGGATCGTGCCGCGAGCCCGCGCCCCGAAGTCGTGTCTCAGACCTGCCGCCGGTGGCCCACGGGCGAAGCTTCAATACCCCGGGCAGGAAGGTCAACGCGAATGAAGGTCGTCCTGACGGGGGGAGCCGGCTTCATCGGCTCGAACCTCGCCCGGCTCTGGCGCCGCCAGCACCCGGAGGACGAGCTGGTCGTCTTCGACCTGCTCACGTACGCGGGTCGGAGGGAATCGATCCGGGACCTCGAGCGGGCCGGACTGGGATTCGTCCAGGGCGACGTGGCCGACTATTCGGCCGTCGCACCGGTCGTCGCGGGCTCCGACCTCGTGGTCCACCTCGCCGCCGAGACCCACAACGACCGGGCCATCGTGGACCCCACTCCATTCCTCCGCACCAACGTCGTCGGCACGGGGGTCCTTCTCGAAGCGTGCCGGCGCCACGATGTCGGCCGATTCCACCACGTTTCCACGGACGAAGTGTTCGGTTCGCTTTCGCTCGACGACCCGCATCGGTTCACCGAAGCGTCGCCCTACCGCCCGCGGGGTCCGTACTCGGCCAGCAAGGCCGGCAGCGACCACCTCGTGCGGGCCTGGTCGGAGACGTACGGACTCCCGACCACGATCTCGAACTGCGGCAACAATTTCGGGCCGTACCAATTCCCCGAGAAACTGATCCCGCGTGCCATCGTTCGCCTGATCCGCGGACTGCGAGTCCCCCTGTTCGGCGACGGGAAGCATGTCCGCGACTGGATCTACGTCGAGGACCACTGCGAGGCGCTCGACGTGATCGCCCACCGGGGAAAGCTCGGCACCACCTACCTCGTCTCCGGGGAGAACGAGCTCTCCAACCGGCAGATCCTCGACCGGCTGCTTCCGTCGTTCGGGCGGGGCCCGGAGGCGATCGAGGTCGTCGCGGACCGACCCGGCCACGACCGCCGGTACGCGCTCGACCCGGGCCGGCTCAAGTCCGAGCTCGGCTGGACTCCGAAGCGGTCGTTCCCCGAGGCCCTCGCGGAGACCGTCAGCTGGTACCGCGGCCACCCCGAGTGGTGGGAGCCGATCAGCGAGGTCGCCGAGGCGAGCGGACCGGCAGCGGCCCGAGGGGCGGCATGACGTCCCACGACGGTGGGACCGTTCGGCCGGTCCTGCCGGACGAGATCCGAATCGAGGGAGTCGTCGTGCTGGCCCGCGCCGTTCACCAAGACCCCCGCGGCCTTCTGGTCGAGACGATGCGGGCCGACGACCAGACCATCGACGGCGGGCGGTTCCGCATGACCTACACGTCGGTGACGGTCCCCGGAGAGTTCCGAGACAAGGACCGTTGGCACCTTCACGCTCGCCAGACCGACCGGTTCGTCGTACCCCTGGGGGAGATGATCCTCGCGCTACACGACGGTCGTGCCCAATCGCCCACCGCCCACCGGCTCGAGGTCGTGCGGATGGCGGGACCTCCGATCGACACGGCGGGACACCCCACGAAGCGGGACACGACGACGTTCCTCGTCACAATCCCCCCCGGCGTCCACCACTGCATCGGGAACATCTCGCAGGCGCCCTTCGTTCTCCAGAATTTCCCCACGGAGTACTTCGACGCGAGCGATGAGGGTCGGGTGCCGTTCGACACGCTCCCCATCCCCTCGCTCGGACGAGGGTTTTCGTGGGACCTCGTCGACCGGACGCCAGCGTCGCCCGGAGCGTGACGATGTCCGGGGTGCTCGTGTTCGGCGCCACATCGTTGGTCGGCTCGCATTTCGTGGCCCACCCGCCCGCGGGGGTGGCGATCGCGGCGGCGGGACGGAGGTCCCCCGATCGGATCGGGATCCCGCCCACCCGCTTCGATGCCGTGGACCTCCACGATGCGAAAGCCGTCGAGACGGTCGTGGCCGAGTCTCCCGAGCTCGTGGTGGTCAACTTCGCCGCCCGGACCGATGTCGACGGCGTCGAACGCGAGCGTCCCGCCGTCGCCAGCGCCGACCCAACGCTCTCGAACGCGTACCGGGTAAACGCGCTTGCGCCCGAGGCGATGGCGCGGGGCGCGCGGGCGAACGGCAAGTTTCTGATCACCATCTCGACCGATTTCATCTTCGACGGCCATCGGGGGCCCTATGCGGAGGCAGCACCCCCGGATCCCCTGGGTCCGCGGGTCAGTTGGTACGGCTGGACCAAGGGGGAAGGAGAGCGCCGGGTTCGCGCGACCCTGCCCCAGGCGGCGGTCGTTCGAATCTCCTATCCGTATCGACCCCCGTTCGGCGGGAAG
>JAKIWD010000136.1 GCA_022750205.1 Thermoplasmata archaeon
CTTCTTGTCCAGGTCTCCGACCCGGACCTTCGGGTGATGGGGGTCGGCCTCGATCCGCGCGACCTGGGAGGCGAAATCGTTGCAGACGTCACCGAGCTTGCCGACCCCGGTGGTCCCGAAGATCCGAAGCCGGTACGTGGGCATCGCGTAACTGCGGAAGTACTGGTAGCAGAGGAGGTCGGCCGCCGCCTTGCTCGTGGCGTACGGGCTGGTCGGCAGGAGCGGGGCTTCCTCCGGTGTGGGAACTTGCTCGGGCTCCCCGTACTCCGTTCCGCTCCCGGCGAACACGAACCGGCACTGCGGGGCGGTCGTGCGGAGCGCCTCGAGCAGGGCGAGCGTACCGCCGAAGTTCACCGCGAAGGTCTCCGGAGGGTCCTCCCAGGAGGGGACGACGTACGCTTGTCCGGCGAAATGGAAAACGCAGTCGGGTTGTACCGAATCGATCAGCGGCTTCACCGTCTCGGGCGACCGCAGGTCGAGGTGCCGATACGAGACATTGGCCGGACGCGGCTCCTGCTGCCGCGCCGGTTCGTGGAAATGCGTCGCGACGACCTCGAGGCCCGACGCCGCGAGCGACCGGGTCATGTGCCGACCGAGGAATCCTGTGCCCCCGGTAACCAGGACCCGCTGCACGCAATATCGCGGCGTCCAATGGGGGGGAGTGTTTGAGGGTTCCGCAGGTGTCAAATGCTCCCGCCGGCCTGGCCACGAGCGGAATCCGGTTCCGGTTCGTCGCGCCCCTTGTGTCTCAATCGCGGGAGCGATGTTGGCCGGTCCGTCACGAGCTTTATCCGCACCCCTCCGCAATGTATAGGGGCGGATCACGCTCGATGGAAACCCCCAACGTCGTCTTGGTCGTGCTCGATTGCGTCCGGCTGAAGAACCTCCGCTGGGGCGACGGTCCCCTCAAGGCTCGGACCCCCAACCTCGATCGTCTGGCACGCGAAGGGATCGCCTTCGACCACGCCATCGCCCCGGCGAATTGGACCGTCCCGTCGCATGCGTCGATGCTGACCGGGCTCTACCCCCACGAACACGGGGTCACGTCGACGCGCCGTGGACTGAGCCCCTCGGTGCCGACGCTCGCCCAGGAGCTCACGCGCCTGGGGTACGACACGGCACTCTTCACCGAACAGTCCCACCTCGCCCGTTCGAGCGCCCTCAACGCCGGCTACGCAACCGTCCGTGCGACGTTGCCTCCGTTGGCCAGCGCCCCTTCGCCGGTGGGTGCCAACTCGGCAGAGAGCGCCTCCACCCGATTCGCCCACTCGAAGGTGGTCCGGCGACTGTTAGACCTCGTGCCCGTGGCCGGACTTCCCCTCGCCGCGCTGATCCAGCTCCACCGGTCCCGACTCAAGCGTCAATTCTCCCCCGATTCGCTCATCCGGCAGGCCGTCGAATGGGTGCGCACTCGGAGACCGGACCGGCCCTACCACTTACTGGCCAACTTCGTGGACGCCCACGAGCCGTACGCTTTCGGGCCGATGCTGGACGGGGGAGTCGGACTTCGCGAACTCATCGCGCTGCTCCCGGCGTGGTACGTGCTGACGGTCCCCGGAGTCCGAAGGATCGTCTCTGCGGCCGCGCTCGAACGCGGGTACGTCGCAGGGATCGAGGCCGCCGACCGGAAACTGGGTCAGCTCGTCGATGCGATCGATGACTCGCCCGGCTCCGATCGTACCCTAATCGTCGTCACCTCCGACCATGGTCAGCAGTTCGGGGAATGGGGCAACTTCTACCACGCGGGCGGCGTGACGGACGCCGTGGCGCGGGTGCCGCTCGTGGTCCGATCCCCGCGGATTGATCGATCCGGGGTGATCGACCATCGGTGGACCAGCGTCCGGCAGGTACACAACTGGTGCCTACCGAACCGGGGCGCGACCGTCCCGGCCGAAACGGAGTGGCCCGAGCTCAATGCCCCGCAACTCGAACGTGCGGACCCCGTCTGGTGCGAGGGGAGTCCGGCGTGGGAGGTATCGTCGGGTTTCGCGAGCGCCCCCCGCGAGGAGCTATGGAACCGGCGACTGATCGCCTCGTATCTGGGTGATCAGAAATGGGTGCTCGACGTCGCGACCGGCCGTGTCTGGCGGTCCACAGAGCGTTCACTGTCGTGGAATGAACCCGCGCTGCTCTGCGACGTCGGGGCGGCCCGCTGGGCGGTCCAATCGATATTCCCTCCGTTCGCGGAAAGTTCAATGGACGCCGTCGCCGGCGAAGCGATCGACCACCCACCGGCCCTCAATCCGGGTCAGACACTGACATCCTGGGGGTACTGACTGTCGATTACCCTAGACGGGGCTCAGCGTCGCCGGGGTTCTTGCCCCGGGCCGGTGGTCGAAGCCGTTTAGGCCCCGGACGTGCCCTCGTCGGTTCGGTGTCCGTCGTCCGGTCCGATGGAGGAGCGGCGGCGAGGCCGCTGCGGATTGCCTTCATCGTCGACAAGTCGGCCCCGTTCTACGTCGGGGGCTACGAGAATCGGGTGTTCGACCTGGCCCAATCGCTTTCCCGATCCCATGAGGTCCGGATCCTCACGTCGATCGATGCAGCCACGACCCGCGTAGGAGACGTCGCGTTCCATCGGATCGCCCCTACGACCTTCCAACGCGAGAAGAGTGGGAGGCGAAGCGTGGCCCACAGTCTGATTTTTTCCATTGCACTGTTTCGCCGCCCCGCACTCTTCGCCAGTTGGCGGCCTGACGTCGTCATGGTTGAGGCGATCCCATACTTGCCGCTCTTCATCGGGGCCCGATGGATGAACCGCCGTTCCGGCCCGGTAGTGGTCGACGTGTGCGAGGCGTGGTCAGAGTATCCGTTCCGCCGGGGGACGGTGGGGCGAGTCGCCACCCGCATTGTGCACGCCGTACTTCGGTACGCAACCCATCGAGCCGCCCGCGTGGTCGCCATCTCCGAGGCGACCCGTAACAGCCTGATCCGAAACTACGGGATTCCCGGCAACCGAGTCGTGGTCGTCCCGCTGTCGGTCGATCTAAGTGCTGAAACTGGGCCGGCCGCCGGAGCGGTCGGGCCACCCCGCGTGGACGTCCTGTTCCTCAGTCGGCTCGTACCGGAAAAGCGACCTCAGGACCTGGTCGCCGCCCTGAAACTCCTTCGGGACGACCACCACTGGACGGGGCGCGCCGTCCTCGCGGGGGGCGGGCCGATGTTAGAGGGGATCCGACGGAGCGTCGTCGACGCGGGCCTCTCCAGGCAGGTAGAAGTCCCTGGATTCGTGGATGCTCTGCGCAAGGACGAGCTGCTCCGGAGCGCGCGAACGTTCGTGGTGCCGTCCGAGCGGGAGGGATTCTCCTTGGCCGCGCTCGAAGCGCTAAGTCACGGCATCCCCGTGGTGGCGGCTCGTCCCCCCTGGGACGAGGTGTTTGGTGTCGGAGACATCGTTCACGATGGCGTGGAGGGATTGATCTACTCGCTGGGAGAGGCCGACCAGCTCGCGGGCGCGATTCAGAGGATACTTTCCGAGCCCGAACTCCACGCCCGGCTCTCGGCAAACGCCTGGAAGACGGCCCGCCGCTACACGCGCGACGAAGTGAGCCGATCGCTCGAAGCGGTCCTCCTCGAGGCGGCCGGGACATTGCCCGCGGCCGTCCCTTCGGGGGAGAGAACCTAGACATGCGTCGTCCGGCGCTGTGGGAGCGGGCGCTCGGGTATCGGAAGAAGTGGTCGACCTACTCGACGCTGCTCGACATGCCGAGCGGCGACGTCCGCGCTGCCTGGTCCGAATTCGGGCCCGGATCGCGCCTGTTTCGCGAGCTCGACCGTACGCTGCGCTCCGCGACACCGGTTGCCGGCGCGGAGCTCGGAGCGAGTCTGCGCGGCGGCTCGCGGTTGGAGCGTTGGGTCACGGGCTTCGGCCCCAGCGCCGTGAACCGCGAACTGTACGCCCTCGTGAGGTCGGCCCGCCCGGATCGAGTCGTCGAGACCGGCGTGGCATCGGGGATTTCCACCGCCATTATCCTCGAGGCGTTGGAGTGTAACGGGAAGGGCCAGCTCTGGTCGATCGATCTGCCCAACTACGATCCTTCGGGATACCTGAACTCCGACGGGAAGCGGGAGGCGGTGCGGGTTCCGGTCGGACGTGAACCCGGGTGGGTAGTGCCACCGAGGCTCCGGCCCCGCTGGACGCTGCTGCTGGGACGCAGCTCGGAGCTGTTGGCCTCGCTATTGAGTCAACTCGGGTCGATCGAGATGTTCTTTCACGATAGTGAGCACTCGGAACTGACGATGCGCTTCGAGTTTGAGACGGCCTGGGGTGCACTTGCACCGGGCGGACTCCTCTACTCCGACGATGTGATTTGGAATTCCGCGTTCGACGAGTTTTCCGACTCGGTCGGTGCCAAGCCGGCGCTCACGCCCGCGGGTCGGGGAGCGCTCCGCAAGCCCGCCTCCGTACCCGACGTCCCTCACTCCGGGGCGCGCAAGACATAGGTGTCGCCGGCGGTGGGAAACCCGCGTTCGACATGTGCGACCTCCAAACCCTCCGCATGGAAGATCGCTCGCAGCTCCCCCTCTTCCCAGAACACGTACGCAGCGGGCCCGAGGAGCCGGCCGAATCCCGACTCCCGCGCAGCCGGGGTGAGGAAGTAGAGGATGAGTCGCCCGCCGGGACGGAGTACGCCGGCAAGCTGGTGCACGTACCCCGCTGCGGGGTCCTTGGGGATCCGCTCGAACGCACCGGTCGAGATCGCAAGATCGAACTGGCCGAGTGACGGGAGTTGAACGCCATCGTACGCCAGGAACGCGAGCCGCGTCGCGCCCGCTCGCCGCGCGATTCGCCTCGCGTGGCCCACGTAGAACGGATTGATGTCCACCCCGACGCCGCTGGCTACTCTCTCGCCGAGGCCGAGCAGATTACCTCCGAGACCGGTGCCGAAGTCCAGGACGCGAGAGCCGGGAGGGACGAACCGGTCAAACCGATCCCAGCGAAGGCGCATCGTGCGCACATACGCCTGTTCGGTGCCCCACGATCCCGTCGTCGCGAACAGCGCTGTCGGGAGCGAGAGGCCGCTCAGTCGCCACGCTACCCGAGATCGCAGCAGAGCGACGAGCGGGCGATGGAATCCGCTGCGCATCAGCACGCGGTAGAGGATCGCCTCGGCGTTCGTCATGGGGGGCCCGGGATCGGTCTGGCGCAGATCGTTCACGCCCGATCCATCTCCTGGAGCCGACGGCCCACATCCTCGGCGCACGCATGGATGTTGTACTTGGTCGAGCC
>JAKIWD010000174.1 GCA_022750205.1 Thermoplasmata archaeon
CCAAGAGGTGACGGCCGAGTGGAACACCCCCGCCGTCAACTGCGCGCACGCCCCCCGCGGCGGCGCCTACCAGGTCTCCTGGGTGGGAATTGACGGGTGGAACACCCCCACCGTCGAACAGGACGGTACGCTCTCCTACTGTTCTACGACCGGCGCGACCCCGGCCTACTACGACTGGTGGGAGTTCTTCCCCTACAACGGCATCACGACCGTGAATTCGATCAGCGCGGGGGACTTCGTCCAGGCCTACGTCCTCTACAACTCGCTCGCCTGCGTGAGCGGTGTCTGCGGCGTCTACACGCTGCAGCTCTCCGACCTTTCGGCCGGGACTTCGTTCTCGGTCACGGGCGGGGGATGGGTCTGCAACGCCGCCTCGGGCAATTGCGAGGGCGGCCTCGACGGATCTGCCGAGTGCATCTCGGAGGCGCCGAGCGGGTTCGGATACACGGGCGTCACGCCGGTCGCGAACTACCACAACACGACCTTCTACGCGTGCGCCGACACGATCGGCAACTCGTTCCTGGGGATCGGAAGCTGGTCCAGCACGAGCGGCGTGTCGATCTTGCAGGTGAACCAGGTCGGAGCCTCCTTGTTGGTCGACCAGAAGACCGGCGCGATTGCGGGGTATTCGTACTACGGAAACTCGAAGTTCCTGGTCACCTGGCTGCACTACGCCTAGGGCGGGCCGGAGAACCCGGTCACCCGCGACAACCCTTTCCTCGGCCCGAACGGGGGGCCACCGGGGAGTCGACGACGGTTACGTCACGTCGTGGGAATGGCCCATCGCGCCGGCCTCCGCCGGTTGGGCGGCGGGCTTGCAGAGGATTCCCGGCGCGCCGATCGTGAACCCGCCGAACGCGATCCGCTTGACGCCCCGCAGGTCCTCGGCCATCTGCAGGACCTCCCGCGCGGAACCAGAGATCGCCACCACCTCGAGGCACGCCTCCGCGCTGAGGTGGACGTGGCCCGAGAAGCGGACGTGTCCCTCCCACCGGTGCTCGACGGCCGTCAGTCGCTGGAGCACGCCGGGTTCATCGTGCCGGTAGAGAAGCATTACCGAGGCGACGGCGGGGGCCTCCGGGTCGAGGAGCGCCTCGGTGGTCAGCTCTTTGCGGATGAGCGCCCGCACCGCATCGGAGCGGCTCGGCGAATTTCGGCGGCGGACCCACCCATCGAGCTGCGCGAGCAGCTCGGGCTCCAGCGAAACCCCGAGGCGGACGACTCCGGGCTTTCGGCGCGAGCGCGCGGAACCCCGTTTCACGAATCGCCCCGCATCCTAGGAGCTCGGGTCCGCGCCGGGCGGCGGATCGCGGGGGAGTTCTTGGCGGCCGGGCTCGAATCGGTCATACCCTTTGTATCGGTAAATCGCGCTGGCGACCCCCCAGGTGACGAGGAACGTGGCCACCACAAAGTAGCCGAGCGTCTCGAAATCGAGTGAGTTCAGAATGCGCCAGGCCGGGCCGGAGAGATGGAGCTCGATGGCGAGGACCTGCAGGAGCTCGACCGATCCGATGACAAAGGCCACCAGGACCGAGATCACCGTGACGGTCAGGTTGTAGAAGATCTTCCGCAGCGGTCGCTCGGACGCCCACCCGTAGGCGTAGCGCATCGTCGCGCCGTCCGCTGTGTCGACCAGGACCATTCCGCACGTGAACAGGGCCGGCAAGAGGAGCACCACGACTACCGGCGCTCCGGCGAGGCTGAACACCGCCACGCTCGCGAGCAGGAAGATCTCGCTCGCGGTGTCGAACCCGAGGCCGAACAGGACGCCGACGCGATAGATCTGGCGCGGGGTTTTCACGACGCCGAACAGCTTGCCGAACACGCGGTTCATGAAGCCGCGCTTCTGGAGCTGCTCCTCGAGCTCGGCCTCGTTCAGCTTGCCCTGCTGGAGCTGGCGGAAAATTCGGTAAACTTCGAGGACGATGATGACGTTGATGATCCCGATGATGTAGAGGAACCCGCCGGAGATCAGCGAGCCCAGGATCGTGCCGATGGCGCGGATCGTTCCGATCTGGCTGTTGACGTAGCTCGTCGCGGCCACGATGCCGATTGCGAGGCCGAAAACGATGGTGGAGTGGCCGAGGGAAAACCATGTCCCGACCGTCAGCGGGCGTTGGCCGTCTCGCAGAAGTTTGCGCGTCGTGTTGTCGATGACCGCGATGTGGTCAGCATCCACGCCGTGGCGCAGCCCGAAGGTGTACGCGAGGATGCCCGCGCCGAAGAACGTGACCGAGCCGCCGACAACACCGGGGTTCACGCCCGCGGCCGCCTGGTGATACAGGTTCGTGACGAGGATGAGCAGCCCGAATGCTGTGATCGTCGCGATGCCGATCGCCGCGAACAGAGTGGCGAGGAACGTCTTCTCGTTCCCCGAAAGTGGCGGAGGGACGACGGCGCGGCGCTCACCGGCCCCATCGGTCGAGCCCTTCGGAACGGACATCGGATCCGGCCCGGCCCTCGGCATCGGTCGCTCCGACGAACGGTCGGTATGAAAAGCCTTCGGCTGCTTTTGAAAATCGTAACACTGGACGCCGGCGCGCCGGGCCCACGCGAGCGGACCGGGAGCCACCTCCGGGTCACGAGGGGGAGATCGCCAAGCGACTCTTGAAGGGCGTGCGAGGACTGGGTTCGGCGATGCGCGCAATCGCCGTCTCCGAGTTTCGCGGTACCCCCCGGATGATGGATCTCCCGAAGCCGGTCC
>JAKIWD010000190.1 GCA_022750205.1 Thermoplasmata archaeon
CGGCAAGAAGGTGCAGGCGGGTGAGGCGAGATTGCTCCCGCCGTAGATCTTGACCATGGCGGAACGGTCGATCGCCCAGTTGACGGCCTCGCGGGCCTTGACGTTGTTGAACGGCGCGATGTTGACGTTCATCGGGGCGTAGAACATCGCGGTCAGCGTGTTGACGTGCGCCTGGCTCTGGTACTTCGTCCCGATCTCGCCCAGCCGGTCGGCGGGCAGCGGGTCGAAGACCCAGTCCGCCTGCCCGTTCTCGACCGCGGTCACCTCATCTTCCACCGTGAGGCCGAACGTCTGGATGATCTCGTCGGGGTAGCCCTGCGGCTCGGCCGCGGCGGACCACTCCTTGAAGAACGGGTTGCGCTTCAGCGTGAGCGCGCGGTTGGGGTCGTAGGAGGCGAAGTAGTAGGCGCCCGTTCCGGGGATCGGCTTCGTGCCCTGGTCCTTGCCCGGGGTCGAGGCGGGCAGGATCGTCGCGTGCGGCACCGAGAGCTTGTACGGGAACTCCGGGTCCGACGTGGTCAGGTGGATCGCGATCGTGCCCGTCCCCGGGTCCCCGACGACTCCCTTGGACAGGTCGCAGCTGGCCGGGGTCTTGAGGCAGGCGTCAGCGCCCACGATGCCGTTGTAGAAGGTGCCGGCGGTCGGGCTGGAGACCTTGAAGATGCGCTCGAACGACGCGACGACGTCCTTCGTGGTTACCGGCTGGCCGTTGGAGAACTTGATTCCCGGGCGGAGCTGGAAGGTGTAGGTCTTGCCGCCGTCCGTCACGGTCGGCATCGCGGCCGCCAGGTCGGGGACAACCGTGAAGCTGGCGTCGCCGGCCGTCTTGTGGAACGCGAGCAGGCCGTCGTAGCTGGCCTGGTAGAGCTGCCAGTACTGCAGGGTGTAGTTGATCTGCGGGTCGAGCGAGCCCTCGGCGGCGTTGGCGACGAGGTGCAGCGTGCCGCCCGCGTGGGCGGGGTTGTAGCCCGCGGCCGCCGGGGCAGACGATCCCGATGAGCTCGACTGGCCGGTGCCCGGCGCGGACGGGGCGCTGCTCGCGCCGCTTCCGCTGCTACATGCCGCGGTCGCGGACAGGAGGGCGACGCTGACGAGCGCCGCCGCGATTCTGGGGTGCTTCATGGTCTCTCCGGGTGATGAGGGTGGGCGGGGCGGTCAGTCGTGCTCGCGGAGGAACGCCCCGACGACCTCAAGGAAGCGCTCTTCCTCCTCGACGTGGGGCATGTGACTGGACTCGGCGAAGACTTCCCAGCGCACGTCGGGGATCGCGTCGGAGAAGGGCTGCATCGTCGCGGCCGTCGCCTCGTCGTAAGCACCGTTGATCAAGAGGGTGGGCGCCGTGATCAGGTGAACCCGGTCCACCACGGACCAGTCGCTCAGCGTGCCGACGATGTGGAACTCGTTCGGCCCGTTCATCGTGTGGTACACCGTCGGGTCGGCGCGGATCGCGTTGTCGGTGTCGATGACTTCCTGCGGGTTCGGCACGACGCGGCACAGGTGGCGCTCGTTGAAGACCTTCGTCGCGGCCTCGTACTCCGGGTCGTCGTAGGTACCGGCCTCCTGGTGACGTCGCAGCGCGTCTTGGACATCTAGCGGCAACTGGGCGACGAGCTTGCCCGTCTCGCTGGCCCACAGCTCCATCGAGGCCGGCGAGTCGCAGATCACGAGCGACCTCAGGCCGGGCGGCCGGAGGACGGCGTGCTCAGCGGCGAGCATGCCGCCCCAGGACTGCCCGAGCAGGTGGTAGTCGCCGGCGATGCCGAGGGTCGCCAGGAGGCTGGCGAGCTCGTCGAGGAAGAGCCGCACGGTCCAGAAGTCCGCGCCCTTGTCCGGCAGGTGCGTCGAGTTTCCGATCCCGAGCTGGTCGTAGTGGATGACCGCCCTGCCCTGCTCCGCGAGCCGGGCCATCCGCAGCGTGTAGTTGTGCGCGGCGCCGGGCCCGCCGTGCAGGACGACGAGCGGCGTCGCACCAGATCGGAGGTCACCGGTGATGCGGTACCAGGTCCGCCACATCCCAAACGGGGCGTGGCCGGTGACCGTGGGCTCGGGGACAGCCACGGCGCCTCCTTGAAGGTCAACCACCCCGCAAGCGTTGCGCGGGTAAGGTAAG
>JAKIWD010000098.1 GCA_022750205.1 Thermoplasmata archaeon
CGGGAGCGACCATTCCGATTCTTAGTCGTTCCGGCGCGCCCGCGCGGGGCGCGCGCCACGGGCACCCCCGGCGCGACGCATACGTTCAAGAACGGGGCCGCGTTCGCCGCCGCCCAAGGGGTCGAACGAGCCGTGCCAACGAAGGCGGGAGCCAAGGGAAAGGTCGCGTCGGCCGAGCATCACGCGCGAGGCGGGCGACGCGTGTACATGGTCACCGGCGGGGTCACGAAATTCGCGAAGGCGCACCCCGCGATGGATTTCCGCCTCATGGTCAAGAAGGCGTACGACGCCGCGCTCTCGGAGATCCCCAACCTCACGAAGGACCGGATCGACGGCACGCGGATCTCCTACTTCTCCGACCATTTCACTCGCCAACTGAAGGCCGCCAGCATGGTGCAGGATTACCTCGGGATGAATCCGAAAGGATCGATCCGTCTCGAGTGGGGTGGCGCGACCGGGGGCGAAGGGTTTCAGGCCGCCTACGAGGCCGTCGCGTCGGGGCGCATGGACACGGTCCTCGCCGCGGGATTCGAGACCATGAGCCGGGTCCAGACCTGGAAAGGGAACGAGTTCATCGCGCTCGCGTCGGACACGAACTACGACTTCCCGCTCGGCGGGTTCTACACGGGCTACTACGCCCTCATGGTCGTTCGCCACATCCACGAGTACATCCGGAAGACCCGGTTCGCGCACATCAAGGACGAGCGGGAGGCCCAGCGGCTCGCCATCACCGAGGGAAGCCGGATCATGAGCCTCGTCTCGGTGAAGAACCACCTGAACGCACTGCACAACCCCTACGCACAGTACCCGAAGCGACTCACCGTCGAGGACGTTCTCAAGTCCGAGATGATCAGCTACCCCCTGACGCGCGAGCAGATCTGCACGATGAGCGACGGCGCCGCCGTCGCCGTGCTCTGCACCGCCGAGCGGGCGAAGGAGTTCACCGACAAGCCCGTCGAGATCATCGGCGTCGGCACGGGGACGGACACCATGCGTCTCGCCGACCGCCCGTTCGGGAAGGTCCCCCTGCTCCCGCACGAGAGCGCGAAGGACTACGAGAACCTCGACTACCCCGGCGTGCACTCGTTCCGGGCCGGACGCGCCGCGGGCCGCGAAGCGTTCGCGATGGCCGGCATCACCGACCCGAAGAAGGAGCTCGACTTCATCGAGCTCCACGACGCCTACGCCTCGAGCGAGATCCAGACCTACGAGGACCTCGGCCTGTGCCGCTACGGCGAGGGCTACGGGTTCACCGAGTCGGGCGCTCCGTTCCTGAAGGGGTTCCGCTACCCATTCCCGACGCCGAAGGCGGGCGAGATCCCGGTGAACCCGTCCGGCGGACTCATCGCGTGCGGCCATCCGGTCGGCGCGACGGGGCTGATGCAGGCGGTCTTCGCGTTCTGGCAGCTCCAGGGGACGATCGACAAGCACTTCGGTGACCCGACGCTCCAGATCCGGGGCGCCAAGCGCGGCGCCATCCACAGCCACGCCGGGACCGGATCCGCCGTGACCGTCTCCGTCCTCCAGCGGGGGTTCTGATGCCCGCCCGTCCGGCCCCCAAGGTGTTCACGAAGTTCCGCGAAGTCCAGGAGGAGCTCGGCAAGAGCGGCGCAGCAATCTTCCGCGACGCCGCCGGCGTCGAGAGCCTGATCATCGACAGTCCGTACTCGATCCGCTACATCCACAGCTACGCGGAGGACACGCCGTTCTTCCTCGGCCTCGCGCAGGGGAAATTGATGGGGTCGAAGTGCACCGGCTGCGGCTTCGTGTATGCGACGCCGCGCGGTCACTGCATGGAGTGCGGCGAGCCGACGAACTGGCTCGAGCTCCCGAAGGAGGGGCGCGTCCACTCGTGGACGACCTGCCAGTTCGGGAGCGAGGCGTTCCTGAAGGACACACCGTACAACCTCTGCCTCGTGGAGTTCGAGGGGGCGGGCAGTCTGCTGCTCGCGCGCTTGAAGGACTGCGTTCAGGACGACATCTGGGTCGGCATGCCGGTCGTCGCGAAGTTCGACCCGAAGCCGAAGTACTCGATCACCGACGTCTGGTTCGTCCCGAAGAAGTAGGCGTCCCCGGCCGGACCGCGGCGCCGGCGAACGCGGCCACTCCGGGGAGCGGGGTTCGGGGCCGCGGCGAGCACGGCCCCGGGTCGTCGAGCCCGTTCGGACTACTTTCCCATCGCCGCCGAACGGAATTGGACGAGGGAGAACGCGTTTCCGTCCGGGTCGGTGAAGTTCGCCACGATGCTGTAGGGGTTCGGCGTCGGTTTCGGCTCCCGGAACTTCACTCCGCGCGCACTCAACTCATCGAACGCCTTCTGGCAGTCGGGAACCTGGATCATGATCCCCGGGCTCGTCCCGGGCTTCCACGCGTGGGTGGGGTCGCCTGGGTCCGACCCCGGACGGAGGAGAACGAGCTCCAGCTCGTGGCCCGGCAGCCCGACGGAGAGCCATCGCAGTCCTCCGGGCGGAGAAATGTCGGTCCGCTTCTCGAAGCCGGCCCTCTCGGTGTAGAAGGCGAGCGAAGCCGCTTGGTCGTTCACGACGAGGGTCACATGGCGAATCTTTCCGTCCATGGTTTCGATTCCTCCGGGCGGGCGCGCCGGCTAGCCCGGGGATTCGTCACCCCTGGGGACTTGTAATGCCTTGGGCAAATCCGGCCGGCCGGTGGGTCCCTCCCACTGTACCGGACCTCGAACGAGCTCGGGACGACCGCCCAGGGCAAGGTGGGAACGCCGGCATCCCACCCCCGCGCGCAACTAGCGTCGTTGCGCGGCCATGCGACGGAAGAACTCCTCGCCTCGCGTCCCGACCTCTTCGGGGGTGAGATCTTCTTTGTGCGTCCCGATCCCCCACAGGTGGCCGTACGGGTCGAGGACCTGAGCGTACCGGTCGCCCCAGAACATGTCCATCGGGGGCATCACCGGCTTGGCACCGGCCTGGACGGCGCGTTGGAACACGGCGTCGGCGTCCTCGACGTTGAGGTGGATCGAACTGGTGGTACCGTGGAGCGATTCGGGAGACTTCACCGACATCCCCGGATCCTCGTCGGAGAGGAAGATCCGAGAATCCCCGATCGTCAACTCGGTATGCAGGATGCTCTTGCCGTCGGGGCCGTGCATCCGCGTGCCTTCCACGGCGCCGAGCGCGGCCTGGTAGAACTTGACGCCTCGGCGGCGTTCCGGACGACGATTCCGGGCACGACGGTATGGTAGCCTTCTCGGATCGGTCGCACGTGATGTGTCATGTTCGCCCTTCGGGGCGAACCTGGAGGGCCCCATGGCCATTTCGAGCCCGGTAGTCGCGACGCCCGGACCGTCGGGCCTCCGTATTCATCCACCGCGACGAGCCCGCGCGGCGGCGATCGCCGGTAGCGGAGAGAGCGGGCCGTCGGGTCCAGGGACAAACGCCACGTGGGGCGCCCCGCGGGCGCGGTCGACCGTCACGACATGATCCGGGAACGCCGGTTGGACGCCGCGAATCACCAAGCCGAGCTGGTCGTGGCGGAGCTCGAACTGGGTGTCGGCCATCGCACTGAGCGAGTCGCCACAGCCAAGGCCGGGCCGCATCAGACCGAGGAGGAGATTGTTGACTTGGCGCGCCCGTTTGATCCCGTGGAGAAACATCCGGGTGGCGGTTTCCACCCCACAGATCATCTCGATCATCTCGAACGCATTGAACTCCAGGTAGGTGCGCTTCCACTTTCCCTGGGCTGCGCGCTCCGCTACGACCATCTTCCCCATGTCCTTGGTGCGCGCGGCCTTTTTCGCGGCGGCCGTTCCGTCCTTGCCGGCCATGCGCGCGGAGTCGCGGAGGCTCACCACGTACGGCGCCTCGTCGTCTTCTCCGACGTAATCGCAGATCCGGACCCGAGCATCGAACCTGCGACGGGTCGTGAATCGCGTCAATCGCTCCCGGAATCCGTGCGGCGAGTCGCTCGCGGGCAGCACCGCGATCACGCCGCGCGATTGGTGGAGGAAGCTCAGGAGAATCGGAGAAAAGATGAGGTCGCGGTCGTCCGGCGTGATGTTCGCGTCCAAGTGGAACAGCGCGAGGCTGCCGCGCAGGAACCCGCCGCCCAGGAGCTGGTCGAAGTCCGGGATCCCGCTCGAGTAGCGGTCTTCCGGGTCGGCGATGGGAACCCAATCTCGTTGCGGGGGCGACCTGGTACTGCGGCGAGCCATGCGTCATCCATGCCCGTCGGGGGCTCTTAGACCCCGCCGTTGCGCGAGGTCACCGCTCCGCCGGTACGGCGGCCGCGTGAGCGGGTCACCCAGCGCGTTCCTTCGGTGCCCTCCCTCCCATCTCCGAGCGTGGGGGCCCCCGTTCCGGAAAACCATCTCATCTCATCCCGGTGGGGGGATTGAGACTTCCGGTGGGGTGGCACCGTCCGATGGGCGCGCGAGAAAGGGTTCGTCTCGGAGCGAGGTCATCGCACCGAGGTCGGATCGCAGACGCTGGCTCCCGGGCCCGCCGCTAGGTCTGCTTGCGCCGCCGCACGAGGAGCAGGGCCGCCAGCAATCCCACGATGGCGGCCAAGATGAGGAGGCCAAGGAGTTCCCACTCCCAGGTCGGGACCCCGGTCGAGGAGCCCTTGTCCATCGCCGTGAAGGTGATCGATTGCGCCGCCACTTGGCCGTGGACGTCGACACTGCCCGAGGCCGGGCTCACGGTGTAGCCGTCCGAGTTCCCGATCGAGTAGGCGCTGGTCCCGTTCAGCTCCGTGAACACCACGGTGCCGGACACGGACGGCTCCATGACCCCGCTCAGGGTCACCGACCAGTTCGTGCCCGGAGCGAGCCCGGTCTCCGTGAAGGTGACCGTGAATGCCTGGGCGCCGGAAGTGGAGGTGAACGCGATCACTTGGGTCACGGCCGAGCCGACGACGCTGACCAGTCCCGCCGCGGGGGCGGCGTCGTAGCCGGACGCACCGCTGATCGAGAACCCGTAGCTGCCGTTCGACTCGCGGAACTGGAGCGTTCCCGTGGTCGTGGTCTTCTGCACGCCATTCATCGTCACGGACCAGCTCGTGCCGGAGACGAGGCCCGACGAGGTGAACACGACCGGATAGTTCCCGGAGCTTCCCGCGGTGAACGTGACCGACTGGCTCGCGGGTCCCCCGCTCACTGTGACGGTCCCGGACGAGGGAGAGGCCCGGTACCCCGCCATCGAGTTCACGACGTAGTTGTAGGTCCCATCGGCCACCGTGAACACGATCGACGTCGAGGTGGAGCTCTGCTGGGCCCCGTCGAGCGTGACCGACCACGGGTTCGACGCCACCGACGTCAACCCGTCCTCGGTGAACGTCACCGCGTAGGTGGTCGAGGAAGAGACGGAGGCCACAACGATCGTGCTCGCGGAGAGCGTCACGTCGCCGGTTCGCGCGAGCGCGCGACCATCGAGATGGGCCCCGGTCAGCAAGGTGATCGAGGCGTAGGAGATCAAAGTCCCCGACATCTTCGACGTGGTTCCAAGCGTGATCGAGCTACCGACCTGCCAGAAGACGTTCCCCGCCTGCGCGCCGTTCGACAGGATCACAGCACGACCCGAGGTGGTGGTGAGGGCCGAGGCGACCTGGAACACGAACACGCCGTTGGGGTTGCCCCCGCCGCTCAGCGTGAGATCCCCCGAGGAGATGGCGAGAGAGGAGGTCGACTTGTACAGTCCGGGAGTGAGTGTCTGTCCCCCAATGTTGCCGGCGACCGTGACCGCGCAGTTCGACCGCGAGCTCGCGTTGTTGTACGCAGTCGTGACATTGAGCTCGGCGCCGGCGGCCGCGGGGTTGGCGACGTTCTTCACGCCCGTGTAGGTCCCGGGGGGAAACCCGGTCACGGCGGATCCGGGGCTGACTCCGAGGTCGCCCGTGAGGGCGGTCGCTCCGGTGCTGGTGACGGTCGTGCCGGAGAGCGCCGCGTAGGTGCTGGCCGACCCGAGCGGAACCGGCACTTGGCCACAGGTCGAGGAGGCGCGGGCCGCTGCGGGCGCGAGGGGGGTCGCACGAGCTCCGCCCGGCGTCCCTGCGCCGAACCCTGTACCGGCGATCACAAGGACGACGGCCGCGATCAGAAGGGCGCTGACGACGAGGATACTGGCGACCTTGCGCCCGAGTCCGGCTGACGTGACGGACATTTGGTTCCATCCATTTGGTCGGTTGACCAACCGGAGCAACCCGGGGACGGGGGGTATACTGTCCCTTCAATCGAATTGAGGACGGAGGCGCCGTTGGGAGCGAATCGCAACGGCGTTGCTAGGGGATCTGGGTGGGGCTCGGCGACGAGCCGTGTTTGCTTGAGTCGACTTCAGGAGGGCTCCAAGTACTCCGACCCCGAGCGGGCGTCCATGCTCCGAAGTCCCGGTCGACTTGCGCCCCCGTTCGCCGTAGCCGCCGTAGCCGTACTGTTGCTCGCCGCCGTCGTCGGGATGGTGGCCGGAGCCGTGAACGCGCAGAACTCCAATGGCGCGAGTTCGGGGGTCGCTTCGTCGAGCGTTCCCTCGGTCACGTGCGGTCAAGCGTCCGTCTACCTCGGCGCCGCGGCCAACTTCCGTATTCTGGCCGGCACCACCATCACGAACACCGGCGCCACGAGCGTGAAGGGCAACATCGGCGTCAGCCCCGGCTCGGCGATCACAGGATTCCCGCCCGGGAAGGTTTCGGGCGCGATCCACGTCGCGGACACCGCCGCGGCCAACGCCCAACTCGCGCTCAAGAACGCCTACAACACCGCGATGGGCCGGACCAACTGCCCAGTTGCCGTCGCCGGGAATCTCGGCGGACAGACGCTCGGACCGGGCCTGTACAAGTCCACGTCCTCGCTGTCGATCTCCTCGGGAGACCTCACCCTGACGGCCCACGGACACTCCAACGCGGTGTTCATCTTCCAGATGACCTCGAAGTTCACCACGACCTCCGGTCGTCAGGTGATCCTGGCCGGTGGAGCCTTGGCGAGCCACATCTACTGGGTCGTCGGAAGCTCCGCGACGCTCGGCACGACGTCGGTCGTCTACGGAAACATCCTCGCGCACAAGTCGATCTCGCTCGCGACCGGAGCGGTTCTCCACGGGCGCGCCCTCGCGCACATCGGCGCCGTCACCCTCGCGGGCGACACGCTCGCGCAGGTGCCGTACGCCACCTCGAGCACCATGACGACCTCCCGCTCGCTCCACGCGGCGATGGTCGTCCCGTAGTCAACTCAGGAACCCCGCGTTCGTTCCACCCCTCCGCTCGGATTGACGTCCGGGTCCCGACCACCCGTCGGGACCGGACGACGAGATCCGACGGAGGGATCGCCGTCCAACCCGTTCCCACGCCGAACCGCACGGACGAAGGATCGGCGGTGAATCGTCCGCTGCGCCGCCCGACGGATAGAACGAGGACCGTCGGGCCACTCCGTGAAGTCTTTGGGAATGAACTTCCCCTCTCCTTCGCCGAGATGATGGCGCTGCCCCTCGGCGAGGGGGAAATGACGCAACGCTCGTGCGAGCGCGCGAGCTGAGCTTCGAGCCCTCCGATCGTGGCGGACCCCGGCCCCCGAGGAGGGAGGTTTGGAGATGGTGGGAGGATCGGACCCCCGCGAGCTAGCCTCGGGCTCAGGCACGACGTCGTGCCACCCAGTGGGGTGACGAGCCGAGCGGCTCCGCTCGGAGACTCTCTCGCGGTGCATCGGACGAGCCTGAGTTCTCAGATCGTGGCGAGGGTCGGCCGGCCGTGAGTCCTCGAACCTCCCAAGCGCGGGGCCTGACATTCCCGGGTCTCGAGTCACGACCTCGTCGACTCGAACTTCGGTGCTCCCCTCGATTGAGGCCGCTCGCTCCAGCCCGCGCGGGGAGCCGGCAGGACGACCCACCAGGCGACTCAGGCCCATCGGGGTACCGCCGCTGCGCGACGAAATCCGCGCAACGGGAGGAAGAGGTTGTCCGAGAGCACAGGGCTCCGGGA
>JAKIWD010000037.1 GCA_022750205.1 Thermoplasmata archaeon
ACGATCGCGAGCTCGAGGCGAAGATCCGCGCCGCCACCGGCCGCGACGACTAGCCCGACGGAGGAAGATCGATGCTGCCAGGCGGGGGGCACAACGAGCGCCAGATGCAGCAGATGATGCGCCGCCTCGGCATGAAGACCGAGAACGTCGACGGCGTCGAAGAGGTCATCGTGCGCACCCGGGACAAGGAGCACGTCTTCCAGGCTCCCGAAGTGACGATCCTGACGGTCCAAGGGGTGCGCACGTACCAGGTCGTGGGCCAGCCGGTCATCCGGGCCCGCACCTCGGCCCCCGCGGTCGCTGCGTCGCCCGGCGCCGTCATGGCCCCTCCCGCCCCCGCCGGACCGCCCGAGGAGGATATCCAACTCGTGATGGAGCAGGCGGGAGTGGAACGGGAGGACGCGGTCGCCGCCCTGGAGAAGGTCAACGGCGAACCGGCCGAGGCGATCCTCCGGCTGCTCTCCCGTAGGGATGCCGGTGGCCGCTGACCTCCCACCGGTCGCGCAGGAGTGCGTGGAAGCCTACGTCTTCACACTGCGCCCCTTTCAGCTCCTGATCCTTCGCCGCCCGCCCTCCCGGGAGTCGATCTGGGTCCCCGTGAGCGGGAAGGTCGAGCCGATCGACCCGAACTACGATGCGGCCCTCCGGCGCGAGCTTGCCGAGGAAACCGGCTTTACGCGGTTCCGACGGCTGTTCTCGCTGGATTGGGAGGTTCGTTTCGAGGGACCGAACGGCGCCCCGTGGCGCCTGCACGCCTTTGGGGTCGAACTCGAGTCGCGAAGTTCCCCCAGACTGAGCGACGAGCACGTCGCGTTCGAGTGGACCACCGCCGAGTCGGCCATCGAACGATTGCACTACTCCGACAATCAGAACGCCGTACGACGGCTGGCGGAACGCCTTCATCTGCCGTTGAGTGGAGCGGCGGCCCCCACGGGAACCTCCCCGTGAGCTCCAACGCGCCCCCGCCGTCGGAAGGCGCGGACGAGATCCTCAGCCCGCCGACCCCGCCGAAAGCCCCGGTGCCCCTGTCCCTCGTCTTCCCGAGGATCGGGCCGGAACTCTTCGCGGCCATTCGAGGAACGCACGCGCAAAAGGTCGTGCTCCAGGTCCCGGCCGGCCTCACCCGGAACGCCCACCACCTGGCGGCGGAGATCACGGAAAAAACCGGGGCGGCGGTACTCCTCGCTTCCCGGGCCTGCTTCGGAGCCTGTGACTTCCCATCGGAGTCGGAGGCTCCCGGCGCCGAGCTGGCGGTGGTGCTCGGCCATTCGCCCATTCCGAACGTCCGCCTCGCGCGACCGACCTTCTTCGTCGAAATGCGCGAAGCTGGCGGGGATGCCGCGCGGCTGGTGTCGATCCTGCTCGCGGCGGATGTACCCCGTCGGTTGGGTCTGGTCTCCTCGATCCAGCACCTCGATCTGGTCCCGAAGCTGGTCGAGGCGCTGGTCGCACATGGGTTCGACGTGCGCATGGCCTCGGGAGGGCCCCGGCTCTTCTACCCCGCGCAGGCGTTGGGTTGCAACTACACGACGGCCGAGGCAGTGGCGGCCGACGTCGACGCGTTCCTCTTCCTCGGCACCGGCCGCTTCCATCCGCTGGGGCTCGCCCTCGCGGTCGACCGGCCGGTCTGGTCGCTCGACCCGCTGCAGAACCTGCTCGAGCCACCGCTGGACCGCGCGGGGATGATCCGAAAACGGCTGCTGCTCGTGGCCTCGGTGCGGGATGCCCGACGCTGGGGCGTGCTCGTCTCGAGCTTCGCCGGGCAGGATCGACACCCGATGGCCACCTCGCTCGTCCGGCACGCCGTGGCGCGGGGTCGGGAGGCCCACGTGCTCGTCTTCGATCGGCTCGATCCCCGAGATCTGGAAGGCCGGGACCTCGACGCGTACGTGAACACCGCGTGCCCGCGGATCGCGCTCGATGACGGCGGGCTCTATCCGCGCCCGATGCTCACTCCACCGGAGTTCCTGATGGCCCTGGGGGAGATCCCCTTGGAGCCGTACCGCTTCGACACCTACCGCTGAGCCCCCCCGGCATCGCAACGTCTAACGCCCCCCGGGTCGATGTCCCATCATGGAAGGGATCCGGGCGGTTCCCGTAGTCCTGCTGGCGCTCGGTGCGGTCTGCGTCGGGTACGCCGTCGCGACCGGACAAGCCTCCGAGGGCGTCCTGCTGATCTTCCCGTTCGTCATCGGTAGCTCTTGGTTGCTGGCCCTCGGGGTCGTGCTCCTGTTCTTCGGCCTCCTCACCCTACCCCTCGCGTTCGGCTCCGAACCGCCGTCGCTCCCCCACCAATCCGCTTCCATTCGGGATGAGGCGCCCCCCAGCTCCTCGACGATCGGCGGCGTCGTCCTGCTCGGGCCCGTCCCGATCTTCTTCGGGGGGTGGAGGCATCCCCTGCGGTGGGTCTACTGGCTCGCCGTCGCCGTTGGCTTGGTTGTCCTGTTCGTGTTCGTCTTTCTGTGGCTCGCCGGGCGGCGCTGACCGAAACCGGTGGTTTCCGCCAGGAAGAGGGCATGCACCCGGCCGTCCCCCGAGAGCTCCGGGTGGAACGTCAAGCCCCAGAGCGCTCCTTGCCGAACGCCGACGACCTCACCGGACCAGCGGGCGATCGGAGTGGCCGGGGCGCGCACCTCGAGGAGGCGGGGTGCCCGGATGAAGACGCCCGGGAAAGGCGCGCTGAGACCGTCGATCTCGACCGGACCTTCGAACGATTCCCGCTGAGTTCCGTAGTCGTTGCGACGGACCGTGACGGCGAGAACCCCGAGGGGTGTTGGGTCCCGTCCGCCGGGGCTGGCCTCGATCGCCTCGGCGAGGAGGATCAGCCCCGCACACGTCGCGAGGACCGGGAAGCCCTTGCGGATCCGCGCGCGAAGGGCCGGCGCGAGTCCGGTTTCCTCGAGCAGTCGGCCGATCGTCGTGCTCTCCCCGCCGGGCATGAAGAGCGCGACCAGGTCCTCCAGGTCGGAGGGGCGGCGGACCGGCTGGACCGAATCCGGAGGGAGCATGGCCTGCAGGGCCTGCAGGTGCTCCGGGACGTCCCCCTGGAGACCGAGGACGCCGACTCTCATCGACCCGGGGATGCCCGCCGGAGCTCGTCCAGGACCTCGCGCGCCCGGTCGATCCGGATCGCGTGCTCGGCGATCAGGCGGCCCACCACGGCGTCGATCTCCTCGGGCCGCGCGCCGGCCGTCACCGCGATGTTCCGCGCGTGCAGCTCCATGTGACCGCGCTGGATGCCCTCGGTCGCGAGCGCGCGAAGGGCGGAGAAGTTCTGCGCGAGCCCTACGGCTGCCAGGAGCTGAGCCAGCTCGCTCGCTCCCTTGACCCCGAGGAGCTTGACGTTGGCCTTGGCGGTCGGATGGACCGCGGTGGCGCCCCCGATAAGGCCGACGGCCATCGGGAGCTCGATCGACCCGACGAGGTTCCCCTGCCGGTCCTTCTCGTACGTCGACAACGGCCGGATGACCCCGCCGTCCTGCGCGAGGAACGCGGCGTACGTGTGCGCCCCGCTCTCGATCGCCCGGAAGTCGTTCCCGGTGGCGATGACGACGCTCGAGATCCCGTTCATGATCCCTTTGTTGTGCGTGGCGCACCGGAACGGGTCGACGGCGGCGAGCGTGTAGGCGTCCAGGATCGCCTCGACGACCTGTTCGCCGGACGCTTCGGGGGTCGCGAGGAGCTCTTTGGGGAACGTCGCGGAGGCGCGGGCGAGCCGCAGCACGGCGAGGTTCGAGATGATGCGCAGTACCGACCGACCTCCCGCAAGTCGGGCGACCTCGGGCGCGAGGGCCTCGCACATCGTGTTGACGGCGTTCATCCCTCCGGCGTCGCGCGCGTCGACCAGGAGATGGACGACGAGCATCGTGCCCCGCGGGGACGGGATCAGCCGGACCTCGACGTCGCGCGCCCCGCCGCCGAACTTGACCAGCATCGGGTCCTTGGCGTTGGCCGCGGCGAGCAGCGGCTCCCGGGCGGCGAGGATCCGCAACCTCGCGGCGGCCGGGTCGCCCACGTCCATCACCTGGATCTGGCCGATCATCACCGAGCCGGAGCTCTGTCCGTGGAATCCGCCCGCCTTGCGGGCGACCTTGGCCGCGTTCGAGGCGGCCGCCACGACGCTCGGCTCCTCGATCGCCATCGGGACGAGGTAGTCCTTGCCGTTGACGCGGAAGTTCGTGGCGATCCCGAGCGGGAGCGGGAAGGTGCCGATGACGTTCTCGATCATCCGGTTGAAGACCCCCGGTTCGATCCCCGGGGGAAACTCGTAGGCCCGCGCCTCCTCCTCGGTCAGACCGCCCCATTCGCGGACGACCTTACGGCGCTCCTCGACGCTGAGCTTGTAGAATCCCGAGATCTCGGATGAACGGTCCATGGATCGTTCCCTCTAAGCGGCGGGGTCCATCGGGGGCCCCTCGACCGGTTCGGCGACCGCCTCCGGGCGTTCCCGACTCGACACCTTCTCCCGCGCGACGACCACCTTGGCCGGGCGCAGCAGCCCTCCGCCGAAACTGTACCCTTGCTGGACGACCTCCACGATCGTGCCGGCGGCGTGTGCAGGGGATACCGGGGCTTCCGCGACCGCCTCATGTTCGTCGGCGTTGAACGTCATCCCCGAACGGGCGAGCGGTTGGACGCCTTCGACCTCCAGGAACGCCATCCACTCCTTGCCCAGGAGCTCGAGCCCTCGGCGCACCGGATCGTTCGGCGGGAGTTGGGCGAACGCCCCCCGCGCGCGCTCGAACGCCTCGATGATCGGGAGGAGTCCGCGGAGCAGATCGGCACGGGCGGTGTCCCGGGTTTGGTCCTGCTGGCGTGCCGTCCTCCGACGGAAGTTCTCGAAGTCCGCGAGGAGGTACTTGAACCGATTCTCCCAGTCCTCCGCGGGCACCGGCGCGACCGCCGCCGGTGGGGCGGGTTCGACGCGCGGCGGGCTCTCCTCGTCGGCCATGGGTCCGGTGTTGGGACTTGCCCCGCTTATTTGGGGTTTATCGCACGCGCTCAGCCCGGCAGCCCTTGGAAGAAGGTCGTTACGAGGAACACCGCAAAGGCCGCGGCCAAGCCGATCGCGGCCACCTCCGCGGCCCCTCGCCAGGGGCTGGAACCGCCAAAGTGCGCCTCGACAAAGCCCACCCCCGCCAGTTGAATGCCCCCGATCGCCAAGCTCGCCCACAGGCCGGTCTGCAGGCTGGAGGTCAGCAGGAAGGGGGCCGCGGGCAGCAGGCCCCCGAGCAGGTAGGCGACCCCGATGACCGCCCCATGGGTGACGGGCTGGGGCTCGGATTCCGTGGGGAGCTTGAGCTCGTCCCGCATCATCACGTCGACCCAGCGCTTGGTGTCGCCCGTGACCGCCTTGACGAGGATCTCCACCTCGGGTTCCCCAAATCCCTGGCGACGGAACGTCCCCCGGAGGTGTTCGCGTTCCAGCTCCGGCAGCTCGGCGATGTGCTGCTCTTCCCTCGCCCGCTCCCGGCGGATGACCTTCTGGCGGGAGCGCGCGGAGAGCCAGGCCCCGACGAACATCGACATCATCCCCCCGAGCGTCGCGGCCAGGATCGCGAGGAAAACGAATCGGCTGGTGATGTCGCCCACGGCGTGGGACAGCACGCCGTCGACGCCCACCACGAGCGCCAGGCTCGTGATGACCCCATCCAGCACGCCGAACACGACCTCCTCGAGGCGCTCGCTATGCACCGGCTGGTGCCTCGCCGTCGCAGGGGGTGGAGGCAACGCGGACACGGTTTCGAGCCCCCTCGTGGGAGGGTGGACAGAACTCCGGGTATAAGCCCGGCGATGCGCAGTCGTCGCACGGGTCGCGCTCGCGCCGAGAGGCTCCCGGTCAGGGTGGCTTTTCCGTCAGAGAATGGGCGGCGGCAGATTGTCGCTTTTCGCCGCGGATTTCGCCTGCCCGCGAAGCCTTATTACACGCGCCCAACTCGCTCAATTCTGCCCTTTCCCGGGGCACCTTCAGATGGTCCCCGAATCAGTCTCCACCGGCGCGTACGACGCTAGTTCCATCCAGGTCCTGGAGGGGCTGAGCGCCGTCCGCAAACGCCCCGGAATGTACATCGGCTCGACCGACGCCCGGGGACTCCACCACCTGATCAACGAGGTCCTGGACAACTCCATCGATGAGGTGCTTGCCGGCTACTGCACCCAGATCTGGGTGACGCTGCACGAGGACGGTACCTGCTCCGTCGCCGACAACGGACGCGGGATCCCGGTCGAAGAGCACCCGAAGTACCACAAGCCGGCGCTCGAGATCGTGCTCACGATCCTGCATGCGGGATCGAAGTTCGACCGGAACACGTACAAGGTGTCGGGCGGTCTGCACGGCGTGGGTCTGCACGTCGTCAACGCGTTGAGCGAATGGTTCGAGGTCAAGGTCCGGCGCGACGGCCACACCTACTTTCAGCGGTACGAACGAGGGGCTCCCGTCGCCCCGTTGAAGGTGATCGGGCCGTCCGAAGGGACGGGTACGGAACAGCGGTTCAAGCCCGATGGCACGATCTTCGAGACCGTCATCTTCGACCGGGAGATCGTCGAGCGTCGGCTGCGGGAACTCTCCTACCTCAACCCCGAGGTCGCGATCCACTTCCACGACGAGCGCGACAAGACCGAATCGACGTTCCACCACGCCGGGGGGATCGCCGAATTCGTCTCGGACTTGAACCAGACCGCCAACGTGCTGTTCCCCACGCCGATCTTCCTGCACGCCAAACGCGACACGACCGACATCGAGGTCGCGATGCAGTTCAACGACGGGTACAACGAGACCACCCTCGCCTTCGTCAACAACATCAACACCGTCGACGGCGGGACCCACGTCGTCGGTCTACGCGCGGCGCTCACCCGCACGCTCAACGACTATGCCCGCAAGCGCGGGTTCATCAAGGGCGAGAAGGAGAACCTGACCGGCGAAGACGTCCGGGAAGGATTGACCTGCGTGCTCTCGATCAAGGTGCTCGAGCCCCAGTTCGAGGGGCAGACCAAGGGCAAGCTCGGCAACAGCGAGGTCAAGGGCCAGGTCGAGACCGCCGTCAACGAGAAGCTCTCGGAGTTCCTCGAGGAGCACCCGGCGGTCTCCCAGGCGCTGATCACCAAGGCGGTCGAGGCCGCCCAGGCCCGCGAGGCCGCCCGCAAGGCCCGCGAGCTGACGCGCCGTAAGGGGCTGCTCGAGGGTGGCGGGCTACCTGGCAAGCTCGCGGACTGCCACAGCCGGGACGCCTCGGTGAGCGAACTGTTCATCGTCGAGGGCGATTCGGCCGGCGGTACGGCCAAGCAAGGACGGGACCGCGAGTTCCAGGCGGTGTTGCCGCTGCGCGGCAAGATCCTCAACGTCGAGAAGTCCCGCCTCGACCGGATGCTCCAGAGCGAAGCCATCCGCGCGCTCATCACGGCCATCGGCACGAACATCGGGGACGAGTTCGACCTGGCCAAGCTCCGCTATCACAAGATCATCCTGATGACGGATGCCGACGTCGACGGCTCGCACATCCGCACGCTCCTGCTGACGCTCTTCTATCGCAAGATGCCCGAGCTGATCAATGAGGGACACGTCTACATCGCCCAGGCGCCGCTGTATCGGGTTTCCCATGGCCAGAAGGGCGGCTACGCCTACAGCGAGGAGGAGCGCGACGCGCTCATCCGCGAGTACGGTGCGAAGGGAACGCTCACCCAGCGTTACAAGGGACTGGGGGAGATGAACGCCGACCAGCTGGCGGACACCACGATGCACCCCGGCCACCGGTCTCTCCTACGGGTCACCGTGGACGACGCCGGCCGGGCCAATGAGCTGTTCCAGATCCTGATGGGCGAGGCCGTTGAGCCCCGTCGGCAGTACATCCAAGAGCACGCGGTCGAGGTCCAGAACCTCGACATCTAGGGCGGAACCGAGATCCGTGTCCGAGGCCACCAACCCGCTCGAACCGGCCCTCAAGGCGATCGGCCGGACCTCGGTCGACGTCTCCCGGCACCCGATCCTGCATGGCAACGGCCAATCCTTGATCACGATCTGCCGACCGGCCGAACGGGGCGGGTTTTCCTACAGCGCGGTCTGGATGGGCCCTTCGGGGATCCGATTCCTCGGGGACCCGCCGGCCACGACCGCGTTCTCGCAGGGACACGGACTGACGGGCCCGGCCGCCGAACTGTTCGACCGGATCGTCGACTCGACCCGGCTCTATCTGGAACGGATCGAGGAGATCGACACGCAACTGAGCGACGCCGAGCAGAAAGGCCGGAGCGTCCCGCTTCGGGAGATCTGGAGCCTCCAGCGTCGCACGGCGCTGCTCCGCGCGCAGCTCGGGCGCACCTACGTCGCGGTCGCCGAGCTGGGGGGGCCGTTCGCCGACAAGTTCCCCGGCCTTGTGGCGGCCCTGCCGCCGCTCGAAGCCGAGCTCGAGCGGGTGCAGCAGCTCTGCGCCAACGTCCAACAGGCGCTCTCGGACCTGATCCTCCTGCGGAACGCCGAGGAGTCGAACCGGATCGCCGAAAGCGCCAACCGGCTCTCCGCGACCTCCAACCGCATCGCGGCGTTGGCGAACATCTCGAACATCCGGATGCTCGGCCTGACCTACATCGCGCTGCTGCTCGGCCTCGTCAGCGCGGTCGTGCTGTTCCCGAACACCGCCGCCACCATTCTCGGCATGCCCTCCGCGGGATGGGTGCCGGGCTGGTGGGTCGATATCGCCCTCGTCGTGATCGCGGCCGTCCCGTTCTACCTCGTGTTCCGGCTCCGCTGGATCCGCGTGATCCTGAGCGGACTGCCCTCGTACGAGTCCCGGATCGCCGAAGGGCTGGCCGACCTGCCCGAGCTGTCCCCCGAGGGGGCCGCCCGCCCCGAACCATCGCAACGCCTTTGAGCGGGACCCCGGTCGGCGCGCCGTGACGTCGGCCCCCACGGTCTTTCGCGACGCGCTCCTCGTCACGCAGGACGCCCAACGTCGGGTCCTCCGGGGGGACCTGCGCATCGACGGGGACCGTATCACCCAGGTCGGGGGCACGGCCCCCACCGAGGGGGCCCACGTGCTCGATGCGCGCCGCTTCGCGATCGTTCCCGGGTTCGTCAACACCCACGGCCACGTCGCCATGTCCCTCCTGCGGGGGATCGCGGACGACCGCGACCTGGGGGGCTTTCTCGAGACGTTGTTCGCCGTCGACGCGCGCCGCACCGAGGCGGACCTAGAGGCCGGCGCCGCCGCGGGCGTCGCCGAGATGCTCCTCGGCGGGACGACCAGCTTCCTCGACCTCTACTATGGCGAGGACGCGATCGCCCGGGCCGTCGACCGATTGGGTATTCGGGGGTACCTCGGGTGGGCCGTCCTGGACCCGGAGATGACCACCCAGAAGGGGCGCCCGCTTGACAACGCCGCGTCGTTCATCGGTCGCTGGAAGGGTCATGCCCGGATCCACCCGCTCGTCGCCCCGCAGGGGGTGTACGTCTGCGGGCCGGAGACCTGGTTAGGGGCCCGCGCGCTGGCCGAGCGCGAGAAGACCCTGTGCCACTATCATCTCTCGGAGACCCGCCGGGAGGTCCACGAGCACGAGGCAAAGTACGGCGCGAGACCGGCGCTTTGGCTCGAGTCGATCGGCTTCCTCGGCGCCGGACAGGTCGCCGCGCACGGCGTGTGGTTGACGCGTCGGGAGATCCAGCTCCTCGCCGAACGCCACGTGGGGGTCGCCCACTGCCCGAGCTCCAACTTGAAGCTCGCGACGGGCGGCGTGGCGCCCGTCGTCGAGATGCGCGAGGCGGGGGTCATCGTAGGGCTGGGGACTGACTCCGTCGCCTCGAACAATTCGCTCTCGATGCTACGCGAAATGCACGTGGCCGGCCTGCTCCAGAAGCATCATCGATGGGACGCCGCGGCGCTCCCGGCCGGGACGCTCCTGGACATGGCCACGATCGAGGGGGCGCGACTCCTGGGGGCGGAGACCGAGCTCGGCTCCCTCGAGGCGGGCAAGCAGGCCGACCTGTCGGTGTTCCGGCTGGATCACCCGACCCTCCTGCCCGCCCGGTCCGAGGCGATCATCTCCCACCTCGCCTACTCCGCCAGCCAAGAGGCCATCGACTCCGTCTACATCGCTGGGGAGTGCGTCGTCCGCCACCGCGAGCTGGTCCGCGAAACCTGGGAGTCGATCCGGGCCGCCGGTGAGAGCGCGGCGGCTGGCCTCTGGCCGCCTACGTCGGGCCACTAGGGCCGACGAATCGCGCGAGATGCCCCGCGAGAAGCGGTCCTAGATCTTCGGGAGCGAGGTTGACCCCCAGCGCGGAGACTCCCCCAAGATGGGTCCGGATCAACGCCTCGGGGACGCCGAAGATCCCGTGGATGGCCTCGCCGTCCAAGGTGACGCACAACGCGCCGTGGTGAAGCAGTGCGCTACGCGAGGCGTGTTGGGCCGCCCCCGCGACCGCCCGTCCATCGACCTTCACCACCTGCCCGCGTCCCGACAGGAAACAGTACTCGGGGGCCACGTTCGCGGCCGGCACCCACTCGCCCCGGAGTCCGAGGTCGGCCAGGAAGGTCGTGACCGCTCCGCCGAGCCGACCGTACGCCGAGGCGAAATCGCGCCCGACCCGGGGGTCGCTTCGAGGGAGAACGATCGACCACAACAGGTCACCGCGCCCGTGGACCAACCCCGTTCCCCCGGAGCGGCGGTGGGAGGTTGGCCATCCCCGTGACGCCGCCCGCGCTGCCGCGGGGTGGTCGGCGGCCTGCGCCACGCCGAGGGAGATCAGCGGATCGCGGACCGCGGCAACTCGAGCCATCGGCCTCCCGATCACGAGCAGCGCCTCGTCCTGGGCCACGTAGGAAACGCCATCGACCCAGCCTTCGAAAGGGACCGTGTCCGGGCTCATCGGTGCCGAGACCGTCCGGAGCGGAAAGCCTCGACCCGGTACGGCGCCGCGAAACGCTATGCCCGACCGTCGGCTACCCGGCGCATGGCGGAGATCTCTCAGTTCCGGCTCCATCCCGGGGCCCCGGCACCCCCGTTCTCGCTTCCGGGCGTGGACGGGAAGGTCCACTCCCTCCACGACTTTGACGGGTCCCGATTCCTGCTCGTCGTGTTCTGGTGCAATCACTGTCCGTACGTCCAGGCCTGGGAGGGGCGGATGCTCGCCCTCGCGCGGGAGTACGCGGCGAAGGGCGTCGCGACGGTGCTGATCAATGCCAACGACGAAGGGGCGTACCCCGACGATCGGATGGAGCGCATGGTCGCTCGGGCGGCCGAGAAGGGCTACCTGGTCCCGTACCTTCGGGACGGCCCCCAGGAGGTCGCCCACGCCTACGGCGCCCTCGTGACCCCGCACCCCATGCTATTCGGGCCCGACCGCCGCCTGATCTACCAGGGCCGGATCGACGACAACCACGAGAACCCATCCGCCGTTCGGCACCACGATCTTCAGTCGGCGCTGGACGACGCGATCGCCGGTCGACCGCTCGCGAAGGCGGAACTACCCGTCCTCGGATGTTCGGTGAAGTGGCGGAACTGAGCGGCGAACGGGGGCCCCCTTCGGGCGAGCCTTCTCGGCCCGTATCGCGCTGGCGCGTCGCTCGAACTGCGCCAGCAGGTCGGGGTTGACCGGCGCCCCGTTGAGGTCGAGCCGGGCGGCGATGGCGGCCTTTCCGGCCAGCGCGCGGGCGAGCTTGCCGCGCTGGCGCCGCGGCGCGGACTGGATCGAAGGATGCAGGAACAGTAGGCCATGTCGCGGCGGCGGCGCACGGCCGCGCAGATGCTCAAAGAACGCCCGCTCAGCGCCGAGGACCTGGACGGTGCTGGCCGGCATGCGTGCGAGACGGTCGAGACCACGGGCCTGGCTGATCATTCGGGCGGCCAGGTCCGTCCCGAGCAGCCGAGACAGGTTGGCGGCCCGTTGGGGCAGGGCGGCGGCGACGCCGGCCTCCAACGCGGCTCGGGCCGTTCGCATCTCGAGATAGACCCGGGCCAGCGCCTGTCGCGCTTCCGCGAGCGCGGGGTCCGGACCGGGGAGCTCGGGAGACCCATCCCAGCGTCCGGCGACGAGCGCCTCGGCGAGCGGCCCCGGGTTCTCCGAGCTCGCCGGCTCACGGCCGAGCGAGTCGCGCCCCGCCCAGCTGCCCAGCCGTTCGGCGATCAGATTGAGGGCGCGATCCATGTCGGCGAGCGCGCGCACGGCTTCTTCGACATGGATGGACGGATCCCAAGCCGCGCGGAGGTCGTCGGCGCCCTGGTCGAGGAGAGCGGAGCGGAACGTCGAGGCCTCGAATCCGGATTCCTCTGGGTGGGGCGCGTGCGCCGGGCCGGCCAGGATGCGGACGCCTCGGGACTCGAACCGGCGGTCCCGGCTTTGGAGCGGTTGGTTCCGTGCCTCGTTCAGGAGTTGCTCCTCCTCCGGGGCGAGCCCGCCGGCGCGGCGCCGCTTTCGCCGCTCGGCGATCGCCTCGGAGGCGCGGGGGAACGGGTACGATCTGATGACGCGGTCACGGTCGACAAGATAGACCCCGAACCACGTTGGCACGATCGTCAAGGCGGGCGCGTCGGTCACGAGGTCCTCAGCCCCCCGTTGACATGCAGTGTGGATCCGGTGATGTACGATGATCCCGGGCCGAGCAGGAAGACGACCGCCTCGGCGACCTCTTCGGGGCGGCCGATGCGACCGAGAGGGATGGACCGTCCCCGTTCCGCGCGTCGCTCGGGCGAATCACCCGCGAGGATCGCCGTGTCGATCGAACCCGGGGCTACGGCGTTGACGCGGATCCCCGGAGCGAGCTCTCGGGCGAGGGAGTACGAGAGTCCCTCGATCGCCGCCTTGGCCGCCGCGTAATGTGCACCGTGCGTCGAGCCGGTGAACGCCAGCACGCTCGAGATGAATACGACGCTGGGCCGATCCGAGGCGCGAAGTCGGGGGAGCAGCTCGCGCACCAGGCGTGCTGGGCCCAACACATTCACGTCGAAGCAATCCTCCCAATCCGAGTCCGTCAGGTCGGCAAACGCCCCGCGTGAGTACACGCCGGCGTTAAGGACCGCTCCATCCAACGAATCCCACTGTCGTCCGACCGCGCGCGCGAGGGTCCGCGGCCCTTCCTCGGAGGCCAGATCCGCCCGGGCCGAGAAGGCCGAGCCGCCCGTGCCCGTGATCTCCGCGACGACCTCGTCCGCCTCCCGAGCATGCGTGTGATAGTGGACCGCGACCGCATGCCCCTTCTGGGCCGCGAGGAGGGCGGTGGCCCGCCCGATCCCGATCGAGGCCCCGGTCACCAGTATCCGCACGTGACGGCCAGCGGCGCGCGTCACATTAGAGTTGCCCGGGCCACACCTTCCGCTCCACCGCGAGGCGTGGAGCGGTGCGTCGTGCGCCGACCGCTACGGTGTTAAATATCGCGGCCCGGGTCCCGCCGCCATGGCCGCGACGCCCCCGGGCCCTCTCGTGCGGTACGATCGGGACGAAGCGGTCGTCCTGCTCGGGATCGATCACCCTCCGGTGAACGTGCTCAGTGCCGGGGTCCTGGATGCCCTCCAGTCGGCCCTGACCCGCGTCGCCGAGGACCCAGAGGTCCGGGCCGTGGTCCTCTACGGCCTCGCCGAACGATCGTTCGCGGCCGGGGCGAACATCCGGGAGATGGCGCCCATGGGGTCGACCGAGGCGCGCGTTCACGGTGCTCGGGGTCAAGCGACGACCGTCGCCATCGAACGACTCCCGCTCCCGGTCATCGCGGCCGTGCACGGATCCTGCCTCGGAGGGGGCACCGAGCTCGCGCTCGCGTGCGATTTCATCCTGGCGAGCGACGACGCGCTGTTCGGGCAACCGGAGATCAACCTGGGGGTGATGCCCGGCTGGGGGGGGACCCGCCGGCTGCCCCGGCGGATCGGGGCGGCCTTGGCCCGACGCTGGATTCTCACCGGAAAGCCCGTCTCCGCGCGAGATGCCTTCGACCAGGGATTGCTCGAGCGCATCGTCCCACGCTCCGAGCTGATGCCAGCCGCGCGCGCCTTGGCGCACGATCTCGCCCACAAGGCGCCGGTGGCACTGGCGGCCGCGAAGTTCTCTCTCAACCATGCGCTCGACCCGGCCGAAGCGGAGGGCCTCGAGTACGAGCTCGATCTCTGGGCCCGATTATTCGACACGCTGGACCAGAAGGAAGGGATGCGCGCTTTTCTCGAAAAACGAGCGTGGACGAGCGGGAACCGGGCGGAGTGGGGCCGCCGCTCGGTAGGGTTCCCGTGGGCGGTTGGCTCCGGCACGGAGTCGGGGAGCAAAGCGGAATAACCGGGAGTCGTGAGGCCCGCTTGCGCCGCGGTGGCTCAGTTGGTAGAGCGGCTCCTTGGTAAGGAGCAGGCCGAGGGTTCAAATCCCTCCCGCGGCTCTCCCGTCTAGTTCATATCCCATTGGGCCCCTCCGTCAGAAGGATGGACTCCAAGCGGCGACTAGAGGATGACCCCTTCGCGGACGCTCACTTCATCGCCGGTTACATCGCAAAGCGAGTCTCCCAGCTCCGTTCCGACGAAATCATTGGAGACGGCATCCAGCTCGGACGGTCTGAGCGAGACGCGATACTAGAGTTCGTCCAGGCGCGTCGGCCAGAGGTCGGCGAGCTTCGCGTAAGAACGTACCTTTCTTGGCTCCCGCTCGCGGCGTCCCGACTGGGGTCGGAGTTCCTCGCGCCCACCAAGAACGCTCCCGCTTCCTTCGTCGGGGCATTCCCGTCGAAGAAGTACGCCCGGGGGACCCGTGCAACCGCCGTAAACTGTCTTGGGACTTTCTGGCGATGGTGGCTTGGTCAGCAGGGGAGGGAATACCCGTCATCGCTCAGAATTCGACTCGAGAAGTGGAAGCCAGCGGCTGGACCCTCGGACATGCTCACGCGAGACGACGTGGCCCTGATCGCGGAGAACGCGCTCAACTTTAGAGACCGGGCTTGGATCTGGACGCTCTTCAACTCTGGTTGCAGACCGGGGGAAATCTACCGCCTTCGCGTGGGGGATGTCGTGCCACACGACGAAGGGTACATCGAGCTCAAGGTTACTCGAGAGAAGGGTTCGGCGCCTGAGCCCGCGCCAATCTACGAAGACGCGGTCCCGGCATTGCTGGCATGGTTGAATGCGCACCCCCGAGCATCTGACCGCAATGCGCCCTTGTGGGTCGACGTGGGAGGGGAGCGGGCTGGTAAGACGGCAACCTATCGTGCGATGTACAAGGCACTCGAGAGTGCAGCAGCGCGCGCGAAGACGACGAAGCCGGTGACGGCGTACGCCCTTCGGAGGTCTCGGCTGACTATTCTTGCCAAGGACCCGGCGGTGTCGACCTCGATTTTGGAGAAGATTGCTGGATGGGTCCCTGGGAGCAATGTGGCCCGTCATTATGTTCACCTCAGTGGAAAGGACGTGATTGGCGCCCTCAATGCCCGCTACGGCGTAAAGGTCGCGGGAACTGGCGAGAAGTCCGAGGCTCCTCGGAGCCCCACCAAATGCGGGCGATGCCGGACAGTGAACCCTTCCGGAGCGGCGTTCTGCATGACGTGCGGGGGCCCGCTTTCTTTGCCCGCGGTGAAACTGATCGATGAGGCTCGCTCAGCCGAGGAGAGGCTCGCCGACCTTCTTCGCCGACCGGAGGCCGTCGAATTCCTGGCAACGATTCTCGCCGAGCAGGAGAAAGGGAAGCACCGGACCGGCCGTCACGCGAGCACCGGGGTCGCCACCGGGGGGGCTAACAGGGACGAATCGATGGATTCCGGTGCTGCCCCTCCACCTGCCACCTCGCAGCCTCAGCGTGTAGTTTCCCTGGCTGACGCGGAGCGGCTCATCGGGTCCGGATACGAGTTCGTCGCTCCACTTGGGGTCGACAAGGCGGTCGTTCTGTCTCTCTCGAGTGCGAGCCCCGCAAACTGAGCCCGACCGGCGGCGCTCGTCGATACCCCAGGAGAGGGGGTGCGACGCCACCGACCTGGGAGGACCGAAAAGTCGGGGTGGTGGCTCCAGCCTGTCCTGTGCTGCCCGCGCAGCCACCCCGCAGGGGGGTGGAGACCTACTTGAAAGCGGTTTCCGGACTCTCCGGGTTGGCCGGATTGCCACCGGGGGGGGTGGGGAACGCCATGGCCCCAATCATGAGGTTTATCAGAATCGAGCAGATTGGTTGGGCAGCGCCCCCGAGCGCTGAAAGTAGCGATGTCGAAGAAGGGAGGACACGCACCCACGCCGAATGACCAGCGATCGAGGTCGATGAACCCACAGGACGCTGTGGGTCAGATGGCCTTGGACAACCACTCGGTCCAGATGAATTCCCCCAGCCAGACGCCGGCTAAGCCAAAATCGCTGTCAACCGAGAGTCCGGGGAATCAGCAGTAGCGGTATAGCCCCAGCCCCTGAAGTCGATCAGGGGCCCCCGCCCGAGGGCTTGGTCTAGAATGCCGCTCGCTGAGAAGGTTCACTAAGAAGGCTTCCCGCGTTAGGTTTTTGGAGCCACCCGTTGTCGTCAGTCGAACGCAGTTGTAAATCTCGTGGCAGGGACTTCAGGCGACGACTCGAACGATTAAAATTGCGGGCTGGGACAACCTCTGGACCGTTGAGGCGTTCCTGAATCTGTTTCAGAACGCGTGCACGGCGACCATAAGCTGGGAAAAGAAGTTCTCCGGGGGCAGCTTCGAAGTCAGCTTCGCGAGGCCCAAAGTGATGGCTTCTGTTCGCAGACTGAAATATCTTGTACTTGCCGCGCGGCTGCGGGTATCCGACGTCTGATCTCGGGCCCGGGGCAGGGGACCCGATTCCCACCGGCTCCCGGGATCGGACTCGCGTTTATTCTCTCTTACACATTCCTCTGGATGCGGGGGTTCCGAAACGGACCGGTTAATATTCTGGTTCCGATTCGGCTCCCGCGGTCTACCCGGAGAATCCTCCCGTGCCAGAAGAGAATGGACGTGTCTGCATCCTCTTGGGCGGGGGCGTCGACTCATCTGCCCTGATCCCATTCTTCCAAGAGAAGGGATTCAATGTCGCAGGTATCCACTTCGACTATGGGCAACCTGCGAGCTTCATGGAGAGCCTGGCCGTTAAAGACGTCGGGAAGCACTTCAGGATCTCGACAATTCATGAAATGTTGCGCCCAGTAGTCGTAAGCGACGCCAAAGAATTTCGCTTCCGAAACGCGGAGCTTGTGCTTGCGGGAGGCCAATCCTGTGTCCCCCCTTGTCTCCTCGCAATTGGCATCCATGCTGGGACTCCATTCTACGATTGCAGCCCGAGGTTTTTCGAACGGATGCAGGGGCTACTAAGTGACTACACTGGTGGCACCATCCGGCTTGTTGCTCCCTGGATCGATCTCGACAAGCATGGCGTGGTCTCAATGGCGCGAGCGGGCAAGGTGCCGATCCAGATGACCTACAGTTGCCAGCGCGGCGGGGAGCTTCCCTGTGGTGAGTGCTTGTCTTGTCGTGACCGGAGGGCGGCACTTTGAACGTCGTTGAACTCTGCAAAGTTCGCACCATCCCCGGGACGAACTTCCAAACACCTCTGCTGGTGCCCTCCTATTCAAGTCGCGGTTTCGACCCGAGCCCAATCTACGAAGATACAAACCAATACTGCCAAGATTCCAAACTGTTAAGCGCCTACGACATTCGCCACAAACTTATCGATCCAAAGCATATTTACAGCGCAGATTTGCTCTTCATCGATAGCGGCCACTACGAAAGGATCCCGACACATAACCCCGGAGAGCCATACGAGGACATGCGGCGTGGCGAGGAAAGCTGGAGCATTCCCCTCTATGATGAGGCCCTGAAATCTCTGGACACTGACCAATGCAAGATAGTTCGCGTGACTTACGACCGACCGGATTTAGTCCGGAATCAGGTTGCAGGTGCACGAAAATCAGCCAAGAACGTAACTACTCAGCTTTCCGGCTTGCGGCAACTCCAACTGTAGCCCATTTTCTGATGGACCCATAGGCAGAAATCCGGCCTGCGCGCCCCTCATTCCCG
>JAKIWD010000099.1 GCA_022750205.1 Thermoplasmata archaeon
CACGTCGGCGACGGGACCGTACTCGACGATCCGGCCCGCGTACATCACGCCGACCTCGTCGGCGGTCTCGGCGATGACGCCGAGGTCGTGGCTGATGAACAGGATCGCCGCCTTCACCTCGTCGATCAGCTCCTTCATCAGCGTGAGGACCTGGGCCTGGATCGTCACGTCGAGCGCGCTCGTCGGTTCGTCCGCGATGAGCAGCGACGGCCGCTCGCTGAGCGCCATCGCGATCATGATCCGCTGGCGCATGCCGCCCGACAGTTCGTGCGGGTACAATCCGAGGATCGCCTCGGGGTCGTTGATCCGCACGAGCCGCAGGTAGCGCAGCACCTCCTCGCGGAACTCGGCGCGCGTCCGCAGCTTGTCCTCGACCGCCTCCGCGGCGGCGCCGCCCGGGACGATCGACTTCGTGACGGGGTTGGTGACGGGCGGCGTCGACCGCACGGAGTAGTCGAACGGCATCGAACCGCCGCGGAACGACTTCACGTAGCCCATGTCGCGGTAGTGGCGGATCCGGATCGCCTCCGCCATCTGGTCGTAGACACGGAACGCTGGGTTGAGCGAGTTGAGCGGCTCCTGGAAGATCATCCCGATCCCGGTGCCGCGGACCATCGGGAGCTGGCGCTTGGTGAGGCGGACGAGGTCGGTCCCCCGGAACACGACCGTACCCGATCCGATCGTGGCGGGCGGTTCCGGGAGGAGTCGCGGGATCGCCTTCCCGAGCGTGCTCTTGCCGCAGCCGGTCTCCCCGACGATCCCGACCACGCGGCCGGGGTAGATCTGCATCGAGACGTCGGAGACCGCCTGGAAGACTCCCGCGCCGACGGTGTATGTGATCGTGAGACCCTGGACGTCCAGGACGGGCTCGGTCATGCGGCCGCGCCTCCCTCCCGGCCCATAGCGACCTCGTCGGTCGTCGCCTCGCCGCCGGAGGGTAGCGCCGAAGGGGTCTCGGCCGGCGGGTCGTGGCCGGCCGAGCTGCGGACGAACGCCCGGCGGGTCCGTGGGTCGAGGAGGTCGCGGAGCCCGTCACCGAGCAGACTGAACGCGAGGACCGTCACGAAGATCGCGACGCCCGGGCCTAGGACCTCCCACGGGTAGACGTTGATCGCGCCCGACGACTGGTAGAAGGCGAGCATCGCCCCCCATTCGGGCTGAGGCCCCGGGTACTTGCTCGCGACGCCGATGAACCCGATCGTCGAGTAGGTGACGAGGACGGTCCCGATGTCCAGCGTGAAGTAGACGACGATCGGCTCGAGGACGTTCCGCAGGACGTGGCGGATGAGGATCCGCCACTCCGACACGCCGGAGGCGCGCGCGGCCGTCACGTACGGCAGATGCTTCACCGCGAGCACCTCGCCGCGGACGAGGCGGACGTAGAACGGCCACCAGGTGATCGCGAGTGCGATCAGCGTCGGCCCAACGCCGATGCCGAGCGCCCGCGTGATCGCGAGCGCGAGGATGAGGCTCGGGAACGAGAGGAAGATGTCGGTGAGACGCATGATCGACACCGAGATGGCGCCGCCGACGGTTCCGGGGGTGTCGAAGAATCCGGCGATCAGGCCGAGGCCGCCACCGATGAACAGCGCGCTTCCCGCGATCGCGACGCCGATGCCGAGGTCGAGCGGGAGCGCGAGCATCACGTTCGAGAACACATCGTAGCCGGTTCCGTCGGTCCCGAACAGGTGGTGCGCCGACGGGCCGGCGTGGATCGCTCCGGTGAACTGCTGGGCCCCGTACGGCACGAGCAGCCGCGGGTCGACGGTCACGACGAGGGCGGTGAGGACGATCACCGCCACGAGGACGAAGCCACCGAGGGAGAGGGGGTTGGTCCGCAGGACGCGCCAGAGGACTCCCAAGGAGCCGTCGGAGAGGCGGGGACGCTTCGGGGCCGCCTCGGTCATCGCGGCCTACCTCCAATCGACGCGCGGGTCGAGCACCCCGTAGAGGATGTCGGCGATCAGGTTCGCCACGACGACGGCGGTCGCGAACACGATCACGACGGCGATCGCGCCGTCGAAGTTCAGCTGCGATCCACCGCCCCCGATCGAGGCGTAGGCGTACTGGCCGATCCCGGGCCAGGCGAACACCTCCTCGATGACGACCGTCCCCGACAGGAGTCCCCCCGCGGTGATGCCGAGCACGGTCGTGGTCGTGATCAGCGCGTTGCGCAGCGCGTGCTTGTAGAGGACCCAGAACTCGGTCAGGCCCTTCATCCGCGCCGAGCGAACGTAGTCGAGCGGGAGAACCTCGAGCATCGAGGCCCTCGTCATGCGCGTCGCGATCCCCATATTGATGAACGCCAGCACGGTCGCCGGCAGGACCAGGTGCGCGAACGCGTCGGCGGTGTAGGCGAGATTGCCGGCGAGGATCGCGTCGAGGACCGACATGTGGGTCCATTGCGTGAACGGCGGCGGATTCGTCGAGTACTCCCCGCCCGTCGGGAGGCCGAGCGCGGGACCCAAGAACACCGCGGCGAGCACCGCCCCGAGGTAGGTCGGCGTCGCCCACCCGCTCAGGTAGAACACCCTCACGAGGTGGTCGGCCCAGCGGCCGCCCGACTGCGCGGCGACGACGCCGAGCGGGATCCCGATGACCACCATCAGGAACAGCGCCGCGAGGACGAGCTCGACCGTCGCCGGGAGCGCGGTCGCGATCTTCGGGTACACCGGGTCGCCGAGAACGGAGGCGCCCCAGTTGCCGTGCAGAAGGTTGGTGAAGTACGTGAGGAACTGCTGCGCGATCGGCTGGTTGATCGTCGTCTCGCAGTGGCGAATCGTCGCGATGCCGGCGTGAGGGTACCAGGCGTTGCAGATGTCGGTGAGGTCGAGGTGGGTGAAGAAGAACGTCAGGACGATGACGCCGAACAGGACCGGGATGAGCTGAAGGAGGCGCTTCAGGACAAAGACGATCAGGTCGCTGGGACTACGCCCCAAAGCCGGCCCCGCCGTGGGGTCGGCCGGGAGCTCCCGCTATCCCCGTCGGCACCGAGTTTGGAACCTTGGACCGATATTAGAACGTGCCGAATTTGGGCGCCGACGCCCGATGGGACACCGAAGCCGCCCCGCTTCCCTGACGCCGCAGGATAAGGGGCTCAGGGACCTACTCCCGCGCGAACCCGATGGACGAAGCGCGGTACTTGATTCGGCCGTTCCAGGACGACGACTTCGAGCCGGAGGCGAGCCTCTCCCGCCTCACGATCCCGGGCTGGACCATGTCCGCGGACGAGTCACGCCGCGTGGACGCGGCGATCTCCCGGGCACCGATCGAGCGGGTCAAGACCGTCGTCGAAGAACGCGCGACCGCGACGCCGGTCGCGTTCGGGTACATCGGGAACCCCGTCGATAGCTACGACCCGAAGACGTTCTGGGTCGACGTCCGGGTTCACCCCGACCACCAGGGGCGAGGTGTCGCGCGCGCACTGGCCGAGGGGATCAATGCGGAAGCCGAGCGGCGCGGAGCGGTCCGGCTGTGGGCGGGCTCCGGCGCCGAAGACTCGGCCGGCATGCGCTTCTGGACGCGCCGGGGCTTCGTCGAACGACGTCGTCTCTGGGATTCGCGGCTGGAGCTGGCCAACGCCCAGCCCCCGGCGGATCACTCGAGCCGGCTCGCGGCGGAGGGGTTCACTTTCACGACGCTCGCGGAAGCGGGGCCAAAGCGCCGGGACCTGTTCGAGGAGATCTGCGAAGTGGACGTCGCCGTCCTGGGCGATGCTCCCCGGATGGGTCCGTTCACCCCGGAGGTGTTCCGGAAATTTGTCGAGGGATATCTGCAAGGCCCCGGGCTCATTCCCGAAGCGGCGTTCCTCGCGCAGCACGGGGGAAGGATCGTCGGCCTCTGCCTCTTCGAGCGGTCCGAAGGGGACCCCAAAACGCTGAACCAGATGATCACGGGGACGCTCCGGGCCTTCCGAGGCCGGGGGGTCGCCACCGAGTTGAAGCGACGCTCGCTCGCCTATGGTCGTGCGGCGGGATACACCTACTTCCGGACCTCGAACGACTCGCAGAACGCGAAGATGTGGTCGATCAACGAGCGACTGGGATACCGTCCGGAGCGGGTCTGGATCCACGCCGAGAAGCTGCTCCCACCGGCGGGCCCCGCATGACCCCCTTCGACGGTGGGCGATGCGCCCACCTCCGGATTATATGTAGATAGATTGGCTCTCGACCCGAGTGAGCGGACGGACCTGCGCCGCCTGCGGGGCGTCGAACGCGCTCGACGATTCCTTCTGCTCCAAGTGCGGGGCGAGATTGGTCGCGCCCCCACCGGCAGCTCCACCGCCTACCCCGGTACCGCACGGGGCCCATCCGGCCCCCGTCCAATGGGGGACGGCGTACGCCCCGCATCCCGGCCACTTGGGCCACTGGCCCTTTGGCGGCGCGCCCAGCGGTCCACCCGAGCCAATGCGGCCGACGGAGTCGTTGGTCCTCTGCATTATTGGCGGGATCCTGATCCTCGCCGCGGCGGGGCTGGAGGTCGCCATCGGCACCGTAGTCCCCCAAAACGTTCCGTTCGGGAGCTTCGGAGGGACCCTGGTCCTCTCCGGGCTGTTTGGCATCGTCTGCGGAATACTGGTGCTGCTGTTCGGCGCCATGGTGTACACCCAGCCCCAACACCACGTCCTGTTCGGCGTCCTGATCATCGTGTTCTCCGTGCTGAGCCTCACGAGCTTCGCCGGCGGGTTCGTCGTCGGATTCATTCTCGGACTGATCGGCGGAGCGCTCGCCATCGCGCATCAGCCTCACCCGCGCCCCACGTGGATGCCGTACCTGCCTCCCCCGCCCGTCCTGCGCGTGTGCCCGAAATGCGGACGGGTCATCGACCCGAACGTGAGGTTCTGCCCGCACTGCGGCAACCCGCTCGGCTGAGCGACCCAACGGGCCGCCGCGCCCGGTGGCCGGACTGACCCGCGCCCGCTACGGGAGGTAGTCCCGCGGCAACGTCCGGATTTCGGCGAACGTCTCGTGGATCGTGTCGACGAGGACGTCCACGTCCTTCTCGGTGTGCGCCGAGGAGAAGGTGATCCGCTCGTAGTTGTCGGGGTGGGTGTAGATCCCCTTGTCCAGCAGCAGCTGGTGGTTCCGCAGGTAGAGGTTCCAGTCGATCTGGAGCGATTCGCGGTAGTTCGTGATCTTCTTGCGGCGCGTGAAGAAGAACTGGAGCATCCCGTTCACCGATTGGACGAGCACGGAGACCTTCGCGTCCTTCGCCGCCTGCTCGATCCCCTTCTCGAGCTTCGTCGTCATCCGGTCGAACCGCTCGTAGAGCCCGTCGCCGCCCCGCTCGAGGATCTTCAGGTTCGCAAGGCTTCCGGCGAGCGACAGGTTGTTCGCGAAGTAGGTGCCGCCGAACGAGATCCGCCCCGGGGCGATGAGGTCCATGAACTCGGCCTTCCCCGAGACCGCCGAGATCGTCACCCCGCCGCCGAGCGCTTTCGCCCAGCACGAGAGGTCCGGCTCGACCTTGTAGAGCGCCTGGGCCCCGCCCGGATGGACGCGGAAACCCGTGAACACCTCGTCGAAGATCAGGAGCAGGTCGTTCTCCCGGGTGATCTCCCGCAGGCGCTTGAGGTAATCCGGGGCGGGCGGGATCACGCCGGCGTTCGCCATGATCGGCTCGAGGATCACCGCCGCGAGCCGGTCGCGGTAGCGGCGAACCATCCGCTCGAAGGCGGGGATCGAGTTGTACGGCGCGACCATGACGTAGTCGGTGACGCCCGGGGGGATCCCGGCCGAGTTCGGGAGCGGTCGGGGATACTCGTCGAGCCCCGCGACGATCGGCGGCGCCTCCGCGCTGATCAGCGCGTAGTCGTGCTGGCCGTGGTAGTGGCCCTCGAACTTCAGGATCCCGTCCTTCCCCGTGACGGCCCGGGCGATCCGGATAGCGTTCATCGTGGCGTCGGAGCCGTTCGAGCAGAACGCCACGCGTTCGGTGTTCGGGACCATCCTATGGAACGCCTTCGCGACATCAATCTCGAGCTCGGTCGGGGAGGCGAAATGGGTCCCGAGCTCGGCCTGGGCGCAGAGCGCCTTCACGATCTCCGGGTGCGCGTGGCCGTTGATCAGGCACCCGTATCCGAGGTTGAAATCGAGGTACTCGTTGTCGTCGACGTCCCAGATCCGGCTCCCCTTGCCCTTCTTGATGAACGGCGGGCACGGGTCGTACGACGCGACCCGGATGAGGGAGCTCGTCGAGTTCGGGATGTACTTCTTTCCCTCCTCGAACAGGCGCGCGCTCTTGCGGAGCTTCGGGACGAGCCGGGCGATCGGGATGGGAAGCGGCTGGACCTCCTCCTCGTCGTCCTTCGGGGCCGCGGCCGCCTCGGCCTTGGGTGTCGGCTTGCCCGCCGGCTCCGGAGGAGCGGCGGCCGAACCTTCGGCGCTCAGATGCCCGAGCAGCTCGGGTGGGGCCCCGACGGGACTCCCTAGTTCCGGGTCCGATCCCGGGCTCCGGACCCCGGAAGGAAGGGCGAGTTTCGGCTCCGCCATCTAAAACACATCCGAGTAGGTTTCAGGACCCGGAGGTCCATATATATAGATGGCGCGGGGAGAGAACTCTTCGTAGTTCGCAGCTACCGTACACCACGCGAAACGCACACGTAACCCAAAGCATGATTCGCGTGGACATTGGCTACTTTGGGTGGCGATACTGGGGTAGAATGGAGGTAAATCACCTGTTTTGGCTTAGCGGGCGCCGGTTCGTGGGGGCGGGAGCGGGGGCTCGGGCGGCGTCACGGTCGTCTCGATGCCGCGCTCGGCCAACGCGGCGCGGAGCGGTCCGGCCGGCACGCACCGCTCGGGGGGCACCACCCCGGTCTGGGTGATCGCCCCCTCGACGATCAGCCGCGCCCCGATGGCCCCGGCGACGCCGACCGCGTACTCGGTCGCGGTGAAGCCCCAGTCGGGCCGCGGCGGGAACCGGGCCTGGGCGTGCCGTTCGACCTCGGCGCCGTTCGACTGCCCGTGAATCTCGATGTCGCACACCTCCCAGTCGAGGAGCGTGACGCCGGCAGGCGCGCCGAGGAGGTGTTCCCGTTTGAGGAGCGCCAGCAGGAACTCGCGCGGTACGACGGGCTGGCCGCGCACTTCGACGGGAGACTCCGAGCCAAGGCCGAGCTTCGCCATCGTCCGCAGGAGGTCGATACCGGGTCCTCCCTCCTTCCACTCGCAATGTCGAAGTCCCTTCTCCCGGAGGCTCTCGGGGATGGTCGCGGGCTCGGAATGCAGAGTCCGGTAGACCGTCGTGCGCCCCACCGGAGCGGGGAAGGCGAACTCCTCGCCGCCGCTCATCGGTGGGTATGCGCGATACGCTCCGTTCTCGAACACCATCGCCGCCTGGATCATCTCGTCGAGGAAGGTGCTCGGCGACCACGTGAAGACGATCTCCGGTCCATTCGGGGTCAGGTCCCGCCAGCCGTCGCGGATGACGATCGAGTCGACCCGTTCGAGGTCGCGGCACGCCTCGACCGCGAGGACGTTCGAGATGCCCGGGACCTGGCCGAGGCCGGGGATCGCAAGGAGACCGGCCTCGCGAAACCGCGAGTCCTGGGCGAGCTGGCGCCGCGTGGTGTGGAACAGGCCGCCGAAATCGAGGTACGGGACGCCCTCGGCGAGGCAGCCTTCCATGACGGCCAGGTTGAACGTGTACTGGACGGCGTTGACGCAGACATCGGCTCCCTTCAGGACGCGGCGGAGCGCGGCGGCGTCCCGCACGTCGAGCGCCTCCGCCCGCACCCGGTCGGAGCCGGTCGCGCGCGCCGCCGACTCGGCCAGGCCGAGGTCGAGGTCGGCGATCCGGATCGCGTCGAACCCGCCGGTCGCAGCGAGGTCCCGAACGGTGCAGCGGCCCGTGAGCCCGCCGCCCCCGAGGACGACCGCTTCCACGAACCGCGGGAGCGGCGCCCGCTATGTAAAACCGAG
>JAKIWD010000090.1 GCA_022750205.1 Thermoplasmata archaeon
CGAACGCCAGGGCTGGGAGGAGGGGGACGAGGAACGCGTACCCAAAGATGAAGTCCAGCGAGCCCGTCGAGTTCCCCCCCTACAGCTTGAGCTGGGTCGCCTCGGCGACGTTGATCGAGCCCCGCAGCCGGTTGAGCGCGAGGACGATGGCGAGCCCGACGGCGACCTCGGTGGCGGCGAGGCCGACGAGTACGACGGCGATCGCCTGACCCGATAGCCCTCCGGGAGTGCCGGCGAACGCCGCGAAGTAGACGAAGTTGAGGATCGCCGCGTTCATCGCGACCTCGACGGCGATCAGCAGCAGAATGAAGTTGCGCCGGGTGAGGATGCCGAAGATCCCCACCCCGAGGAGGGTGGCGGAGAGCGCCAGGACCGCGGCCGGGGGGAGCGAGGTCACTCGCGACCCTCCCGGACCAGGTAGATCGCCCCGGCGAGCGCGCTCATCATCGTCAGGCCGAGCAGGAGCAGCCACGCCCCGTTCGGGCCGAACAGGTTGGCCGAGAGCAGCGCCGGATCGTAGCTGCGCAAGGGGACGGGGTTCTGGGGCAGGCCGGAGGCGACCGTGGCCACCAGGACGACCGTCATCAGCGAGACGGCGAGCGGGTACGGCCCGATCCCGGTCGCGGCCTCGCGCGAGAAGATCCGCTTGCGGGTGACCATCACCCCGAACAGGAGGAGGATCGTCACCGCGCCGGCGTACACCCCGAGCTGGAGGACGCCGAGGAACGGGGCCTCGAGGAGGAAGTAGATGCCCGAGAGGGTCACGAAGAACGCGGCGACCCAGAGGATCGTATGGACGAGCTCGCGCACCAGCAGCGCGGCGAGCGCGGTCCCGACGGCCACCGCTGCCAGGATGAAGAATGCGACGGTCTCGGGGCTCACTGACGAGCCCCCCAGAACAGGCATTCCTTGGGGCAAACGCTGATGCAGGTGCCGCAGCGCACGCAGTCCGAGTCGTTGATGACGGGCTCCTTCCAAATGCGCTTGGCGACCTTCTCCCCGGGTTTCGCCTCGGCCTTGGGGATGTCGATCATCGTGATGCACTGGGTCGGGCAATCGCGCGCGCACGCGTTGCAGCCGATGCACACGGGCGGGTCGAGCAGGATCGCGTCCTCGTTCTTCGGGCGCTCCACCCGGATCGGGTTCATGGGGAGCTTGCGCTCGAAGATCTCGAACATCTTCTGCGGGGAGTAGATCATCTCCGCCCGCTTGGTCGTGACCAGGTGGTAGCGCGTGGTCATCGTCAGGCACCCCTCGGGGCAGGCGTCCGAGCAGAACCCGCAGAAGCTGCACTTGCCGTAGTCGATCTCCGGGCACTTCTTCGGGTGCTTGGGGTCCCCGCCGGGAACCGAGACCATGTCGATGCACAGGTCCGGACAGCTGAACGCGCAGAGATTGCACGAGATGCACGTGCCGATGTTCAGGGCGTGGACCCCGCGGTAGTTGTCCCAGATCTCGCCGAGGCCGATCGGTTTGCCGGACGCCACGGCGACCTGGCCGCGGAACTTGGGGTCCTCGAGCCGCTCGAACGGATAGACGATGGTGGAAGGACGGATCAGGCTCTTGGTGAACTGACGCGCGGCCGTGGCCAGCGGTTTGGCCACCCAGAGGATCGGGTTGTCGCTGCTCTTTGCGGTGGGGTTTGTGGATGCGGCCATGAGGATCTTCCGTTAGCTCCCGAGGATCGGCGGGACGCAGCCGAGGACGGGCAGGCACTTCGCCACGACGACGAGCGCGGCGAGGACGACGGCCAGCAGGCTGATCGGGATCATCCGCATCCAGCCGAGCCGCAGGAGCTGGTCCGTCCGGACGCGCGGCAGGGCCGCCCGGACCCAGACGAATACGCCGAACACGAGGTAGGTCTTGAGCATGAACCAGAGGATCCCGGCGAGCGGGAAGTTGGTCAGGACCGACGGGAAGTACGACGGCATCGTCCAGCCGCCCATGAACAGCAGGACGACGAGGATGCTCCCGACGAGGGCCCGGACGTAGTCGGCGAGCATGAAGAAGGCGAAGAGCATCCCCCCGTACTCCGTGTTCCATCCCTCGACGAGCTCGGCCTCGGCCTCGGGAAGATCGAACGGAATGCGCTCCATCTCCGCGAGCATCCCGGCGAGGAAAACGATCAGCGCGAGGAAGAGCGGCCCCCAGAACCAGTAGTTGCGCTGCTCAGCGACGATGACGTTGAGGTCGAAGCTGCCGGAAAGCACGATCACCGCGACGACCGCCAACAGGATCGGCACCTCGTAGGCGATCATCTGGGCCGCCGAGCGCATGCCGCCCATGAGCGAGTACTTGTTGTTGCTGGACCAGGCGCTGATGAAGATGAACAGCGGGGCGAACGAGAAGACGACGAGCGCCAGGAGCAGGCTGAGCGGGAGCGAGCCGGAGTTCCAGCCCGAGGAGATCGGCAGGATCCCGAACAGGATCACCGAGGTGACCATGTAGGCGGTCGGCCCGGAGTTGAAGCCGAGGCCGTCCGCCTCGGCCGGTTTGAAGGTGTGCTTGCGGAACAGTTTCAGACCGTCGGCGAAGTTCTGCAGCAGTCCGGCAAAGCCGACGTGCATCGCGCCGCGCCGGTCCATGAACCGGCCCAGCATCTTGCGTTCGAACCAGATCAGCATGATCGTGTTGATCATGCTCGCCCCGAGAAGGATCGCGCCGAACAGGAGGGCCGAAAGCCCGAACACGAGGTCCGGGTTCTGGAGCGGCGACCGCAGGGGAGGCAGGATATACCCCACGATCGTCAGAAGGCCCGTGGCGAGCCAGTTCGCCACATCGAACAGCGTCGTCGTCATGGGAGCGGCGACCTAACGGTCCACCTCCCCGACGCAGACGTCCACGCTGCCCATGATCGGCGGGATGTCGGCCACGTGGTAGCCGATCAAGTACTTCTTGGCGGCGCTGATGTTGGCAAAGACCGGGGAGCGGAACTTGACGCGGTACGGGTGCTCGCTCCCTTCGTTGACGACATAGGCCTGGGCCTCGCCGTGGGGCTCCTCCGTCGCCGAGAAGCCGAGCCCCTTGGGGTAGTTGCGCTTGAGCTGGTAGGACTCGCTCCCGACGGGGGCGTACGGCGCGCCGAGCCAGCGCGGCAGGTGGTCGGCCAGGACCGGGCCCGGGTTCTTCTCCAACCAGTCCAGCCCCTGCCGGATGATCCGCACGGATTGCCGCAGCTCCTCCATCCGCACCAGATACCGCCCCGTCACGTCCGCGGTGTTGGCCATCGCGACATCGAAGTCGACGCGATCATACGCCGAGTAGGGCCGGTCCTTGCGGAGGTCGCGCTTGACGCCCGCGGCCCGCAGCATCGGGCCCGTCACGCCGAGGTCGACGCAATCGCCGGCGCTCAGCACGCCCAGTCTGTCGCAGCGCTGGTGGAAGATGTCCGAGCCCAGGCAGAGCGAGTCGTACTCGACGAAGCGGTCCATCAGCCAGTCGGTGAGCGTGCGCGCATGCGCGAGGAATCCGGGCGGAAGGTCGTTGCGGACGCCGCCGGCGCGCATGTACTCGTACGTGAGGCGGCCCCCTGTGTAGCTCTGGAACAGGTCGAGCACGAGGTCGCGGTCGCGCATCCCGTACAGGAACGGGCTCATCAGGCCGATGTCCTGGACGAACGCCGCGTACCACATGATGTGGGAGGCGACCCGTTGGAACTCGTCGCTGACGACCCGGATCCACTGGGCGCGCTCCGGGGGCTCGATGTGGAGCGCCTCCTCGGCCGCGAGGATGAACAGGTGCTCCCAGGACATCCCGGCGACGTAGCAGGTGCGGTCCATCAGCGTGATGATCTCGTTGTAATGGCGCACCTCGCTGATCTTCTCGATCCCGCGATGCAGGTAGCCCATCTCGGGGTCCACGTCGAGGATGATCTCGCCGTCGATCTTCACGCGCAGGTTCCACAACCCGTGCGTCATGGGGTGCTGGGGCCCCATGTTGATCCACATCTCAGACATCGCGCACCTTCACCTCCAACTCCTCGGGCTCGTGGAGCAGGAACGACCGGAGCAGCGGGTGGAAGGCGTAGCCGTCGGGCGTCAGCAACCGCCGCAGATCCGGGTGATGGTCGAACGTCACGCCGACGAGCTCCCAGGCCTCCCGTTCGTGCCAGTTGGCGCTCGGCCAGACGCCCGAGGCGCTCTCCACACGCGGGTCGTCGGCCGGGACCTGGGTCGACAGGTGGACGTACTGGCGGCGGTCGTCGGACCAGAGGACGTAGAACACCTCGCGATATTGGACCCAATCGATCGCCCCGACCATCGACAGGTGGCGGAAGCCGAGCCCGTCGTGCATCAGGCGAAAGACGTCCAGCGCTCGCTCCCGCTTGAACCGGACACGACCGGCCGTCCGGGGCAGCGCGTCGACGCCGAGCACGGCGTCCCCCAGGACCAGCGAGAGCTGCGGGCTGATCGAGTCGGATTCCATCGCTCGTCCTCTCGGTGACCTTCAGGCGTGCGGGGGCGTCGACCCGGGCCTACTCGCCCCGCTCCTGGATCAGTTCCTCGAGCTTCAGGATTCCTTCGAGCATCGCCTCGGGCCGGGGCGGGCATCCGGCGATGTATACGTCGACCGGGACCAGTTTGTCGACGCCCGGGACGACCGAGTACGCTGTCCGGAACGGTCCCCCGCCGGTCGCGCAGTTCCCCATGGCGATGACCCATTTGGGTTCGGGCATCTGCTCGTAGAGCGTGATGAGCTTGTGCGCGACCTTCCAGGTCACGGTCCCGTTGACGATCAGCAGATCGCACTGGCGGGGGGAGGAGCGCGGGACGACCCCGAACCGCTCGGCGTCCCAGCGCGCGCCGAACGCGGCCGCGAATTCGATCGCGCAGCAGGCCAGGCCCCAGTGGAGCGGGAACAGCGAGTTGCGACCGGCCCAATTGAACACCGGGCGGATCATCTTGCCGTCGGCCTGCTCCTTCAGGAGCGCTGAGAGCGCCTCCTTGGCGGGCGGGAGGAACTCCCGGGCCCGGAGGGTCTCGATCTCGATGAACGGGACGGCGGGCTCGTGGACCATGGGCAGAGGCTGGGGCCCCTCGCCGACCGCGGCCACCTTGACCGGTTGGACGGGCGCCGGGGCGCTCATACGACCCAGCGGCGCTCGCCGTGGAGCGCGTAGTAGATACCGATCAGCGCCAACGCCGTGAACCCAAAGGCGATCAGCATGGGACTCAGGCTAGAGTTGATGCCGCGGAACGTGAGCGCCCAGAGGGCGAGGATGAACCCGATGACGTCGACGGCGACGAAGACGATCGCGAACGTGTAGTGCTGCGTGGGGAAGTCGATCTGGGCCTCCCCTTCGGCCTCCTCGCCGCATTCGTACGTCGTCAATTGGAGGTACGATTTGCGGGGCTTGGCGCCCAGCATCCGGTTGGCGACGATCGAACCGACCCCGAACACGGCTGCGATGCCGGCAAAGACCAGAAAAGTGTCGATTCCGGCCTCCATTTTCGTCCTCCCTCCGGCTCGCTGCTTAGGTGCCGGCTGTCGAACCTCCCCTCGTTATTTAACGGCTCGCCGGCACGAGCCCTGACGTGACCTAGCACGCGCGCGCGGGCGGGGGCCGGAGGTATGAACGGCCCCGGACTCCGGCTGGCCGGTGCCTCCGCTCGCGTTTCGACCGCCGGTCATCCTGGAGGGGAAGTGGGTCCGGCTCATCCCTCTCTCTGTCGATCACGCGGCGGAGCTGGCGCGGGCCGGTGAGGACCCCGAGATCTGGGCATACATGCGCACGCGCCCGCCGGCGGGCGAACCGGGGATGCGGTCTATGATCGAAGCTGTCCTCGCCGATCAATCCCGGGGAGAGACCCTCGCGTTCACGCAACAACTGGTCAGTGATGGGCGAATGTTCGGTAATACCCGCTTCCTGGATATCTCTCTCAAAGACGAAGCGGTGGAGATCGGAGGCACTTGGATCGAGCCCAACCTACGGCGCACGCCGGTGAACACCGAATCCAAGCGCCTCCTCCTCGGCTACGCGTTCGATCGGGAGGGCGTGCACCGGGTCCAGATCAAGACGGACCTACGCAACGAGCGCTCGCAGCGAGCGATCGAAAGGCTCGGAGCCCAGCGGGAAGGGGTCCTCCGCGAGCACCTGAAGATGCCCGATGGCACCCTGCGCTCGTCGGTCTACTACAGTATCCTTCGTTCGGAATGGCCGACCGTCCGGGACCGGCTCGACCGTCTGTTGGCCCGACCCTGGCCCGGACCGGTCGCACCCCGCCCCTAGGGCGGCGGAAAGCGGGTCGGCCGTTTCTCGCGGAAGGCTTGGATCCCCTCGGGCAACTCGCCCCGTCGCGCGGCCTCTACCGCCCCCTGCCTCTCGAGCGCCAGCTGGGATTCCAGGCTGTTGGAGAAGGCGGACACCATGAGCCGCTTCATCCAGCCGTAGGCGAACGTCGGGCCTTCGGCCAGCTCCACGGCGCGCTCGCGAGCGCGGGAGGCGAGACGATCCTCGGCGACGACCTCGTGCACCAGTCCCAGCTCGCGCGCCCGGCCGGCGGGCACTCGGGCGCGGGTGAACAGGAGTTCCTGGGCGAGGCCGATCCCGAGGAAGTGGGGGAGGAGGTACGTCAACCCGCCGTCCGGAACCGCTCCGAGGGACGGAAATGCGGGGATCAGTTGAGCGGTCTCGGCGGCGATCCGCCAATCGCACGCGAGCGCCAGCGCCATCCCTCCGCCGGCCGCCACCCCGTTGAGGGCGGCGACCACCGGCTTTGGCATGGTCATGAGCTCTCGAACGGACAGCTCTTGCTCGCCGGTGAGTTCATGGAACAGTCTCGGGAGGTCGCCCGCCACCCGGTGTTCCTCCATTGAGGCGACGTCGCCGCCCGCGCAGAAGGCCTTTCCCTCGCCGGTCAAGATCACCGCGCGGATCTCGGGGTCCCGGCCGACCGCTTCCAGATGCTCGCGGAGCCGGCGGAACGAGGGGACATCGAGCGCGTTGAGGCGGTCCGGACGAGAAATCCGGACCTCGGCCACACGGGCGTTACGCACGGTGACGACGGGTTCGCTCACACCGACACGCAGGCCGACCGGTCGATAAAGCGCCTGCGCGCGTTCGCCTAGACGCCGAAGCCTCGCCTGGGCCGGTTTGCGCCCATCGCGACGCCTCGCCGACACGCACCATGGCCGACGGCGCGCCGGCGACCCACGAACCGACCTGGACTCCGTCCCGCCACACTGCGTCCACGTAGAGAGGCTCGACGGGCGTGCGGACGAGGGCGTTGTCGTTGCCCCCCTCGGTGCTGCGCCCGCTGCCATTCGTGGACAAGTTGATCGGGGTCGCAAGAATCAACGGAGGGCGCGGGGGCGCGGCGAAGTCGAAGAAGGGGGAAAGGGCGGCCCCCTCTCCGACCCGCGCGTTCAGCGCGGGCAAGTTCCAGTTCGTGTCGATGAAGTGGAGTACGGAGCCCGGGTCCATCACCTGGTGGACGATGAGACCCCCGGGGGTGTAATCGGAGATGACCTGGAACGGCACGCGGAACCCGTCGGGGGAGCCGTCGATGACCGGGGGGGTGATCGGATCCCAGAACCCTCCCGCCTCGTCGTAGAAGAGGAGGATCGCAGAACTGGGGCCGATCGAGCTCGAAAGTATCGCGTTCACGACCGCGGCCGTCCATTCGGCCCCGAGGGAGACATTGTCCGGCGGGTGCTCGCTGAAGTTGCCCCCGTCGTCATGCGAGGGGTCGATGAAGGTGACTGCCGGAGGGTTCGGGGACGCCAGTTGGCCCGGGAACGACGAGAACGGAAGAACGCGCGCGCTCTCGCAATAGTTCCGGGCGACCCCCGAAAATTCGAGTGGGGTAATGCCGGTCTCAGTTCCCAGGTAGTCGTACGCCCAGGAGATCCCGGCACTGGTCATCTGGTCCAGGATCGTCGGCGCGGCGAGCCCGCCCTCGGGGGGCTGCGTGTTGTTGGTCTGGTCCACGGTCGAGCCGGCAAGATCGAAATCCCGGTTGGGGTCGGTCGGTCCCAGATACCCGGAGAAGAACTCGTCACCGAGCGCGTAGGCGTGGGCATACGCATAGTACTGGGGAATCTGGCTCCCGGTGTAGTAGCCCACCGCCACCGCGGGGTCGGGGTAGCCTTCGGCGGCGGCTTCCGCGACGAATTGGTCGTTTCGCCCGTTGTCCTCGTCGACGATCTCCGAGCCGTGGTCGTGCGGCAGATCGGGCGTGCTGTCACCGACGAGGGGGAAGGGGGAGACGGTCGCGTTCGAACCGAGGACGACCGGGAACGAACCGTTCGGTGGGCTACCCTCAACGCCGGCCAGGTCGCCAAAATAGTTTTCGAACGCGTGATTCTCCTTGATGAGCACGAACAGGTGTTGGATGGGGGATCGCGCGGCCGGGCCCGGTTCGGCTAGCGAGCAGGTGGGCCCTACGGACCGCGGTGTCTCCCAGGCGATGGCCCCGGCTCCCCCGAGGGTCAGTAGGGCGGCCACCGCGATGGCCCATGCTGTGTGGAGCGGGCCTTTGGACCGCCCGCTTCCGGAACCCCGGGCC
>JAKIWD010000057.1 GCA_022750205.1 Thermoplasmata archaeon
CACCGAACCGCCCAGCGACTCCGACTCCGTTCGTGGCCGAAGTACCCGACGTCGAGCCCGCCACCGTGGTGATCGCCCCGACCTCCCTGGACGTTTCGCCCGATCCGGGTCCCGTCACGGCCGGCTTGGTCCGGGGAGAGCCGCCGAATCTCGAGAGTCGAGCTCCCGCGACCCCACCGGATATCGCTCCTTCTCCGGTCGACCCGGCCGTTTCGATGACCTCCCCCGAGCCCCTCACCACAACGCAGGTCCCCGCGGAAGAGGATGCCCGTACGAACCCCGAGGGCCTGAGCCCGGAAACCCCGCTCGACTCGGTCGCCCCGGAATTGCCCCCCCCGAGAGTCCCGGCCGCTTCCGTCGAACCGCCCGAGCCGGAACTCTCGCAGGTAGACGCGGGATCTCTCTCGCCGGAATCCCCACCCCTCCTTGCCACGGGAACCGTTACGCCCTCGATAGCCCCGGAGCCAGGTGCTCCCGATTCCGAGCTGACGCCGTCGCTCGCCCCGATCCCCGCGGAACTCCCAGCACCGGAACTTCTGGTTCCGGAGGTCGTGGCGCCGCCTGCCCCGCCTCCGAGCGGACTCGCAATAAGTTCCGGCGCGCTGTCGAACGACGCTTGGCCCCTCTTCCTGGATGCCACCGGTGCCGGCCACCGCGGCCTGTGCATCAGCCGTGAGTTCCCCGATCGGATGCGGGCACTACTGGGTCCCCGCGATGTCACCATCTGTTGGCTCTCCAACGCCGGGCGGGCCGGTGCGGTGCGGCCCACCGACCTCGCCCAGCTCGGGCGTGTGGTCGAAGAGGCGGTGACCCAGCAGGCGGTTCGCGCGATCTACCTCGACCACGTGGAACTGCTGACGCGCGTCAATTCGGTCGCGCCGGTGCTCGAGCTGCTTCGCCAGATCGACACGCTCGCCCGGAGCCACGACGCCCGAGTCTGGGTGGCGCTCAACCCGACGCTGCTGTCCGCATCGGACGCCGATCAGCTCGCGACCGCCTTCCCGTCGGCGCACTGAGCCGGCACCCGCTGTGACCGTCAGGTCGCAGGGGCCGGCGGGTGGGCCGCCAGGTAGCGGCGACCGAGCAGGTGGCCGATCACCGCACCGAGGATCAGCCCCACGATGAGGCCCCCGATCAGGATCTCGAGCGCCGTCGACAACGTGCTGAGCGAGACGAAGCCGAACTGCTGGAGGAGGAAGGCGATCGCGAGACCCAGCACCGCGCCACATCCTGCGCCGTGGGTCAGAGCGCTCACGGGCTCCCTCCCGACGGCGGTGCGTCCGATTCCGGCTCGGCGGGTGTCTCGCCCGCCTTCTTCGCCGAGCTGGGGCTCGGTGTCGGGCTTCCCTTCTTGGTCGCCACGATCCCGGCCTGACGGCCCGATCGGGCGAGGCCGTAACCCTCGTAGAGCACGATCAGCAGCAGCACGATCGGAAGGACCGCGAGCAACGAGAACGGCGCCGCCGCGTGGATGAAGAAGCTCTGGCTCCACATCGCCGTTCCGTTGGGCGCGAGGAGGCTGGCGGTCAACCCGAACGTACCCTCGAACAGGTAGCGGAAGACGCCCGGGTCCCACAGCATGTCGAACGTGCCGTTCGTCGCGGGCACGGCGTTGCTCTGGACGATGTCTCGCGTGTCGAGCGCGACGCCGAAGTAGAAGAACTGCAAGCGCGCGTCGTTGATCGTGTACGACGGGGCCAAGGCGCTCGGCGTCCCGCCGGCGTTGGCCCAGACATAATGCACGTCGATCGGCGTGGAGAAGCTCGTCGTCAGCGCCGACGACGAGGTGGCGCCGGAGTTGATGTTCGTCCCGTCCCAGGTGACGGTCGCGCCCAACCCCCCTGCAGGGGGAATTAAGGAGGTTCCCCCGGCTGTCCCCACGTGCCCGCCGGTCGCCGGGAGGGGCAGCGCAATGAGAACGGCGATGCCGAGCGCGAACACGGTGACCAGGCGACGAGAGTTTGTCCGAAGCGAGAACATCTGGGTGCGGGACGGGCCCCCCCGATAAGAACGTATCCGACCGGCTGGGCCGCACACTTGCCTCCGATCGACGGAACCGTTCGAACCTCCGGCGCTCTGGACGGGTTCTCGTGCGCGCGCCAGTCGTTCGCGCGGCCGTCCAGGCCCGGAGCTCAGGGTCTGGGGTACTGAACGGGTCCGGAACGGGTTGGGACTCGACGGCGATGGTTGCCGAAGAGCCGGCGGAGTGACCCGTCGGTCGCGCGGCCCTGGAATGTGACTACGGTCCTCCGAGCGTCGCCGTGGCCGCCCCGGTGCACGGCGCCGCCGAGGTCGCCGTGAGGACGATGCTGTCGCCGAGGAGGGACATCGAGCTCGTCAAGGACATGTACCCCACGTCCGAGAAGCTCCCGATCGCGACGGAGCCCACGCTCCAGGTGTTCGACGCAAAGGTGTACGTCGAGCTCACGCTCGTCCCGTTAATGATCTGTAGCGTGTCGCCCGAGGTCGATACCGCTGCGCCCGTCGAGGTGTTCTTGAGACTGACCGTCAGGTCGGAGAGGGTCAGCGAGTAGCTTCCCGAGACGATCAGCGAGCCGTTGTTCCAGAACATCGTGGCGGTCGTGTTCTGCTGCGAGAAGTAGATGTAGGACGTGCTCGAGAGAGTGGGTTTTGCGCCCCCACCACCCCCGCCACCGGTCGAACCAGGTGTGCAACCGGTCGTCACGTTGAGCGCACGCAGCAAAGTGCCGGTCGTGGCGTTCACCTGGGCGAGGAACGTGGCCGGGGAGTTTCCGTCTAAGGTCGCACTGCTCGTGCCGAAGGCCGCGCAGTTGGTCATCGAGACCGCCCAGAAGGCAGCGGAGTTCGTCGTGAACCCGCCGACGGTGGCCGAGATGGCCGGCACCAGGTTGTAACTCGTATCCAATTTCGGATGGGCCCTGGCAAAGACGCTCCCGCCGCTGGCCCACGCGACGCTGGCCGCCTGCGGACTATCGACGTGGCTCGCGGGGAGCGTGAGCACGTTCGAGTAGCCGACGCTGCACGGCGACACGCCGTTCGCTTTGTAGTACGGCGTCGCCACGCCGCCCAATACGGCCACGCTGAGCTCGGCGCCCGCCCCGTCGACATAGAGGAGGAGCCATCCCGCCGCGTCGCCGCTGGAGGGAGCCGCCGTCGTCCCCGGGAACGCCGTGATCGAACTCGCACCCGACAAGCTCGCGCCGGTGCATCCGCCCGTAGAGGAGAGGTTGAGGTCGGTGTAGTTGACCGTGAACGATTGGGTGAGTGCCTCGCCGGAGCCCCCGATGAGCGTCCAGGGTGCGCCGGCGACGCTGTCCGTGGAGGGTCCGCCGGAGGCCGCCGCTTGCGAGAAGGTCTCCCCGCTGGAACCGCCGGTGGAACCCGGTCCGGACGTGCTCTTGGCGAACGGTCCAACGCCGGCGGCGTAGATCGCCCCGACGACCACGACCAGGACGACCACGACGACGGCCGCGACGATCAATCCCATCTTCATCATCGAACGGCGCGGCGGCCCAGCGGGCGGAGCGTACCATCCGGATGGCGGGCCAGCGGCTCCCGGCGGATACCCTCCCGCCGCCGCCGGCGGCGCTCCAGGTGTCATCGGCGGAGGTGGTTGGTAACTGGGGGGCGCAACGGGAGGGGGGCCGGACATGGCCGGTCCCACACCCTTCTCAGATATGGTCGTCGCGGTGCGCTCGCTCGCGGAATCAAGAATGGCGGACGGCTCGGGAAGCCGCTCTTTTCCTCGTTTCGCTAGACCGGTCGCCGTGGCACGAATTCAGGGCGCGACCAGAGCGCGAGCAGTGGCCCGGCCAACCCGAGCTCGTCCCACTGATCGTGCAAGGTTCGGGTCTCGGCGCGGGGGGCCGACCCGGCGCCGTGCGTGACGCGCACCTGCGCGTCGGATAGCTCCCGACCGGACCCCGCCGCGAACTCGATCGCGGTATCGAACCGACCGACCAGCCGAGGGGCGGGCGTCCCGGAGAACGTGAGCGCGCACATCACGCCCTCCCGGCGGAGGATCCGGTGCAGATCTTCGCGCTCGAACGAGCTCGCTAGCGTCGCCGCCGGCAGCCGGTCGAGCCCCAGGATCACGATCGAGGACCGCCCGTTCGGGCGGGTCGCGCGCGCCGCGAGGAGCTGGACCAACGCCGGGAGGCCCAGGTAGTCCTCGAGGCGGGAGCGCAGGGTCTCCTCACCCGAAGGTCCGAGCAACAGCTGGCCGAAGTCGCTCTCGAGGTGCGGGGGAGGAGCGACCTCCTCGGGGCCAACGCCCATGATCCGTGGACCGTTGGAGCTCACCGACATGAGGGGCGCGATGTTCGGGTCCGCCTCGCCGGGAGCGATCTCCGACCACGCGAACGAGGGATCTTCCTGAAAGGCGATCCCCGCGGCCCAGAGCGCGAGCCATCGGGGCCGATCCCCAAATATCAGAACGGTCCGCCCGCCTCCCGGAAGCGTGGCTCGGGCAGGTGGCGCGGCGATTGTCGGTGGCATGTTAGGGTCCTGCCCCTCGGATGCATGGATGCGGGGATAGGCCGTCGCCGAACTCATTCGGGCACCCGAACGGGTTCGGCGGCGGATTCGGTCAACCGGGGGTTCGAACGCGCACCGGGCGGGGGTCCCTCAGGGCCCACCAAGTCCCGAGCGCATCGCGCTCTCGAGCAGTTTTTTCTCGATGAGAGCGATCGATTCCGAGATCGCGGATTTGCTGCGGTGCAGCTGGTGGGCGAGGTTGGTCAACGTGATCCCGCGGGGCACCGCAAAGTAACCGGCCGCCATCGCCTGGGACAGGAGCGACTGCTGGACCTCGGTCAGGAGCGGGAGGTGGCTCCGCAGCGGCCGCCGTCGGACCGACACCACCGTCAGCTGGGGGTCGATGCCGCGGGCGTAGGCCATCACCGCGTCGAACTCCGACCGGCGCGCCACGACCTCCCAAACGATGCATCCGGCTTGGATGCGCAGGGGGAACTGCAAGGGCAACTTCAACCGTCGATACAGGTAGACGACCGGCGGGTTCCGGTAAGTGATCCGGTAGAGGCACCCGCCTCCGACCTCGGCGAGACTGTCGACCTTGAGCACGTCGTCCCAACTCAGCAGCTCGCGCGCCCAGTGGCCGGGCGCTGCACCGCTGATCCAATAATCCGAGACGGCGATCTCCGGCGTCACGTCCGAGCGGTTCAGGGCTTCGAGGCGGATGTGCGGGTGCGCGGCCGAGAACGGCCCGGTCCAGGTGGCGCTGGGAATCCGGACCCGAAGGGTCGCGATGAACAGCCGCTCCTCCTCACCCCGCTCCGTGGTGGTACGGAGGTTCCGGAGTCGGCGCTCCGTGGCGGATCGGGCACCGGATCCAAGGTCGTGGGCTCGGGCGTTGCGGGAGCGTGTGGGGTGCACACGAACGGGATTCCGGCTCCCAACCCGCTTGCCTCCCCCACCGACAGCTGGGCTCGCGAGATATAGTATCGGCACGGGCCGCGACCCGGTAAGTTGGCCCGAGGGAACCCGTCGGCGAGCCGCCCGCCAGTAGCGGGGTTCGACCGGCAGGCTGATACAGGTGAGGCGGCTGGATCGCCCGGGCGACGAGCCGCTCGAATCTCACCGAGATGGGTCCGGGGGTGCGAATGTCAACGGAAGGGTTCGTCCGGGCGGGAGAGTTTCGCCTGTTCTACCGGTCGTTCGGTGAGCCGCGGCGCGGGGCGGTCCTTGCCTTGCACGGAGGACCGGGCGCCTCCCATGACTACCTGCTCCCGCTCGCCGACCTGACAGAGGATGGCTACCGCGTCGTCCTCTTCGACCAGCTCGGTTGCGGCCGGTCGGACGTTCCGGACGACCACTCGCTGTTTACATTGGATCACCACGTGCAAGAGACCGAAGCCATCCGCACCGAGCTCGGACTCGGTCAGGTACACCTGGTCGGCTCGAGCTACGGGGGACTCCTCGCCCTGGCCTATGCGCTCCGACACCCGGGGCACCTTCGGACGCTCGTGACCGTCGGCGGACTTGCGAGCGTGCCGTTCGCCTCCTCCGAGATGGCGAGGCTGCGCGGGGAGCTCCCGCGCGAGGCACGGGACGCGCTGGATAAGGGCGACTCGCTCGGCGAGACGCACTCCCCGGAGTACTTGCGCGCCGTCGACGCGTTCTATCGGACGTTCCTGTGCCGACTCGACCCGTGGCCCGACGAGGTGCGTCATAGCCTGGAAATGGCCGCGCAGCGCCCGGTATATGCGGAGATGAACGGTCCGAACGAATTCACGATCACCGGTTCGATCCGGGACATCGACCTGACGGGGCAGCTGTCGCGGATCCGGGCGCCGACCCTCGTCCTCGGGGGTCGGTACGACGAGGTCACCCCTCGGGTGGCCGAGCAGATCCGGGAACGGATCCCCAGGGCGCGTCGGGTCGAATTCGCCCATAGCTCCCATCTGCCGTTCTGGGAAGAACGCACCGCCTTCCACGCCGTCCTCCTCGAGTTTCTTCGTCATCACGACGGGCCCTCCGGCGCCTGAGACGGTCCGAGCGGCACGGGGGGCTTGGCAGGGATCACGCGGCGCCGGTCGTCCGGACCTCACTCCTCGCCGAGCGCGGCGGCGGTCGCATCGTCCATCTCGTTCTCCGCCCGCACTTTCGAGGAGAAATCGGGACCGAGTTAGTGGCGCTCCCTCCAATCGCCGCACGTCTTTTGGACGCGGGTGAGGTTCGCCTCGGCAAGGTAGTGAGCTCCCCCCCGAAGGGTCCGAACGGTCGACGCCGAGGGACTTGGGCAAGGATCCTGTCACGAACCACGGCTGCGGAGAGTCAACCTCGTACCTTGCCGCCTTTCCGGCACGGCGGGAGGCCCATCGGCTCCGGCCGGATGTCGTCGTACTTTCGTACCTGACGAATAGGGCTGCGCTGCGGTCGGACGATCCAGCAAAGCGGCCGAGGTACGCGATCATGCTGTCCTCACCGAACCGAATCGCCCGAGGTGGGTGGGCAATCCGACGCTGGAGGTAGAGTCAAACTATCGCGAAAAGGATCAGCCCGATGGACAGGAACAAAAGGAATCCGGGATAGATCAGGCTCGCCGGATGAGCGGTCGCAACGGCCACCAATCCGGTTCGAACGATGTCGACGGTGGCAAACACCCGGAACGTGAACTGGCCCGCGGCTTCGCGGATCGCGAAGGGGAACCCTTCGTGATTCGTATAGATCGGCCCGGCTGGGTCGTATCCAGTGCTCACCGAGGCTCCCCACGAGATGGGCGCTCGTGATCGCGGTAAATCGAATGCCCCCGACCGACCGCTCCCCCCCGTTCCGGCGCGATTCGCCCCGCCGCTCGCTCTTCACACGCGTTTCGCTACGGTGACCCACGCCTTGGACCGAAACCTTGCCCGCAGCCCCGGGGTAAGCGCTCCTCCCCCTCGGGACGCGCTGGCCCCTGAGCGAGCGCTTCGTGTCAGACTCCGGAATGGGGCCAGCGTAAGGCGGGAAGTTGTGGTCCAGCTTAGCTCGCGCGCGGGGGGGCCTTCTCGCTTGCGTCGGCACTGTCCACTCCTGTTGGAAGCGTCGACTCGATACCCAAACAGGGGGGACGAAAACACTCCGTTGGACCAAAATCTGGACCGGCACCATACCCCAGATTCGTCAACCCCGTCCAGGCGCGGTAAGTACAACGTGAGCATCGTGCCTACCCCATCGACGCCACGCGATTCCACGGGCGCAGCCTCGGGTGATCCTCAAGGGTTGAGGATGGGGTGTTTCAAGACCCCGGGTCAGTTCTATAAGGGACGTCAAGATGCAAGTCGAGATTAGCCATGAGCGGTGAAGTTGGACACTTCGAGATCCCGGCGGACGACACGAGCCGAGCGCGCAAGTTCTACTCTTCGACCTTCGGGTGGAAGATGACCGAGATGCCGGGAATGGACTACACGATGGTCAGTACCGGCGCGGCCGACGAGAACGGCATGCCCAAGGCTCCCGGCTACATCGGCGGCGGGATCGGCAAGCGCGGCGCCGAGTTGGCCCACCCCGTCGTGACGGTAATCGTCGACGACATCAACCACGCCGAGAAGTTGATCGAGAAGAACGGCGGGAAGGTCATCCGCAAGAAGCAGCCGATCGGTGATGGATCGATGGGCTGGACCGCCTACTTCAAGGACAGCGAGGGCAACATCGTCGGTCTCTACCAGCTCGGCACCCAGATGGCGGGCCAGTAGGGGCGGGTCACGCGCACGATCGGCGGCCCCACGGTGGGGCCGCCGAAACCATTTCGGCGAAGAGGTCCGGGTCTGTCGCAATAATTCTCGATTTGCGGGCTTGGCGGTGGTCCCATTTATAGGATAAGAATAGTTAGTAACTCAGTAGCCCGCCTTCCTCGTCTTGCAGATTAGGAAATTGTTCGCAGCTCATAGCTCACCGGTCCTCGGACTGACGCCACTGGTCATCGTCGTGATCGTGTTGATCGTGCCGAGTGGGCTGGGCGTCGGACCTGCCGCCCAGCCCGGCGCGCCCGCGCCAGGCCTGGCGACGGCATGGTTCAGCGGCGTCACCACCACGCTGACCCTCGGGTCGGCCGTGGGGACCCATCTCGCGTCGCCGTTCTGGGGGATCAACACGGCCGATGACTACTCGCCGGCGAGCCAGGCAGGGCTGGGGGCCTACCTCAACTCGACCCCGGTCAGCGTGATCCGGCTGGGTGGAGGGGATGACGGCTATGACCCGACGACCGCGATCGAGTACCAGGCTCCGACGAGCGGCGTGGGCAAGTACGTCGCGGTCAGCGGGCTGCTGGTCAACTTCACGTGGTTCAGGGCCTGGTGTAACTCCCGGACGCCCCACTGCCTGTGGATGACGTATCTGCCGGGGGAGGAGAACAGCACCCAGGCGGCGATCCACGTGGCCCAGTATTTCCATAGCGTGCTCCGGTTCGTCCCCACCTATTGGGAGTTCGGCAACGAGCCGTTGGCGTGGACGCATTATGGATTGAACCGGACCCAGTGGTCGACGACGGATGCCCTGACTGTTTCGGGGGCGGCGTACGCGACGATGGTCCACAACTACATCGCCGCGATTCGCGCGCTCTACCCGTCGGACCGGTATCTAGGGTTGCAGAATTCGTGCGCGTGCAACCCGACCCTCATCACCACGCTCGCCCACGTGGACGGTCCGGAGCTATCGGGGCTGGCCTACCACGAGTACCCGTGGTTGAACGGCTCGAGCAGCCTCGCGTCCCAGTTCTTCGGTTCCCTCTCTTCGGTCCGCAACATCCCCAATACGACCGCGCACATGGAGCTGATGACGGCGGCCGGTTGCAGCGTGTGCAACCGGATCCCGATCGATATCGGCGAGTATCAGGCCGGTCCGGTCCCCACCCATAGCCCGCTCGCGGCGAACTACACGGGCGCTCCGTTCATCGTCGCATCCGTGATCCAGGCTCTGGAGAACAACGTGACCACCTTCACGATCTTCAATATCGCCTGGCTGTACAACACGTCGAACGGCGCGGTCAAGCAGCAAGGCTACCTCTACCAGCGGATCTTGGACAACATGACCATGGGGACCGACTACGCCGTCGCGGTCAAGGCCACCGGGGTGGGCGGGGTGTTCGCCCTCCTTGTCGTGAACGGGACCCGGGAATCGCTCCTGCTGGTCAACACGAACGTGACGAGCTCCCTGAAGCTCGGCCTCACGTCCACCATCTTTCCGATCGGGCTGACCGGCTCGTACTACACCTACGCTCCGCACGATGCGACACCGACTCACAGCACTTCGATCCTCCTGCCGAAGTCGTTCTTGGTCCTCCCCGAGGAGATCCTCCTCCTCAACAACTTCTAGGCGGCTTCCCGGCCATCGCCGGGGTTCGGCTCCTCGGGCATGCCGCAGCTACTTCCGGCTTCGAACTACGCGTCGCGGCTTGGGCCCAGACTTCCGGAGCACGCCGGTCCGGCGCGCGAGTCGGTGGTGTTCCTTCGGGGTGATCCACTCGATCTTCAGGTACTCCAGCAGTTGGCGGCGGGTCATGCCGATGCGCTGTCCCTCGCGGACCGTGAAGGTGTACGCCTCGATCTCCGACGGGGCGTCCACGTAGCTCAACTTCGGATAGAACAACGGCTTTCCCTGGCGGAACTGGCGAACGTGGCAGAGTTCGTGCACGATGTCCAGGTAGACGGTCCGGAAGTCGCTGTCGGCGAGGTGGTGGGAGCTGACGAGCAGATGTCCATCGACGTCGCTCGTCCCCATGTAGCCGAACCGCGACGAGAAGAATTCCACCTTGAGCTGGCGGAGCACCTGGCCGGTCCTCTTTCCGAAGAGTTCCTGGACCGCGGGGAGCTTCTCGAACCCGCGGAAGTAGCGTAGGAACGGGTAGAGCTTGGCCGGGGCCTTCCGCTCGATCTCGACGCCCAGCCCCGACTCCATCGTCATCGGCCGGCCAATCGTCGGGGGTTTACGAAGGCTCCCCCCGGAACACTTCCCGGGGGCGAGCGCCCGCCCTCACCAGCTGCGCAGCGCTTTGGCGACCTGCTTGCGCGCCGCCTTGGTCTGATGCCCAGGGCCGCTCGTGGTGTAGGTCTGGCAGCCGCACGCCCGGCAATTCCCCTCGAGCGTATGCAGGCGTTTCTGGTGGAGGCAACCGGGCGTCTCGCATTCCGTCGTCACGTCTTTCCCCGGAGTGGACCACCGCGCCTATTGAACGATGCCGGGGGGTGGCCGCGGGCGGCTACGCAGTTCCCGCGCGAGCTCCAGCCCCCTCGTGGAGAGCCGGTAGATCTTCAGCCGTCGGTCGTGGCCCCGAACGTGGCCACGCTCGGTGACCAGGATCCCCGCGGCCTCGAGTCGGCGAAGCACCGCGGCGAGGCCCGCCTGCGGGATCCCGAGCGCTTCGACGATCCCTGCCTGACAGAGCCCCGGTGGGGCGACGGCCCCCGGGGGGAGATCGCCATTGGAATAGATGTGCAGGATCACCCGTTGGGAGAGCCGGAGCGTGGACTTCGGGACGGAGCGCGTCGGAGCGACATCCCGCGCCGGTCGTGGGAAGGTCAGCCCCACCTGAGCGGGAATGTCCGCTTCGAACAGTTCCGACGAAACCGCCCGGGCAGAAAGGGCAGCGCCCGGGGTCGCCAGTGCCCCGGCCAGCGCCGCAAGATGGACGGGCCCATCCAGGGGCCCGAAACCTGCTGCGCTGGGGGTGGCGGATTCCGCGAACCGCGAGAACATCGCCCCCTCCGGTGGTGGCTCGGAGCCGGCCACGCGCTGCGATTGCCAGCGGAGACCCCAAAAGAGCGCCCCCGCGACGGCGAGCCCGGCGGCCAGCCCGTAGACGAACTCGAGGTTCACCACCGCGCTCGTCCCTCAGCTGTCAATGGTCCCGGTAACCGCTCGGATCTTGACCTTCCCCCCAATGACCTCGGGCCGGCACACGTGTCCGGCCCTACTCCCTCTTTGCTCCCGGCGAGGTCGTCGGGCCGGCGAGCCCGCCGCCGGCCTGAGGGTCTTCTGCCCGCAGACCCCGAACGATATCCCTCCCCTGCCGGGCGAGGTGGAGTCGATACCCCCCGATCACCGCGGCGAAGGCGATGGCGATGGCGCTCACGGCAAACCCCCACCAGAATCCGATGCTGGCCGCGCCGGTCGGGCTCGCGGCCCCCGATGGGTTCGAAGGTCCGACGGGCCCGATCGGCGACGTCCCGATCGCTTGGACCGTGAACGTCCCGGTCCCCGTCGCAACGGCCCCCGTCGCGTCCGTGATGGTGACGGAGACAGTGTAGGTGCCGGCGGCGAGGGACGCGCAAGTCACCGAAGCAGACGCCACACCCGTACATCCGTTCGGCAGTCCCGTGTAGGCGTACTCGAACGGGGCCGTCCCGCCCGCGATGGACGTCGTCAACACCGTCGACCCGCCGACCGGGACCAGCGTAGTCGAGAGGCCGAGGCTGTTGACCGTCAGCGACGGGTTGACCAGCAAGGAGGCTCGCCCCTGGGCGAACACGCCGAGCGAATCGGAAGCGTGAACGCCGATCGCGAAATTCCCCACCGCACTCAGCCGGCACGACACGGTGCCGGTGTCGACACCGGCGCACCCGGCCGGAAGTCCGGTATACTGGTAGGCGAACGGCCCCACCCCGCCAATCAAGGTGGTATGGAGGTGGACCGATTGGCCGGCGTCCGCTACCGCCTGGACCGGCCCGAACGCCGAGATCTCGAGAGCGGGGACCACCTGGAAGATCGCGCTGCCGGCTGCCGTGAATCCGACGGTGTCGGTGACGTCCGCGGTCACGGTGAAGCTGCCGGCGACCGCTGGGACGCACGTCAGCTGCGGCGTGTTCGCGGACAGGCAGCCCGCGGGCAGTCCGAGGTAGGAGTACGTCAGCCCACCCGCACCCGACGTGGCGGCGAGCGCGAACCCGATCGGGGTGCCCACCTCTCCGACCGACGCGGTCGGGGTGAATGCGATCACTGCAGGGGGCGCAGCGACCTCGATGGTGGTTCGGGCCGTGGCGAAGAACCCGCCCGCCCCGCTCACCTCGACCCCGATCGAGTAGTTACCGGTCACCGTCGGAATGCACGTGAGCCGGGCGGTGTTCGCCGAGCTGCATCCGATCGGGAGCCCCGTGTACTGGTAGGACAGGCCTCCGGCGTTCGGCGAGTCGGTGACCCGCAGCGTGAAGGCCCGGCCCGCGTCCGCGATCCGGGACGAGGGCGCCAGCGCGGGGGCACCGATCCCCCAGTGGTTGCCGAAGAAGACCCACGTCACCACGTTGGGTGGAGACAACGTGAAGTTGCTGCTACCCAGCAGGATCGTCTCGTTGTCGGCTACGTCGTAGACCATCGACTGGGTGTTGTACGAGGTCCCGTTGCTCGCGAGCAGCGTCCATGTACCGCCCGCGTAGCCCCACGTCTCGGTGCTGTACTCGCTCGAGTTGTACACGTATAGCTGGACGAGGCCGCCGTAGAGCAGGACCTCCTTCAGGCCCGCGTCGTACGCGATCCCGTAGTAGCAGCGCGCCGAGGGTGCACCGCGCACGGTAGAGCTGGTGTTGCTCCAGCTGCCGCCGGAGAACGTGAAGGTCGCATTGGAGAGCTGATCGGAGAGCGTGTAGCCGCCGAAGTAGAGGACGTACCCATCGAGCGTATCGTACGTCATGCTTCCGAAGAAGGCCGGGGGAGTTCCGGCGGTGGCGGTCAGGTTGGTCCAGGTGCCTCCTACGTACGACCAGGTGGTCTCGAGCGTCTCGGCGAGCGGGTGGTAGGTTGTTCCGACCTCGTCGTACAGCAGCACGTACTCGTCCGACGCATCGTAGACCATGTTGGGGAAGTCCACGGCGTACGGGGCGGCGTTGCTGGTCGAGCTGAGGTTGGTCCAAGCTCCTCCCACGTAGCTCCAGGTCTGGTTGCAGATTGGGGCCGTCGACGCGCCCGTGGCCATCAGGTAGCCGCCATACAGGAGGACGTACCCGTCCCGCGCGTCGTAGACGAGCGCAGGGTTCAGGGTAGCCGGGACGTTTCCGGTCGTGTTCACGAGGCTCCAGTTGCCCGCGGAGAACTTCCAGGTCAGTTCGCTGGGGCCGTACGTGTTGTTCGTAGGTCCGCCGCTGTCATTCAGGGAGACCGCCACGACGTAGCCGTCGGCGGCATCGTAGGTCATCACGACACCGAAGCTCAGGTTCGGGCCGGAGGAGGGGCGGGGTGACATCGGAAGCGGGACCGACCCCGGCCCGGCCCCGCGCGCCGCGGCGACCCTC
>JAKIWD010000034.1 GCA_022750205.1 Thermoplasmata archaeon
ACCAATGAGATCACCGCCACGGTCACCGACCCGCAAGACCCAGGGCTCGGGTCGTTCGTCTCCCACATCTTCTTCGCCGTCAGCCTGATCAGTTCCACCGCCCCGTACCTGACCCTCACCCTCAACAGCGTGCAGTACTACGGCGGCGACCCCGTGACCGCGACCTGGGAGATGGGCGGGCTCAACGCCAACGCGACGCAGGGATGGGCCGTCGGCCACTGGTACGCGTACGAAGAGAACGGCGCCGACACGATGATCGCCTGGGGATTCCTCAACTCGACGGCTGTCACGGGCACGTTCGGCTTCACGGCCCCGGTGACGTTCGGCGGGACGATCTACATCTACCTCGGTGCGTTCAATTCGTCGGACACGACCTCCACCGCGATCGACGCGGTCGTGACCGCGCCGACGATCCTCCTGAACCCGAGCGAGGCGTACTATCTGCCCGGCGACTCGGTCACGGTCCAGGTAACGACCGAAGGCGCCGTGTTCAGCTCGACCACCCTCTATGCGACCGTCACCGCGGACTCGGGCTACCAGCTCGTGTCGGGGGTTCTGAGCGGCAACCAGATCCAGTTCACCGTGCCCAAGGTCGCTGCGCCGAGTTACATCGAGATCAGCGTTGCCGCCCAATCGACGACCCTGGGGATCGTCGCGGCCGCCCGCAACGAGATCAGCGAGGGGTCGGGCTTCCAGCTCCAGGTCGGCGTGAACACGAAATCGAACTATGCGGACGGGAGCTTCCAGCCAGGCCAGACGATCCAGTTGAGCTACAACCTCATCAGCGTCGGCCAGACCACCTCGTTGCCCCGCAACCTGAACGTCTACATCTACCCCGGGTCGACCTACTACTTCGGGAGCTCCTACGGCGCGATCATCATGGAGACGAATGCGCCGTCCGGCACGTTCTCCTACACCATCCCGTCCGGCACTCCGGCCGGTGACCAATCGTTCACCGTCTACGTCGAGTCGGTCATCTGCGGCGAGGGCTGCCAGGGGGCGGAGAACTCGTTCGGCATCTTCGTCGAACCGAGCCCCTCCGTCCTTTCGATGGACGTCGGCGGGGCCGGCAGCGGACTGACGGTCGGCTGGCTCGTCCTCTTGGTCGTCGTCATCGTCGTGGCGATCGTCCTGCTCCTCGTGATCCGCCGCCGCGGTGGCAGCCGGTCATCGCCCCCCGCCGCACCCGTGCAGCCCTACTCGGCGACCCCGGCGACCGACACCTCAACGGGCAGCTCGAGCAGCAGTTCGCCGCCCTCTTGGCAGGGTTCGGGCGGATCCGGGGGCTCCGCCAGTAGCCCGCCGCCCATGCCCCAGCCCCCGACCCAGTAGACCCCGCAACCCGGTCCCGGCCGCGAAGGCCGGGACCGGCGACTACGCCCAGCGGGCGCCCAGCGCCGACACGGACGCGTTCGCGTCCGCCGGCGAAAGCCCGCCGAAGTCGAACAGTCCGAGGACCTCATCGACCCCGATCTGGCGGAATGCATCGAGCTGGGCGACGATATCCCTGGCCGAGCCGAAGTGCGCAAAGCCCTGCCGCTCGACGCTCGCCGCACTCGCGTGCTCCGGGTGCTCGGCCACCTTCGCTTGGAGGTGGGTGCTGCGTGCCGCGAGGCGGGTGTCGATGTATCGCTGGAGCGCATGGCGAGCCCGGTCGGGGGCGTCCCCTGCATAGAGGTGGAGCGCGACGGAGACCGACGCGGAGACGCCGAGGGGAAGGTGGCTCCGGTAGTCCCGGATCTCCCGGGCGAGCTCATCGATCCCGTCGACCGTCGCGTACGGCACGAGCGCCAGGGAGGCACCGCGGCGCGCCACGAAGGGGATCGCCTCGGCCCGTTGGACGGCGATCCAGACCGGCGGGTGCGGCTGCTGGATCGGACGGACGTTCAATCGGACCCGAGGGCCACCGGGACCGGACGCTGAGATCGGTTCACCCCGCAGTGCCGCGAGGACTTCGTCGTAGCGGAGGTCGAACCGCTCGCGCTTGGTCTGGGGGTCGACCCCGAACCCTTCCATCTCGACAGGGAGGTAGCCGCTCCCGAAGCCCAGCTGGAGTCGACCCCCTGTCAGGCGGTCGACCATGGCGTACTGCTCCGCCACGTCCACCGCGGCGTGGAACGGAAGCACGCTGACCAGCACCCCAAGGCGAAGGCGGCGGGTCCGGGCGCCGCAGGCGGCGAGGAGGACCGCCGGGACGGGGCAAACCCCCCCGGGATGGAAGTGATGCTCGGCGACCCAGAGCGCGTGGAGCCCCGCGGCTTCCGCCGCTTCGGCGAGTCCGACGACCTCTCCGAGCCGACCGTCTGATCCGGCGAGGGGGTCGGCGTACTCATCGACGACGCTGAATACGCTCAGCCGCACGGGCCGGCCACACGGTCGGCCATTAAAGGGGCTCGCGAGGAACCTGGGAAGGCGCCGCGTCGTGCGTCATTACGACGGAAAGGTCTAAGCCCGGCGTTCGGTGGCGAGGTGGCGGGCTGGTAGATCAGTCCGGAAGATCGCCGGTTTTGCAAACCGGAGGCCTCGGGTTCGAATCCCGACCAGTCCATGCCCCGCCGAGCCGTCCGCCATTTCCCCGCTGGAATCGCTCGTGCACCGAGATCCTCGTCAATGACCCGGGTTCGGCGGTTTGGAACCGGGGTTACCGGGACCGAATCTACGATTGAATCAGAAGGCGGATTTCGCGAGAACGGGGCCGGGGGGCAGTACGGTCGACAATGGCGCCCGAAGTGCGCCGTCTTACCCGTTCTCGCCGCGCACCCTCGACTCCGCTCGCATGGCAGACTCCCGTGGGCTCGTGCCCGGGCGCCAAATTCTTCGAATCCGTGATTCGACCCCTGCCGGGTGGTTCGCGTTCCGGATCTGACCCTACCCGCGGGCACGCCCCAACCGGGGGATGTTGCCGACATCCGACAGCTTCGTTTTCGGGGCCGGATGCGCTGAGAATCCTTCCCGCCATTTTCGATACTTTATTGTGCTCGAATTGAGACTATTATTGACAAGCCTTCGCCGGCGTGCCCGAGCGTTGGGCATGCTCGGCGGCGAGGAGCATGCCGACGACGGACCAAGCGGCTCGGGCGGGCGTCCTCTCCGGGTCCGTTCACGCCCGGGAACTTCGACTCGCTCTCGCGCTGCTGGCGCTCGGCAGTTCGTACGTCTTGGCCGGGAAGCTCGGACTCTTTCTGGCCGTCGGAAACTCCAGCGTTTCGGCGGTCTGGCCACCGACAGGTATCGCGATCGCGGCGCTCCTCCTCGGAGGCGCCGAGCTCTGGCCGGCGGTCTTCGCCGGCGCATTCCTCGTCAACCTGACCACGACCGGCGACGTCGGCAGCAGCCTCGGGATCGCCGGTGGGAACACGCTCGAAGCCGTGGTCGGTGCTTACCTCGCGACCCGTTTCGCCGGAGGGAAGCACGCGTTCTCCCATCCGAGGACCGTGCTCGCGTTCGTCCTCTTCTCGGGCCTTTTGGCCCCGATCGTCGCGGCGACGGCGGGTACGGAGACCCTGGTTGTCGCCCACTTGGCACGCCCCTCGGACTTCGTGGGCGTCTGGGTTCCCTGGTGGCTGGGCGACGCGATCGGCGCGATCGAGGTCACCCCGCTCATCCTTGCCGTCGCGGATCGGGCATCCCGCACCCCGGCGCTGGTCCCCGGCCCGAGTCCCCTCGAAGCGATCGGGGTCGGAGGGGCCACCCTCGGGGTGGCACTGATCGTATTCGCGCGCGACCCGACCACGCTCCTCGGCGGCTACCCGATGATCTTCCTCGTCGTGCCATCGATCGTCTGGGCCGCGTTTCGATTCGGGCCGCTCGGGGCCACAACGTCGGTCAGCACGGTGTCGGTCGTGGCCATCGCGGCCACCGTGGCCGGGGACGGTCCGTTCGCAGCGCTCCCGCCCGGGGTCTCTCTATTGGCGCTCCGGATCTTTGCCGGGTCCCTGGCGGTGACCGCCTTGCTCGTCGCCGCGGATTCCCTCCAACACCGCCGGCTGGAGGCCGAGCTGAACCACACGCGCAAGGAGCTTCAGCGCATGCTTCAGGAGCGGACGGCCGAACTCGATTCCGCCAAGTCCCTCGCGGAGGTCGGCACGTGGAGCTTCGACGTGCGCACCCAGAAGATGATCTGGTCGGATGAGATGTACCGGATGCTCGGGTACGGCTCCGATCGCTTTCCCGTCGTCATCGGCCACCTCGTTGAACGGCTCACCCCCGACGACCGGACCGCATTTCTGAACGAGCTCCGCGCGACAATCGGCGCCCCCGAATCGTCGGCGCGTGACGGCGTCGCCCAGAAGTATCGAATCCTCCTCGCCGACGGGAGCGAGCGCACCCTGCTCAACACGATCCGCATCGCGGCAGCCCAGGACGGAGCGGTGACCCGGGTCGGTGGGACGACACTGGACATCACCGAACGACAGCACCTCGAGGACGAGCTCCGTCGCCTGGCGGATCGGGGAGACCGGGCCGAACCCAGCAGCGAGGACTTCCGACTCTGGATGATCCCCTCGGTCGCTCCGCCTCTCAACGAGAGGTTGGAGAGGGACTCGAGCCGCGCCGAGCCGTAGGTTCCGCCGCGGGGGGGAGCGGGCGGCCCGACACCTCCTATGGCGGCGTTGGCGAGGCACTTTGGCCGAACGTCAGGGTAAACACCGGACTCGCGCGTGATCGGGTTTGAGGGGCAGATCCTGCCACTCCGGACCTCGAGTCGGCCCGCGATCTGCATGGGTGGCGTCCCCGGCGCCCCAACCGTTTTATCCCGGACCGATTGAACGCGCCCGAGGACCGCCCTCATGGTCACAGTCGACGTTCAGCACGCGAAGTGTACGGGCTGCACCCATTGCCGCGACGTCTGCCCGGTGACGGTCTTTGAGATGAACCCGCGGGAGACGTTCGGGGATATCGTCGACGACACCTCGGTCGCCGCGAAGTTCCAGTTCCGCGCCGAGAAGTCCAAGGTCATCGCGGGCGCGGACTGCATCATGTGCGAGGCGTGCCTGTTCGAGTGCGAAGGCGAGTGCATCACGATCGTCGACGACGAAGGGAAAGTGCACCAGTCCACGTACAAGTAGGCTACCGAGCCCAAATCGCCGCGACCTCCGGGCAGGAAACGGAGCCCGCCACGAGGTAAGCCTACACCCAGCCGGACGGGTCGTCCGGCTTCTTCGGGATGCGGTCGACCTTCTCGTAGAGGGCCAGGATGTCATCCCCAAGCTCCCACTTTTGGAAGGAATCCCGGTTGAGGAGCCGCACGCCCCAGCGCTGGCGCCGGCTGGGAGTCGTCGATGGGATTTGCTGCACGATCCGGTGGAAACGGGGGCGGAACCCCTCGAACTCGAGGAGGCGATCGAGTTCGTCCCGGGTGTACTCGATGACGTGCCCGTTCACGCCCCCCGGGGTCACGGGATACCGACCCTTCTCCTTGATCGAGCGCCCCCGGAGCAGCCTCCAGCGATTCCCGATTCGGGCCATGTTGGGGGTAGTGAGGAACAGAAAGCCCCCCGGCTTCACGTGATCCCAGATGTTCCGGAAGAGGAATAACGGGTTGACAAGGAGGTGCTCGAGGACTTCGACGAAGAGGACGCCGTCGAAGTCGATTGGTAGCCCGTCGAGCGGGCGGAGCGCGCTGAGGTCCACTTGGTAGCTGCGCCTCACCCCCCGGTCGGCCAGCGCCCGCGCGTGGGCTGCGTCCGGCGCCAGGAACTCCGCGAGCTCGAACGTCCCGCCGAGGTGGGCCCGTGCCGTGACGGCGAGCCCCCCGACCCCCCCGCCCAGGTCGAGCACGACCTTGCCGTCCAGCGGGCGGACGCTCGCGAGAGCGTCGATGATCGAGCGGTACCTTCGGGCCTGGAACTCGAAGTAGGGCCAACGTTCGGAGGGCACTCCGGCCGCCGTCCAGAACGCGCGGAGGCCCGCGTTCGACGTCGGCCCTGCCGGTGAATCGCCCATCAGAGCTTCAGTCCGGCCGCCGGTAGTGAGGGTCGTATCTAAGCCGTTCCGGCACGCCGAACGAAGGGTTCAACTACCGGGAAGGACGCTGGCTCCTTGTGCAAGCCGGAATGATGGGCCAAGAGCCCCCGTCCCTCGGAATCACCCGCCTCATGATGACCCTGGGTCTGGTCTTCCAGATCATCTTCGCGCTGTTCTTCTTCCTCGTCCTAGGCGTCATCGGCCTGCTTGCGGCGACGGCGGTTGGCCTGGGGATCGCGTTCCTGATCCTCCCGATCATCTTCCTGGTGGTCTTTGGTCTGATTCCCCTTATCATGCTCTACGTGGCCTACGAGTTCTGTTACAAGCGGATTAAGAACCGACAGTACGAGCAGGCCAAGGGCCCGCTCCTGATCGTCGCGATCATCGAGATCATCTTCGGTGGGCTACTCCCGGGGATCTTCTATCTGATTGCCTACATCAAGCTCGGAGACGTGATCAACGAGACGCGCGGGGCACCTCCGGGATGGGCCCCCGGCTACAACATGGCCCCCGGCGCTCCGATGGCCCAGCCGTACGGCGCCCCTCCCCAGGGGTACGCCGCCCCTCCTCAGGGCTACGCCTCTCCGCCGCAGGGCTACGCCGCCCCGCCTGGCCAAGCCGCACCGGCCTACTCTTCCCCCCCGGCGCAGACGTATGCTCCCGCAGCGGCGGCCGCGCCGGCAGCCGCCCTGAGTCCAGCCGGGGTCCCCGCCTGTCCGCGCTGCTCTCGACCGGCAACGTTCGTCCCGCAATACAACCGGTACTACTGCTACAGCTGCGCGCAGTACCTCTAGGTCATCGCCCGCGCCGCAAACCCTTTAGTGGGGGGTCGAGACTCGCCGTCCCGTGCTCAGCGAGCTCGACCCGATCATCATCCAGGTCACCGTCCCCCTACCCCCTCCACTGATCTTCTCCGCGTTCACCGACCCCAGCCACATCCACGAGTGGCTCAACGCGACGGCGCAGGTGGAGGCCAAGCTCGGTGGCCGCTACCAACTTCGATTCGATGGCGAGACCCCGTTCGAGAGCCGGGGGACGGTCACGCACTTCACGCCCGACGTGGACATCGGGTTCTCCTGGCAGGGCCCCCCCGCGTTCGCGGACCTGCTCAACGGGGAAGAGCCCGCCACCCACGTCTACGTGCGCCTGCAGGACTCCCCGGAGGGGATCGACGTCACGCTGGAGCATGACGGCTGGAAGAGCGGGGATGCCTGGGAAGAGGCCCGGTCCTGGCACTTTCACCTCTGGGACGACGCCCTTCACCGGATGAAGGACTACATCCTCAAGGTGGCGTACGGCTGACGGCCGCCACGTCCTCGACCGGTTCCGGCGGCAGGACGATCGGCGGGATCGGTCGCAGCCGGCGCCGACGGCCGCGCTCCATGAGGAACAGCCCCAGCGCGGCCGCACCGACGATGATCCCCACGAACAGGTACGGCGACCACGTGTCCCAGACCGTCGGGGGAGGAGGGACCGTCGTGAATCGGACCGAAACGTGGCCCCAGTAGCCCGGGGTCGACGCTTCGCCGATCAGGAGCACCGATTCGATCGATGCGGGGAACGTGAGCGTCACCGTGGCGGTCCCCCCGATCCCAGTCGTCGTGTACGGGACGAACTGCAAGTTCCCGCCGCTCACGGTGAACAGCACCAGCAACCCGGATTCCGGCGACCCGTTGAGATCGGTCGCTAAGATGGTCACGTTCATGCTCGAGCCCTCGATCAACGTGACGGCGTTGGGGCCTGCCGAGAGGAGGACCTGGGCGGCCGGCAAGACCACCACCGAGGCGGAGCTATTCCCCTGGAAGCCGAACAGCGTCACCGTGGCTCGGACCAGATCGGGGCCGCGGGCCGTCACGTTCGGGGCCACGAACAGCGAGACGCCGGCGCCGGTCTCGTTCGTTTCCACGGCGGCCGGTGAGAAGTAGCCGTCCGAGCTGTCCTGCACGTCCAACGCCACGTCGGGGAGCGGGATCCCATTGGGTCCGGCGACGCTCATCAGGGCCTCCACCCGGGACGTCGAGGGGACGACGGTGGCGGACAGGGAAAGCGTGACCGACACGGGGATCGGCCCGCCGGTCCACAGACTCGACCCGTTGGTCACGTTGGAGATCGACGCCCCGGTGACCAGCTCGCCCGGCGCGAGGAGCGGGTCCTGGGCCCGGCCCTCGACCCCCCACTGCGCACCGCCGTTGAGGATCGAGTAGGTCTGCGCGGAGTGGGGGAGGTACCAGCCGGTCGACGAACGGACGGCCATGCAGAGGGGGACCTGGACCTCGCTCGGCGTCGAGGGTGCGCCAGCGTAGATCGATACTTCCGAGAAGCCCAGCCCGCCACCCCAGGTCGCGTGGGTCGCCCCGAAGTCGAACGCCGCCTCGGAGGCGTTGTCGTCGAAGAGTTCGCCGTTCACCGTCAGGGTCCAAACCGTCCCGGTTCCCGCGACCAGCGCAAAGTCGTAGCTCACTCCGGTCGAGAGGATCAAGCTCGACCAGTAGGCGAGGTGCAACGTCGCGTCGGTCGCGTTCGAGAAGACGCTGAAGAAGGCCACCGGGTAGGTCAGGTCGTTCTGGAACACCCCGAAGACGGCCGTGTCGTTGCCGATGACCTCCTCCACCGCGGCTTGGAAGGCCGAATTGCTGGGGAAGGCGAGCGGAAAGTAGGCCGTGATGTTCGTCCGGAGGCCCGTGTTGGGCACGACGCCGGGATCGGTCGTGTTGACGAACAGGCGGCCCTGGCCCCCCGCTTGCGGTATCGCCAGGGGCGTCCAGAGCGCAAGTCGGGCGGCGGAGGGCGAGAGCGGCGGGGGGGCGAAATGATCAGGAACGGGGTTTGAGTGGAACGCCGGAGAGCCCAACCCGCCCACCGCGGTCAGGCCCACGACGAAGAGACCAGCGGCGAGGCTCCAGCCGTGGCGGGCCACGAGAGTACGAGGGGGCCACCGCTAATGTACCTTTATTGGGGCGTCCGCGGCGGGGCGGAGCGCGCGACATCGGTCCGGTACTTCGGGCACGCCTCTTTGCCACACTTCTCGCACGGTCCACTCGGTTCGAGTCGCCAGTTCCCTTCCGACCGGGACTCGAGGGCGACCACGCGCAGGTGATCGAGGGGAGGGTGGCCGCAGCGGCAGCCTCGAGCGCCTTCCCGAGAAGTGCCCGAGCTCACCGGGAGGTCCGCCACGGTCGCCGCCACGCCCGGTCCATCCAAAAAGCTGGCGAATCGCGCACGAGCGGGCGCGGCGATACGGCCAACAATGCGTAAATCGGTCCCCTTTCTCCGTCGTCGGTGGACATCGACGGCTGCGCCCTTCCCGAGGATCGCCTGTACGACCTCGAGCAGGACGTCTGGTTCCGCTGGGAGGAGGGGCGGCGGACGGCGACGATCGGGATCCTGGGCTCACTCGCCTCGTTCGCCGGCCGCTTCCAGGCCGTCACCTATCGGCCCATCGAGGGCCACGTCGCGCGGGGGCGGAGCGTGGCCACGGTCGAGAGCGTGCGCTTTACCGGTGCCGTGCGGATGCCGGTCGACGGAACCCTGGTCGACCGGAACGGCGAACTTCCCGCCCACCCCAAGCTCCTGAACGATGCGCCGTTCGACCAAGGCTGGGTCGTCCGGATCGCTCCCACCGACCGGGAGGCTCCGGAGCGCCTGCTCGCTACGGCCGAGCGCGTCGAGCAAGAGCTGCGGGCCAAGATCCACGCGCTGAAGATCCGCTGCTACCCAGCCGCGCCGGATGTGGAGCTGTACGAGATCGGGGCCGAGTGCGCGGCCATCCTCGCCCGGCTCGACGAAGAGGTCGCCCGCCGTGCACCGGGGGAGATCGTCCTGCTCGTCACCGATGATGCGACGAGCCCGATCGAGATGGTCCGCTGGGCGGACCGGACCGGCCATGCCGTCCTCGCCCATCGGGTGGAGGACAGGCTCCACCACTTCCTCGTGCGCCGCGAGGCCCACCCGGTCCCGCGGCGCCGCCGCCAGTAGGCGACCTCAGGGTTTTTCGATCGGGCTGCGGATCTGGTTGCCCCACTCGGTCCACGACCCGTCGTAGTTCTTGACGTCGGGGTATCCGAGGAGGTACTTCAGCACGAACCAGGTGTGGCTGGAACGTTCGCCGATGCGGCAGTAGGTGATGACCGGGGTGCTCGCCGTGACACCCTTCCCGGCGTAGAGCTGGGCGAGGTCAGCGGCGGACTTGAAGGTCCCGTCCTCGCTCACGGCCTGGGCCCACGGGATGTTCACCGCACCGGGAATGTGCCCACCCCGCTGGGCGTGCTCGTTGGGGTACTCGGGCGGAGCGGTGATCTCCCCGCTGAACTCCTTGGGTCCTCGCACGTCGACGAGGACCAGCTTCTTGGCGGCGACATCCGGGAGCGCGCGTCGGACCTCCTCGAAGTAGCTGCGGAGCGCCGGGTCCGCCGGGTGGGCGTGGAACTTCCCGGCGGGGGGGGACGGGACCTCCTTGGTCATCGCTCGGTCCTCGGCGATCCACTTCTTGCGGCCGCCGTTCATCAATCGCACGTCGTGGACGCCGTAGTACTTGAACACCCAGAACGCGAAGGCCGCGAACCAGTTGTTGAAATCGCCGTAGAGGACGAGCGTCGTCTCGGCGTGGATGCCGGCCCGTCCGAACAGCGCGTTCAACGCCTCGGGAGAGAGCAGGTCCCTCGCCAGCGGGTCGTTGATGTCCTTGCGCCAATCAAAGAGCACGGCGCCGGGGACGTGGCCCAGCTCGTAGTTCGCCGCGGGGTCGTAGTCCACCTCGGCGACGCGCACCTTGGCGTCGGCGTGGTGCTGGGCGACCCATTCGGTGTCGACGAGGACCTCGGGGTGCGCGTACTCCGGCATGGATGCTCGCCGCGTCGAGCGTCCGGCGGGGATATAGGCTGAGCGCGCGCGGGTTACGCACGCAATTGGGGCATTTGCCCGCCGAAACCGCGCGCGGTGTCCGCTGGCCCGCGCCGCCTAGTGGCGGCCCCGCTTGGGGAGCTGGGCGTTGGAGACCTCGATCGTCCCGGGATCGAACCCGAGTCGCTGGAGCTCGTCGCGGATGCGGGCGCGGTGGTCGCCCTGGAGGTAGACCTCGCCGTCGACGACGGATCCGCCCGTTGCGAGCCGGTTCTTCAGCGACCGGGTCGTCTCCACCAGGTCGACCCCCGGGGGGAAACCGGAGATGACCGTCGCCGGCTTGTTGTACCGGCGCGGCTCGGCGCGCACCCGGATCCGGGCGCTCTCGCGGTCCAGCGCGGAGAGGATCTCATCGAACTCGTCGTTCCCCATTGATTGCTTACTTCCTACGAATGGCCCACGCGACCGATCGTTCCGGGGAACGCGCACGGGGTCGACCCCCACGGTCGATCCGTACCGCCCTTCGTTGGTCTGTCGATTCCGACCGGCGCACCATGGTTCGCATGACGCGGCTCGGCTTGAAGGTAATGGGTGGTCCGGGACGTGTCAACGCCCCTGCCAACGGTAGAGCGGCAGCGCGATGGCGATGCCGACCGCCGCGCACAGGAGCAGCAGACCGGCGTAGCTGACGAGCGTCCAGGGGGAGGCGGGGGTGAGCCCGAAGACCCCTTGGACCAACAGGGCGGCGTACGTGGCCGGCAGGAAGCGCGCGGCGTCCTGCCAGAGGGGCGGCAGGCTGGAGATCGGGTAGTACAGCGGGGAAAGCATGCCCAGGCAGGTGAACGCGAGGCTCCCGACCGGCCAGATCTCCCGCTGACTGGTCACGCGACTGGAGATCGCCACCCCGACGGCCGAGAACAGCACCCAGAGCACGGCGATCGCCCCGATGAGGACGAACCAGGCGTACCACGGCGCCGCCGCCGGCAGCGTGAAAAAGAGGACCGCCGCGAGGACCACGAGCGCCGGGAGCGCGGCGATCATGTTCGAGAACGCGATGCCCACGAGGTAGCGGACCTTGCCCATGGGCGAGGCGACGAACAGGTCCTGCAGCCCGAACTCGATCCGCCAGGTCGCCGAGTCGCCGAGGACCCAGGTCCCGATGTTCTGGGTGGTGAACAGCATCGCGCCGATCACCTCTAGCGGGAAGAGGCTGGACGGGGAGATGATCCGCAGGAAGTACAGGAAGATGAACGGGACGAGGATCGGTGCGATCGCCGACGCGGGATTGCGGCTGATCCACCGCCATCCGATCAGTGCGAACGCCGGCAGCACGCGCCCCTCCTGCGGGGGCGCGATGGGCACCCCGACCGATGCGTTCGCCATCAGTCCTCCCGCACGGTGCGACGGGCCCAGTACACTGCGAAGAGGAACAGTCCGACGGACTCCCCGGCGAGCGCCAGGGCGGCGACGGCCGCCTCCGTACCGGAGAGCACCGAGTGGTTGAGGGTCCATTGGACGAGCGAGGCGGCCCCGCTCGGGGGCAAGAGCAGCACCCACAGACGTGCGTTCGCGGGTACCAGCGCGATCGGGTAGAAGACCGGTGGCAGGACCCCGAAGAAGTTGTACAGCAGGCTCGCGTACGACCAGATCGCGCGCATGTCGTGAAAGCGCGTGGACAGGACGTACCCGAGCGAAGAGGAGAACAGCCAGACCGCCAGCAGCGCCGCCGGGAGAACGAACCACGTGAGCACCGTCAGGGGGACCGTAAGGACGGCGAGGACGGCCAGGACCAGGATCGGCGGGAAGTACGCGACCAGGACCCCCAACGACATTCCGAGGAAGTAGCTCTCCGGCGTCAGCGGGGAGGCGAGGTACAGCTCGTTGAGCTTGTGGTCGACTCGGATGTAGGCGGCCTCGTTCAGCACGCGTTGGCCCAGCGTGAAGAACGAGAACACGAGCGCGCCGAGGATCGCGACGCTCCAGAGCCCGGGGGCGAGGATCCGCACGAAGATCAGCAGCACGGCTTGCACGAGGATCGAACTGACCAGCGCGATCCCTTCGTGCAGCTGGACCCAGAGCTCGGTCTCGAAGAACGCCCGCAACCCCCGGAAGTTCGGGAGACCGAATCCCGCGCCCACGGTCTCAGTCCTCATCGATCGACCGTCCCACGGCCTTCAGGAACGCCTCCTCGAGGGAGACCGGACCGACCGTGGCCATCAGCTTGGACTGGAGCGCTACCCCGAGGATCTCGTTGAGCCGCTCGGGTCCGGTGACGATGTGCAGGGTCTCGCCGTCGGGGACAAGATTCCCGAAGGAGGCGAACTGGTCCCGACGGGCGGTGCCCCCTGTGATCGAGACGCGCAGGCTGCCGCCGACCTCGCGCTTGAGCTGGTCCGCGGTCCCCTGGAGCAGCACCTTCCCGCGCTCGACGATATAGAGACGCTCGCTCAGCGCCTCCGCCTCGTCCAGGTAATGGGTCGTCAATAGGAGCGTCGACCCGCGTCGGGTCAACCGTCGCATCGACTCCCACACCGCCCGGCGCGCGAACGGGTCCATCCCGATCGTCGGCTCGTCCAGGAAGATCAACGGCGCCTCCGTGGCGATGACGGTGGCGACCATGACGCGCTGGCGTTGCCCGCCGGAAAGCGTGATCGAGAGGCGATCCTGGACCTCCTCTAGCCCCATCTCGCCGAGCGCCTCGGCGGTCCGCGCCACGGCGGTCGCCCGGTCGAACCCCCGCGCGCGGAGGTAGGTGCGCACCTGCTCCTGGGGCGTGAGGTGGAAGAACGGCTTGCCCTCCTGCGGCACGACGGCGATCAGCGGCCGGACCGAGTCGGCCTCGGTATCGACCGAGTGGCCGAAGACCGTCACCTGCCCGGAGGTCGGGCGCAGGAGCGTCGAGGCGATCTTGAGTAGCGTGGTCTTGCCCGCGCCGTTGCGGCCGAGCAAGCCCACGCGCTCACCGCGCGCAACGTGCATCGAGACACCGGCGAGTGCCTCGACCTCCGGCCCGGAGCGGGGCCGGTAGACCTTGCGCACCTCGCGGGCGTCGAGCGCCTCGGCCGACATGAACCGGCGCGGAGCCGCGTCCCGGTATATATCGGGGGTGAGGGCGCTCCAACGGGCTGAGGTGGGGGGCGGTTCGGGGCGCTCCGTCGGTCGATTTCGATCACGACAGCGGAGGGGAGGTCGACTCGCCTTCCTTGCCGAAGTCGTCCTCCATCCGCGGGGCCAATCCCGCCGCCGCGCCCGGGAGGGCGACGTTGACCGCGGGCGATTCGTGGCGCCAACAGACCTTCGAGAACGCCACGGTCAACGACCAGGGTATCCCCATCGACCGGCCGATGTAGATCACGTCCTCCTTGGTCAGTTCGCCGAGAAGCGCGATGACCAGGAAGTACGCCACGAACCCGAGGAGGAGGCCGCCCGCCAGCTCGTAGTAGCGGTTGACCGGGATGAAGTCGTTGAGCTGGGCGACCGCGAAGAAGCTGGCGATCGCGCCCACGCTCATCCGCGCCACCGGGAGCAGCTGGATGCGCACCGCGAGCAGACGTTCCATGAAGTAGGTATTGACCACGAGCCCGACGATCGCCGAGAGCAGCACCGCGAGACACGCGGCGATGAGGCCGTTCTCCGGCGAGCCGCGTGTGTAGCCGAACAGATAGAACGGCTGGAAGAGGGCGACGGCCAGGACCAGCAGGACGGCGACCTGGATGCTCGTGAGGTACAGCTCCAGGCGCTGCTTTCCGATCGCGTTGAGCGAGGTACCGATGATCTGGGCGAGCGTCGCCGGAACGACGGCGAGCGCGAGGATCGCCAGCGGTGTCGAGCCGAACCTGGCGTAGCCGCCCCCGCTGAAGATGTAGAGCAGATTGGTCCGGTAGACCACCGTGGCCACTACGCCCGGGATGACGATCATCGCGCTGTAGCGCAATGCCTTCCACGTACCGTCACGCACCGCTTCGTACTCCTTGAGTCGATGGAGGCCGGACAGGTGGGGAAAGAGCGGAGTGGCGACGGCGGCCGGCAGGGAGAGCGCGAGGATCCGCCAACCATTGGCCGCGGAGAACGTCGGCAGCCAGGTACTACCGAGGTAGTAGGTTACCAGGAAGGGTGGGATGTTCCCCGCGAGGTACGCCAGAAGGAGGCCTCCCATGAGGGGCCACGCGTAGCGGAACATCCGTACCGCCTCCCGGAGGTCGAACCCGTGCGCGTAGCGCAGCACGGTCGGCAGCGAGTAGGCGGTCGATGCGACCGCCCCGGCGAGATAGGCGAGCGTCAGCCCGGTCATCGTCGGGTCGTGGAGCGCGATGAACACGAGTGCCGGTGTGCGGACGAGCGACTCGAGGAGGAGGGGGTACTGCCCCCGAAGCGAGTCCCCCTTCGCGATCCACAGCTGGGTGTAGACCGTCTGGAACGACCACAACACTGGCAGCGCCATGAAGACCGCCAGGATCTCGATCTGCCCGGCGCCCACGGCGTAGGTGAACGTCGTGCCCTGGAGCGGCCCCAGGAAGAACAGGGCCGCGCCGGCCGCGCCGACCATGGCGAGGCGCACGGCGAGGTAGGTCCCCGTCGACCGTTCGGGAGGTTGTCCTCGGGCGACGAAGAAGACGTAGGCCGTCCCGACCCGGAGATCGCCGATCCCCGTGATCGAGGAGGCGATGATCATGTACAGCAGGACGATCCCGAGGAGCATCGGGTTGACGTTGTGGTAGAGGAAGAAACTCGCGACCACCCCGATCGCCTGGATCGCCAGGCTGGCCAGGAAGACCCCGCTCGAACTCAGCGCGAGCGAGCGGCGGGCCGTCGGCGGGGCGGTCGAGGGCGGCCCCGCTTCGCCCGGAGAGGCGTCCAAGGAGATCTCGGCGTCGGAGACCGACCCCACCTCATATCCCCGTCGCTGACGGCCCGCGCCGCGCGTCCGGGCGACCCTGAATCACTCCATCGCGCGCGAGGTGGGGGCGACGTCGGGATCGCTCCGCTGCCAGAGCTTGATCCAGACCCCGTTGGGGTCGGCCACGAATGCGACGCGTCCTTCGGACTGCTCCACGGGGGGCAATCGGAGCCGGCCCCCCAACGCCTCGAGTCGGTGGATCAGGGCGTCCAGTTCCGTCGTGGTCCAGGCCAGATGGTCGAGCTCGTCCCCCTCGCGGTAGGGGGATTGATCGGCGTAGAAGTTGAGCTCCAGGCGTAGTCCACTGGTCGGGTCCTGGAGCCGTTCCCATCGCCCGCCGGTCTCCGTCCGGCCGTTCCCGATCGGGATGAGTCCGAGCCCCGCGACGTAGAACCGGCGCGACGCGTCGAGGTCGCGAACGCGAATGCCCGTGTATTCGAACATCGGATCCGGATGGGGCGCCGCGTATAGAGCGTGACGGGAGACCGAGCCGGCGGGCGCCCGGGCCGCCGAGTGCGAGGGTCACAAGGCCGCTCGGAGATCGCCGGCCCCGGGCCTCTTCGAGGCCGCCCATGCCCGACTTGTCGGGCGCCACCTCGCCGTCCGAGCCCTTCGGTGGCGTCTCACGCCGACCCAGCCAAGGCGACGGGCGCGACCCGACTCCAATACGCATATATGCAGGAAGGTCGGTTTTGCAACCAGTTCGCCCCTGTGCCGGGTGGGGGCGTGCACTCACTTCCCTCACGGTGCTCCCGCGCTTCGTACCCGCCATCGCCGTCCTGGCGGTGCTCCTGGTCGCCGCGAACCCGGTCCCGACCATCACGCCGACAGCGCTTCCCCCCGGCGAGGGACTGCGGGTCCCGTCGACGATCGAGCCGGCCCACGCCTGGGTTTCGTTGTCCGTAGGAGGGAGCGCCGGCACCCACGACGCCAACCCGTTCTTCGCGGTCGCCTACGGCGAGACCGGAAACTCCGCGACGACCCACACCAATCAGGGGCTGTTTTACAATTCCACCCCCATCACCTGGTATCGCCTCACCGGAGGGGGAGACGGGTACGATCCGACAAACCAAACGAGCTACATCCCGCCCCCGAGCGGGGTCGGCCACTACGTCGCGTCCCCCGGTGAACTGGTCAACTTCACCGCCTTCAAGTCGTGGTGCAACTCCCGGACCCCCCGCTGCGAATGGCTCAGCTACCTGCCGGCCGAGGAGAACAACACCACCTATGCCGTCCATTACGCCGAGTGGTTCCACACCGTCCTGAACTTCGCCCCTACGCTCTGGGAGTTCGGCAACGAACCGGCGGGCTGGACCCACTACGGGATCAATCTCACCGACTGGTCGACCCGCGACAATTCCCAACCCACGAACGAAGACTACGCCACGATGGTCCAGGACTACATCACCGCGGTCTCCGCCGTCTACCCGCACGACAAGTTCGTCGGTATCGAATCGTCCTGCGCGTGCGACCCATCGTTCATCTCCGAGACCGCCTCCGAGGTCGGCACGCAGGTCGTCGCGATGGCCTACCACGATTTCCCGGGTAGCAACGCGTCGACGACCAACCTCTCGCAGTTCTACTGGGCCCTGACCACCAAGTCGAACATCACCAACTCCAGCGCGCATTTCCGGTCTCTGATCGCGCCAGCGTGCCCGAGCTGTGCGCGCCTCCCCGTCCAACTCGGCGCGTACCAGGCCGGCCCGAGCGGCAACCTGAGCCCCTTCGCGGCTACGTACGCCGGGGCGCCGTTCGTGGCGGCGTCCGTCATCCAATCGCTCCTGTCGAATCAATCGATGTTCACGCTGTTCGCGAGCGGCTCGCTGTTCAACACCACGACCGGGAACATCTCGGCCCAGGGGTACCTCTACCAGCGGATCTTCGCGAACATGACGATGGGGACCGACTATCCTATCGGGTTCTCGACCCCCTCGATCGGGGGTCTCTTCGGCATCCTCATCCGCAACGGCACGCACCAATCCATGCTCCTCGTGAACACGAACGTGAGCTACGGCGTGGGCTTGGGTTGGCTCCCGTCGGTCTTCCCCGTCGGGGTGACCGGCTCGATCTACGCCTGGAGCCCCTTGACCTCGACCCCCACGGTGCGGAGCGGTGTGCTCCTCCCCAAGACGCTCGTGCTCGTCTCGCAAGGCATCCTCCTGATCAACAACTACTGAACCACCCCCCCCACGGCCGCCCAGTAGCATGTGATTTATCGACCCCGGCGCGTGGTCGGGCTGCTCCGGGACTGCGGACCGCCTCCGGCGGCGCCGACCGCGGGGAAGACAAGGGGATCGTCCGAATCGCGTGTACGACCGTGAACGCCGCCACGAACTCCATCGCTTCCTGCTCGTCCTGGCCGTTGTGCTCCTCGTCGCGGTTCCGGTGGTCGTAAGCCTTCGCCTGGCGAGCGAACGACACGGGCCGCCCCCGCCGCCCTTGGGGATTCCCGTGAACGCGACCCTTTCGCTGGGCCGCTTCGCCGGATCCCACCTCGCCGATCCATTCTACGCGGTCGTCTTCGGGGACGACGGATCGCCGACCACCCAGCTCGTCGCCACGGGCGCGTTCCTGAACTCCACCCCCATCACCTGGTTCCGGTTCGGCGGCAATGGGAGCAGTTACGATCCGACCACCGGTACGTACTACACCGCCCCCTCCGGAGGCGGGACGTACCAACCGGTCGCCGACCAGGTATGGAACTTGACGTGGTTCAAGTCGTGGTGCGAGTCCCGCGTTCCCGCTTGCCAGTGGCTCGGATACCTGCCCGGTGAGGAGAACG